>CAZQOG010000116.1:0-8804 GCA_964594925.1 uncultured Desulfohalobiaceae bacterium
GGCCATGGATGCTTTGCGCTGTCCTCCCAAGGATACGCCGATAAAAATAATCTCCGGGGGCGAACGCCGTCGGGTCGCTCTTTGCCGCCTGCTTCTTAAGAAACCGGATATCCTGCTCCTGGACGAGCCCACCAACCACCTGGACGCGGAGACCGTGGCCTGGCTGGAGAAGCACCTGCAGCACTACCCGGGCACGGTCATTGCCGTGACCCACGACCGCTACTTCCTGGACAACGTGGCCGGCTGGATCCTGGAGCTGGACCGGGGACGGGGCATCCCCTGGAAGGGAAACTACTCCTCGTGGCTGGAGCAGAAGGAGCAGCGGCTCAAGAACGAGGACAAGGCCGAGTCCCAGCGGGCCAAGACCTTGGAGCGGGAGCTGGAGTGGATCCGCATGTCCCCCAAGGGCAGGCACGCCAAGAGCAAGGCCCGGATCAATGCCTACGAGTCCATGCTGGGCCAGGACAGCGAGAAAAATGTCCGGGAGCTGGAGATCTACATCCCGCCGGGCCCCCGCCTGGGAGACCTGGTTGTCGAGGCCGAACACGTCGGCAAGTCCTATGGCGATCGCCTGCTGGTGGACGACATGTCCTTTTTGGTGCCGCCCGGAGGCATCGTGGGCATCATTGGCCCCAACGGCGCGGGCAAGACCACCCTGTTCCGCATGATCACCGGCAGGGAGCAGCCCGACAACGGGACGCTCAGGGTGGGGCCGTCAGTGCAGCTGGCCTACGTGGACCAGGACCGTCACGCCCTGGACCCGAAAAAGACGGTCTGGGAGGAGATCAGTCAGGGGAAAGACCTGATCGACCTGGGCAGGCGCGAGGTCAACTCCCGGGCCTACGTTGGCAAGTTCAACTTCTCGGGACAGGACCAGCAGAAGTCCATTGCCATGCTGTCGGGGGGCGAGCGCAACCGGGTGCACCTGGCCAAGATGCTCAAGTCGGGCGGCAACGTGCTGCTCCTGGACGAGCCCACCAACGACCTGGACGTGAACACCATGCGCGCCCTGGAGGACGCCTTGCTGGCCTTTGCCGGCTGCGTCCTGGTCATCAGCCACGACCGCTGGTTCCTGGACCGTATCGCCACCCATATATTGGCCTTTGAAGGCGACAGCCAGGTGTTCTTTTTCGATGGCAACTACACCGAGTACGAGGCGGATCGGAAAAAACGCCTGGGCGCAGCCGCGGACCAGCCGCACCGGATCAAGTACAGGAAGATGAGGAGATGAAGAAGAGCTGGAAGCTCAAAGCTCGAAGCTCGAAGCTCAAAGCTCAAAGCTCAAAGTTGAAAGCAAGAAGCTGAAAGCAGCAGGGTGAATGGCGGAAAAGAGGCGGGCGCCCTGGGGGATAGGACCGATAGGACCGATGGGACCGATAGGACGGATGGGACGGATAGGCCGGGCGCCAGCCGGACAGAAAGGATGTGAGTGGGTTTTGACCGATGTGACAGCCGTGTGATGGCTCGTCCCGGAAGCGTATTGACTGCGGGAGGGAGAAGTGGTGAGGATGGGGTTTGATTGCTTTCAAGCCGATGCAGGAGCCCAGTCGTGAATGAGCCTGAGAATGATTACCCCACCATCCCCGAGGACCGCGGGGAAGACCTGATCAACCAGGAGCTGGCCCCTGAGGCCGACCTGGTGCTGTTCATGGCCGGGAATCAGTTCATGGCCATGCCCGAGTTGCTGGAGGCGTTTCAACGGGAGTATCCCGAGGTAAGGAAGATATTTTGCGAGACCCTGCCCCCCAGGCTGGAGCTCGAGCAGATCCTGGCGGGTGGTGCCTGGTACCGGGGGGAGCTGCTCCAGGTAGTGCCGGACGTCTACAGCTCGGTGTCCCGCGAGGGCGTGGATCTCTTGCAGGACAAGGGAATGGTCCGCCCCGAGGAGACCTTTGTCTACCTGCACAACCGTATCGCGCTCATGGTCCGGGCCGGCAACCCCAAGGGGCTGCGGCGGGTGCAGGACCTGGCCTATGACGAGATTACAATTTCCCAGCCAAACCCCCGCTTCGAGGACATCGCCGGCCACATCCTGAACATGTACCGCCAGGTCGGCGGCGAGGATCTGGTGGAGACCATCATGCAGCGCAAGGTCCGCGCAGGCACCACCCTGCTGACCGTGGTCCACCACCGCGAAACCCCGCAACGACTGATCCGCGGCCGGGTGGACGTGGGGCCGGTCTGGGCAACGGAAGTCGTGCACGCCCTGGCCCAGGGTCTTCCGTTGGAGGGCATCGACCTGCCGGAGGAGATCGACCAGCGGGACAAGGTGGAGTATTGGATGTGCCGGATCAGGAAAGGGAACAACCCCGAGAATGCCCGGCTGTTCCTGGCCTTCGTGAAGACCCCGCAAGCCCAGAAGATCTTCGAGCGCCACGGCTTCACGCCTGCCTTCAAGGCGTGAAGGCTTGCCCGCGAATCGATGCGAATCCCACGAATAGAGGCAAAGGAGAAGATAGCCGGCCCACGAAGGGCACGAAGGTCACGAAGGGGTAAAGAAGGCAGGGTGAAGGGCCTTCGCCTGCAGCGATGAAGAACTTCTGATCCCACAACAATCCCAGCAGGGAGTATTCTTCTCTCCGACGAAGCCGGAATCCCCTTTTGGCCTGCGGGTCTTTTCCGCAGGTCAAAATTTCCTGACCTTTCCTTCGCCCCCTTCGTGGGCAAAATCTCTTTCTTTGCCTCGATTCGCGCGGATTCGCGGGCCTGCCTTTCAGGCCAGGTTCCGGAGCGATTCCGGCGGCACCGAGGTGGGGGAGGCTACGGCGGCGGCGGCCCAGACGGCTCCGGTCGTCATGGCCGATTCGATGTCCTTGTCCCGGAGCAGGCCGTGGATGAGGCCGGCTGCAAAGGCGTCCCCGGCTCCGGTCGTGTCCGCGGCCTCGGCCGGCACCGCAGGAACCTCGATCGTAGAGCTGCTGCTGAAAGCTGTCGATCCCCTGCTCCCCCTGGTCACCACCAGCCACTTGAGATGCGGGCCGCCAATGCGCAGGGCCGCTGCAAAGAGGTCCTGGCCGGGCAGGTCGGGGAGGTCTTCGGCAGAGGCCAGCAGGACGTGGGCGGGACGGGTCCCCTGGAGGTCCGGAGGCAGGGCCGCCACAACCCACCCCTGTTGCAACCGTTCCTTGAGAAGCCCTGTCATGCCGGGCACGTGGGACCTGGCGTAGAGACAGCTGGCCGGTATCTCAACCAGCCTGTCCACGGGCAGCGGGGTCTCCTCCCGGTCCTCGACCACCATGGTGCGTTCGCCCTGATCGTCCAGGAGGACGAGGACACGCCTGGTCTGACCGGGGTGGCGCACCACCTGGCTCAGGTTCACGCCGTAGGATTCAAGCACCTCCAGAAGACGTTCGCCGTCAGGGTCTGACCCGACAGCTGCAGCCAGGATGACCTGGTGGCCGGCCAGTGCCAGGGCCACTGCGGTGTTGGCGCCGCCCCCGCCCAGGCGGTGCTTCGAGAAGGACGCCGTGAAGCGCCCGCCGCTGCACAGGGAGCCGCTCAGGCGGAGGGGGATGTCCTGGTTGACGTGGCCGATGACGAGGATGCGGGACATGGGAACGTCACACCATGTGTTGGAAAGGTGACAGCCGGAGCAGAATGCCCCGGTGAATGAAAGGGCTGCGACGAAACAAGGCCTCATTCTCCACGGCACCATCTCCGGGCTATACGGGTATAAGCTTCCAGGGCCTCCTCGATCTTGCTCACCTGGCAGAACTCGTCCGTCTTGTGGGCCATGGTCGACTCCCCGGGCCCCATGATGAGTGTCGGCGGGTGGCCCAGGGCTGGGGTCAGGATGGATGCATCGGTGAAGTAGGGTGCTGTTGCGGGTTGCGGACGTTTGCCCAGCAAGGGCTCCATGTCTTCATAGACCGACTGGACAAAGGGGTGGCCGTGGTCCGTGGCAATGCTTCCGGCCTGCTCCATGACCATGATCTGCACCTCTTCACTCAGGGCCGAGCGGACCAGCCCCAGAACGTCTTCGGCATTCTGTCCCGGAACCAGGCGGATATCCACGCCGATGTTGGCCTGGTCGGGAACGGAGTTGATGCTCATGCCCCCGGAGATGGTGCCGATGTTCAAGGTGGGTCCGCCAAGCAGGGGGTGGGGAGCAACCCCGAAGTCGAGATCCTTGAGCTGCATGACTGCAGCAGCGGCCTTGTGGATGGCATTGTCACCCTGCTCGGGCATGGAGCCGTGGGCCGCGACACCCTTGGTCCAGATCTCCAGCCGCAGGGCCCCCTTGTGGCCCACCATGGGGTAATTGGAGGTGGGTTCACCCACGATCAGGCCCCCGGCCCTGCCCAGGACGGATCCCAGGCCCGCCAGATGCATGGCCCCCTGGCACCCGGTTTCCTCTCCCGCTGTGAAGACCAGGATCAAGCCGGACTTGAGGGCGGGAGGCCGGGACATCCTCAGGGCGGTCAGCAGCATGGCTGCGATGCCTCCCTTCATGTCCGAAGCGCCCCTGCCATAGATCCGGTCCCCCTCGATCTCCCCCCGGAAGGGGTCGCGCTTCCAGGGCGCCGTTCCAAGAGGCACGGTGTCCAGATGCCCGCTCAAACAGAGCGGTGGGTTGTTCCTGCTTCCTGCGAGACGGGCCACCAGGGAGACCCGATCGGTATCGAACTGATAGTAGGCCACTGTGAAGCCTGCGTCTTCGAGCATGCGGCCGATGTACTCCGCGCAGGCGCGTTCCCTGCCGGGCGGGTTGACGGTGTTCATGGCAATCAGCTTTCTGGCCATGGCCACGGGGCTTCGTGTCGCTTTCATGGGTGTCCGTTGGAAAAAGAGTTCATTGCTCAGTACCGGGTTTTGGAGCTGTTTCGCTCAAGCGGGTCTGCTCCCTCTCCAGGGCGATCGGAATGAAGGTCATGAGCACCTCGCCACTGCCCGAGGAACCATCCCAGTCAAGGCGCAACAACACGTCGGGCCAGCGCCAGGTATAGCTCTTGGCAATGCCGTCCGACCTGTCAGGGTCGCCGTGGCGGTTCTCCAGGGCCTCCAGCACGCGATTGAAAAGGACCAGACCTCGAAAGCGCAGGACCGCGGCGTAAAAACGGTCATCGTAAAAGCCGTAGAGAACCTCTTCCATGTCCGCTCCCCCCAGGGTGTAGCGTTCACCGGGCCGGTGGAAGAACAGGGTCTTTCCGTCGCTTGACGCAATGGACAGGTTGCGCACCGAGGCGACGGGCTGCCCCCACCCGATGTTGTTGAACCCCTGCGGCGCAGGGCTGTCAGTCGCTGCGGCGGGGGAGGACATGCCAAGGAAGGACAGGAAAAGTATGCACAAAGATGTGAAACAGCGCAAAGTCATGGGGCCTGCCTTTTGGGGAACGGTCGTTTGTCTTCCAGGGAAGGGTAATCATTTCATCGGGTAAAGAAAAGGCTCCACCCTAAGGCAGGGCGGTAGCCAACCGCCCTAGCAGAATCAGAATTTTTGGCGATACGTTGATCTGTAGGGGCAGGCCCCTGTGCCTGCCCTCTTTTCATGGTAGCGGGATTGGGACGAAGAAGGGCAGGCACAGGGGCCTGCCCCTACAGCTGTGAAAACAGGAGGCGGGTGCTGGGATAGGGCCGATCAGACTGATAGGACCGATGGGACAGCACCCGCCAATGAAAAAAGGCGGGGCATCTTGTGTCTCTTGTTTCCAGCTCCCCCTTCACAGAAGGCTACGGAGGGCAGGCCCGCGGGGATTATTCAATGGCCTGTCAAAACACGATCTTCTCGTAGGGGATGAGCTTGTCGAGCAGGCCCTGGGTCAGCATCCACTGCTGCATGCGCCAGACCTCCTGTTCTGTGGGTGCTCTGGGTTTTGCGTATTGGTAGACGGGAAACGTGGGCACCATTTCCTCGGGGATGCGGATGCTGGTGGTCATCAACCCCCTGTATGCTTCCGGGTCATTGTTGATGCGTTCGACCGCCTCGCCGTAGGCGTTCAGAAAGCGTTTTGCCACCTCCTGCATGGGCCGGCTCAGGCTGATCACGGTCAGCGGCGTGTCCAGTGGCTCGTCGGTCGCCAGGACGCTCCCGCCCCTGTCCTCGGCCAGGGAGAGCAGTGGTTCGGGCAGAACTGCCGCGTCCAGCTGGCCCTGGAGCAGCATCTGCAGCCGGATGGGGATCTTCCTGACCTCGACCCGGTCCAGGTCGAGCCCCTGTATGCCCTCCTGATCCTGCATCCGGTCCAGGAGGTACTCGATGACCGTGGACTGGGAAATCCCAACGCTCATCCCGCTTTCGGGCCGTCTGTCCGGCGCGGTGACCAGTCCGAACATGCGTTGTCCCGGGGTGGTGGCGTAGGCCACGGTGGCGATGCGCATGTCCACCCCGCCCTGGATCATGAGCAGGGAGATGAGCATGTCCCCGAAGTAGCCGTCCAGCTCGCCGCTCTGCATGGCCACGTCCCGTTCGTGGGCACTGGCAAAGTTGACCAGCTCCACATCCAGCCCCTGCTCCTGAAAGAGCCCTTCGTGCACCGCCACCTGCAGGGGCAGGGTGTCCAGCACCGGCAGGACACCCATGCGCAGGCTGACCACCGGCTGGTCGTCCGGGGAGCAGCCGGTGAGGGCCAGGGTTGCCAAAAGGGTGAAGGTGAACAGCTTGTGCAGCATGGAGGGGTCCTTTGTGTTTGCTTGTTGGAGGTTCAAGGGGGAATCTTCTAAGCATCCTTCTCCACTTCGCGGGAGAAGTCGTTGATCCAGTGGATGGCGTCGGCCCGGCTTTGCAGCTCGGTGGAGACACCGTCGCGGAATACGGCCAGCTCGATGCGCTTGCCGCGTTCAGAGATGTGCTCGACCATGTCAAGGAGGTCTGAGTCGCCCGAGGAGAGCAGCAGGGTGTCGTAGTTCTCCCGGTGGATGAGTGCCAGGGAGGCAATGCCCACGTCAACGCCCTTCTGGATCTCGTTGAGCAGGAAGTGCCGTTCCTCGCCGGACTGGTGGGGGCAGCTCAGGCTGACCTTGCGGCCGCACTGCTCGCAATACGCCTTGTCCGCACGCTGGGTCTTCAGGGGATAGAGCTTGGTGATGATCTTCGGGCCAGCCGGGGGCGCCGTGCGCAGCCAGTTGTGGAAGTTGTCCTGGGCATCGGCTGGGGGGTGTGGCGTGCTGTTCAGATAGTAGGCCCTCCAGATGGGCCCGGGCTGCTCCAGCCGGCTCCTGAGCTTGAGGTAGCTGAACTCGTAGCCGCTGCGAACGCTGTGCCGGGCATTGAACAGGTAGCCCGCGTCAATGAGCCAGAGGCGCTTGTTCATGGTCTCGCTTCCTTTCGTCATGCTCATCTCTCATTTCGGGTGGGGGGCTATGGCTCCACCTTCCCCCGCAGATTCTTGAGCCGGCTGCGCTGCTTCTTGTTCTCGATGCGCCGCTGTCGCGCAGCAAGGGAGGGCTTGGTGGGTTTTCGTTTCTTTCTGACCGCCAGGGCGCTTTTGATCAGCTCGCGCAGCCGGTCCAGGGCTTCCTGCCGGTTCTTGTCCTGGCTGCGGTGGGACTGGGCCTTGATGATCACCGTGCCGTCCCTGGTGATGCGCTGGTCGCCCATCTGCAGCAGACGTTGTTTGACCGCCTCGGGCAGGGAGGAGTTTTGAATGTCGAAGCGCAGATGGATGGCGCTGGCCACCTTGTTCACGTTCTGCCCGCCCGCCCCCTGAGAACGCACGGCATGCATCTCGATCTCAGTTTCCGGGACGGTGATGGTTTTGGATATGTGCAGCATTAGGGTGATCCGACGCTGGGTGAGAAGCAAATGCGTACTGCCCAAGAATCTACACGAATCTGCAGGAATGAAAACATTTCAGGGCCGGGGTAATTTTTCAACAGACTGACAGGTCAAAAATGGTTCTTCCGGTGCAAGAGTACGTAGTCGGCGCATACGTGAGAGGCCGAGGGCATTCTTGCCCAACCGAATCCGTGTCTTTTACCGGGGTGTATTTTTTAATCCTGGCGCTGCACTGCAGCTGGCATGCAGGGAAAAGCAAGCAACAAAGGGGAAAAAAAATCAGTTTGCAAAGACGGGAATTTTGCTACCATGTCTGAACGTGGATCATTTTTTCGTTCACACGGTATGTGAGATTACATTCAGGAAAATATTCCTGAACAAAAAGGCAAGGAGGAGAGACATGCTTCGCAACCAGTACCCGAGACGCATGGTCGTGCTCGTTTTGTTTCTGGGGTTGGCTATCCTGTTTGTTTGCGGGGCAGGAGCAGACGACATGGGGCACGGCAAAGGCATGGAACAGGGCAAGGTGACCAGGGCCATCGCTGTCGTTCATCATCTGAAAAGTCAGCAGGTCCTTGGCACGGTTACCTTAACCGGGGCACAAGACGGTCTCATGCTCAAGGGAGAGTTCATGAACCTCGCGCCTGGTTCCCACGGGTTCCATATCCATGTCTATGGTGACTGCACTGCACCGAACGAGGACAGCGTCGGTCCCCATTACATGCCCGTGGAGCACGGGGAGGGCTACCACGGCGACCTGCCCATGATCGAGGCGGACGAGGATGGCCGTGCCACGGTAGAGGCCCGGCTTGACAGGCTGGCCCTGACCGGCCCCCGGTCCATCATCGGACGCGGCCTGCTGGTCCACGGGCTGGACGGGGCCAAGATCGGCTGCGGCGTGATCGGGATTGATGAGTAGAAAAGCTCGAAGTTTGAAGCTGGAAGCTTGAAGCAAGACCGGACGCGTGCAACGCGCCCCTCTCAGAGGAAATCCAAATCCGCAGAACATGGAAAAACCAAATCCGTCGAATATGGGGAAACCAAATCCGCAGAATATTCGGCTCTGGTGTCTTCCTTCTGGTAGGGGCGG
>CAZQOG010000117.1:0-8477 GCA_964594925.1 uncultured Desulfohalobiaceae bacterium
ACATCGACCTGGAGGTGCGCACCACGGTGCTCGGGCACATCCAGCGGGGAGGGTCGCCCACGGCCTTCGACCGGGTGCTGGGCACCCGGCTGGGAAGCTCGGCAGTGGCGGCCGCGGCCCGGGGCGACTTCGGGACCATGGTGGCCCTGCACACCCCGGACATCGTCACCGTTCCCCTTGAGGAGCTGGCCGGCATCTGCCGCACCGTTCCCCCGGAACACCAGCTGATCGGGACGGCGGAGTCCATCGGCATCAACCTGGGCCGCGCCGCCATGTGAGTGGACGTCTTGCTGGGATGAAACTACGATTCGGGGCACCGTCTCCGGAAAAGAGCGGGTAGTGATGATTTTGGACGAAAAGATCGATTTGGCCCTGGACAGGATCCAGGCCCTGTTCCGCGAGTTCGGGCCTGGGCGTGTGGCTGTGGCCTGGACCGGGGGCAAGGACTCCACCGTGGTGCTGGACCTGGTGCGGCGATATGTTGTCGACGAGCTGCCGGACGGCAAGGTGTTGGCGGTTAATCTGGACACCGGGGTGAAGTTTCCCGAGGTGCTGGCCTTTCGGGACCAATTGGCCAAAGCGTGGGATGTTGCGCTGCACGTGGTCGTCCCGGAGGTGGCCATGAAGGGCTACCCATTGGCCGAGGACCCGGTGAGCTGCTGCCGTGACCTGAAGATCGAGCCGCTCAAACGGGCCGTGGCCGGGCTTGGGATTCGGGCTCTTCTGTCCGGGGTGCGGGCTGACGAGCACCCGGACCGGGCCGGGCGGCAGTGGAGGGAAGAGCGCAACGACCCCGACCACGTCCTGGCCCACCCCATTCTGGAGTGGTCGGAAATGGATGTCTGGTCCTACCACATGCAGCAGGAGCTGCCCTACTGCAGCTTGTACGACCAGGGCTACCGCTCCCTGGGGTGCGTGCCGTGCACCGAGCTGCCGGCCGGGCAGGAGGAGCGCTCCGGCCGGTCACAGGCCAAGGAGCGCTCCATGGAGCAGCTGCGCAGCCTGGGGTATTTTTAGCTGGTTGTTTGGGTGGCAGGGGAACCAAGAGTTGAGCAGGTGGACTTGGTGGACGGAGTGGACCAAATGGACCGGGTGGAGAGAATCAAAAGGCAGAGCAGGGAGTGCTTGTGGTTTTGAAGTATCTCCACCGTCCACTCTGTCCACGGGCTTTACTCTGTCCACATTTTTTCTGTGAGGAATTTACCAAGTGGATCTGGACGTGAACAGGGATAGTGGGCCTGGGGGGCTGGTCGACCTGACGGCTCTGATGGAGGAGGAGCAGGGTGCTGTGGAGCCTGCTTCGGTGGCCGAGTGGGACCTGGTGCTCACCGCGGTTGGCATCCCCCACAACGTCCGGCCGGAGCGCGGGCGGTGGCGGCTGATGGTACGGCAAGAGCACCTGGAGGCCGCCCTGGAGCAGATCCAGGCCTATGAGCTTGAGAACATCCCCCAAGAGCCGCCGCTGCTCCCCCAGGCACATGGGGACGGTCAGGCCACTGGAGTGGCCATGCTGCTGTTGCTCGGCTTTTCCATGGTCAGCGACATGAATCTGTCGGGTTTCGGCTACCCGGTCATACCCTGGAAGGAGCTGGGGGTGGTGGATGCCGCAGCCGTGCGACGCGGGGAGTGGTGGCGGGTGGTGACCGGGTTGACCCTGCATGCGGATGCGGGCCATCTGTTGGGCAACCTGGTCATTGGCGGGTACTTCATCATGGCCCTGTGCCGCAGGGTGGGCTCTGGTCTGGGCTGGCTGCTGGTGATTGCCGCAGGCGGGCTCGGTAACTGGGCCAATGTCCTGGTCCGCGGAACGCCCCATCTCTCCCTTGGGGCCTCCACGGCCGTGTTCGGGGCCCTGGGCATGCTGGGCGCTGTCCGGGTCATGGAGGAGCGGACCAGCGGCCTGTCCCGGAGGCTCCTCCCTCTGGGCGCGGGAGCGGCCCTGCTGGCCATGCTGGGCACGGGCGGGGAGCGCACCGACCTGCTGGCCCACCTGTTAGGGTTCGTGGTGGGGGTTGGTCTCGGGGCTGCTGCGGTTGCCGTCCTGGGATCCGCGGGATTGCGGCGGCAGGGGATGCAGGTGGCCTGCGGCACGGCCGCGGCGCTGCTGCCGGTGTGGTGCTGGTATCTTGCGCTGCACCGGGGGGCTCCATAGCGGGTAGGGAACTTTTGGACGAAGCGGACCGGGGTGGACAGTGTGGACGCAGGGGTGCAGGATCGTCACGCTCCGGTGAACAACGACCGTGGCGGGGGCTCAGCAGGCCGGAGCCCCCTTGGCTTCAAACCTGAAATGCAGTACCTCAACACTCCCATGCCGCAGCACGCCGAGCCTCCATTTTCCCGCCGTCCGACCCGTCAGATCCGCCTGGGCAAGGTGGCCATTGGCGGCGGGGCGCCGGTGGTGGTGCAGTCCATGACCAACACCGACACCCGGGACGTGGCAGCCACGCTGGCCCAGATCGAGTCGCTGCAGAGCGCCGGCTGCGAGGTGGTGCGCCTGGCCGTGCTGGATATGGAGGCGGCCAACGCTCTTCGTTTCATCCGGGACCGGACATCCCTGCCCCTGGTGGCGGACATCCACTTCGACCACCGGCTGGCCCTGGCCGCTGTCGAGGCCGGGGTGGACGGCCTGCGCATCAACCCTGGCAACATCGGCGGGGCCGCGAACGTGGACCTGGTGGTGGACGCGGCCAAGGCAGCGCTGGTGCCCATCCGCATCGGGGTCAACAGCGGGTCGGTGGAGAAGGGGCTGCTGCACCGGTTCGGCGGACCCACCCCCAAGGCCATGGTGGAGAGCGCGCTGGGACATGTGCGGCTGCTGGAGAAGCGGGGCTTCGAGCAGATCAAGATCTCCCTCAAGTCCTCTTCGGTGCGCGACACCATCGCGTCTTATCAACGCATGGCCGAGCAGGTGGATTACCCCCTGCACATCGGGGTCACCGAGGCCGGGACACCGATCAGGGGGGCCACCAAGTCCGGCGTGGGGCTGGGCATCCTGCTCTGGCAGGGCATCGGCGACACCCTGCGGGTCTCCCTGACCGGAGACCCGGTGGACGAGATGCTGGTGGCCTGGGAGATCCTGCGCAGCCTGGGGCTCAGGGAGCGCGGGCCGGAGATCGTTTCCTGCCCCACCTGCGGGCGCACCGAGATCGACCTGGTGGCCCTGGCCGAGGCAGTGGAGCAACGGCTGCGCCACGTGCCCCAGACCTTCAAGGTGGCGGTCATGGGCTGCGTGGTCAACGGCCCTGGAGAGGCCAGGGAGGCGGACATCGGCGTGGCCGGGGGCCGCGACCTGGGGATCATCTTCCGCAAGGGCGAGGTGGTGCGCAAGGTCAAGGGCCAGAGCGCGCTCATGGAAGAGTTTATGAGCGAACTGGAGAGGTTTCTCGAAGAGAAGGCTGAAGGATTAAGGCTGAAGGATGAAGGCTGAAGGCTGAAGGCTGAAGGATGAAGGCTGAAGGATGAGGGATGAGGGGGAGGGGATGGTCGGATCGGTTTGATCAAAGCGCCGGCTGGTGCCTTTTCTCTTTGGTATCCGGGTGGTTTCAGCAGCGAATGATGAAAGGCGATCGATCTTGATCCCGATAGCAAAAGGAAAGGCAAGACACCATGAAACAGCAAAATAAAAATTTCAGGATGGACCATGCGACTCAGTAAAGCCTACGTACCCACCCTCAAGGAAGACCCGGCCGAGGCCGAGGTGGTCAGCCACAAGCTGCTGCTGCGCGCCGGGATGATCCGCAAGCTGACCTCGGGGATCTACACCTTCCTGCCCCTGGGGCTCAGGTCCCTGAACAAGGTGGCGGACATCTGCCGTGAGGAGATGGACCGGGCCGGGGCGCAGGAGATCTTCATGCCCATGGTCCAGCCGGCCGAGCTGTGGCGGGAGACCGGGCGCTGGAGCTTCTACGGCAAGGAGCTGCTGCGCCTCACGGACCGGCACGGCAGGGAGTTCTGCCTCGGTCCCACCCACGAGGAGGTGATCACGGACCTGCTGCGGGGGGAGATCCGGTCCTACCGGCAGCTCCCGCTCAACCTCTACCAGATCCAGACCAAGTTCCGGGACGAGATCCGGCCCCGCTTCGGGCTGATGCGCGGCCGGGAGTTCGTCATGAAGGACGCCTACTCCTTTGACAAGGACGACGCCGGGGCCGGCCGCAGCTATCAGGAAATGTACGACGCCTACGGCCGGATCTTTTCCAGGCTCGGTCTGACGTTCAGGGCCGTGGAGGCCGACACAGGGGCCATCGGGGGCAGCTATTCCCACGAGTTCATGGTCCTGGCGGATACGGGCGAGGACGTCATTGCGGTCTGCACCGAGTGCAGCTACGCCGCCAACATGGAGAAGGCGGCCGCGGTCTGCCAAAAGCCAGACTGCAGCGATGCCTGCGACCCGGTCGTGGAGGTGCCCACACCGGGCAGGCATACCGTGGAGGAGGTGGCGGCGTTCTTGAACCTGCCGGCGCAGCGCATCGTCAAGACCATGCTCTACCTGGCGGACGGAGAGCCCGTGGCCGCTCTGGTGCGCGGCGACCGGGAGCTGAACGAGACCAAGCTCAAGAATCATTTGGACGTCCAGGAGCTGGCCATGGCCCCCCCGGACACGGTGCAGGAGATCACTGGAGCGCCTGTGGGGTTTGCCGGCCCGGTGGGGCTTCCGGTGAAACGGATCGTGGCCGACCTGGAGCTGCGTACGGCCACGGACTGGGTCACCGGGGCGAACAAGGGCGACACCCACCTGCTGCACGTGGACCTGCGCAGGGACGTCGGCCTGGACGGGTTCGCCGACCTGCGCAACGTGACCCTGGAGGATGTCTGCCCCAAGTGCGGCAGCCCCATGACGCTTCCCAGGGGCATCGAGGTCGGTCACGTGTTCAAGCTGGGCACGAAGTACAGCAAGGCCATGGACGCAGTCTTCCTGGACGAGAACGGCAGGGAGCAGCTCATGATCATGGGCTGCTATGGTATCGGCGTCAGCCGCATCGTTGCCGCGGCCATCGAGCAGAACCACGACAAGGACGGAATTTTCTTTCCCCCGCCCATAGCGCCCTACGAAGCGGCCGTGCTGGCCCTGAACGTCAGGGACGAGACCGTGCTGGCCCAGGCCGAGAAGGTCTATGCCGCAGTGCGGGAGCTGGGGGTGGACTGCCTGCTCGACGACAGGGACGAGCGCCCGGGGTTCAAGTTCAAGGACGCGGACCTGCTCGGTTTCCCGCTCCAGCTGGTGGTCGGGGCCAAGGGCATCCAGAATGGGGTGGTCGAGGTCAAGGACCGGCGCAGCGGCGAACGCGGCGAGCTCTCCCTGGACGGCTTCAGCGCCGCCTTTGCCGCCTGGCGTGAGAAGGTCTGGCAGGGGTGGGGGTTGGAGAGGAAAGCTTGAAGCTGGAAGCTTGAAGCTCGAAGCAAGAAAAGAAGCTCAAAGCTCAAAGCTGAAAGCTCAAAGCAAGAAATGAAGCTTAAAGCATGAAGAGATCAGGGCATAAGGCTTTGAGGCGGCAGCAGCGAATATTTCGGGACTGTGGTCCTATGGTAAAGGAATGTGGCTGATGGTGACTGTTTTCAAGGATTTGCTTTCAGCTTTGAGCTTTGAGCTTTGAGCTAGAAAAATGCCCCACATCTTTTCAGTGCACGAGCTGACCAGGGCGGTGAAGGAGGTCCTGGAGGGGGAGTTCCCCTTTGTCTGGGTCCAAGGTCAGGTGGGCGGGGTGTCCCGTCCGGGCTCGGGGCACGTGTACTTCTCCCTCAAGGACGAGGACGCCCTGCTCAACGTGGTCTGGTTCAAGTCCAACCAGTGGCAGGGCGGGGGGACGGGACCGGACGGCCTCGACCAGGGCCAGCACGTGGTCTGTGCCGGGCGCATGGCCGTGTACCCCCCGCGCGGCACCTATCAGCTCATTGCCGAGTACGTGCAGGAGCAGGGTCTGGGCCGGTTGTTCCTCCAGTTCGAGGCCCTGAAGAAACGGCTCTCCGCGGAAGGCCTCTTTGCAGCCGCCCTCAAGCGCCCCCTGCCCCGCCGCCCGGCCCGGGTCGGGGTGGTCACAGCACCCGGGGGGGCGGCGGTGCGCGATTTTCTCAGGCTGGCCGGCTCCCGGGGGAGCGGGGCACGGATCAGGATCTACCCCAGCCTGATGCAGGGGGAGGGGGCCGGTGACAACGTGGTCCTCTCCCTGGAGCAGGCCAACCTGGAGGCCTGGGCCGAGGTCCTGGTGCTCATCAGGGGGGGCGGTTCCCTGGAGGATCTCTGGACTTTCAACACCGAGGAGGTGGCCCGGGCGGTCAGGGCCTCGGCCATCCCCGTGGTTTCGGGCATCGGCCACGAGGTGGACACCACCATCACCGACCTGGCGGCTGACGTGCGGGCCTCCACGCCGAGCCACGCTGCGCAGCTGCTGTGGCCGGAACGTGTGCAGCTGGTCCAGGAGGTGGACGAGTTGGAGGGCCGGCTGAGGACGGTGTTCCTGGCCCTGTTGGAAAAACGAGGGGCACGGGTCGAGACAATGACCCGGGCCCTGAGATGGTTTGCGCCCGACAGGAAGCTGACCAGGGCCGGGCAGCGGCTGGAAGGCGAGGTTCGCCGGTTGTGCCGCGGCGGCCTCGCCGTGGTGTCGGGCCGCGAAGCGCGGCTTCGGGCAGCAACGTCCGCCCTGCTGCGCTCATCGCCGGAGACCGGCCAGGAGTGGGCAAAGCGGCACCTGAAAAGCACTGTGCAGCGGCTGCACAGGGCCGCGGGCGCCTTTGTGGTCAATCAGGAGCACTGCCTCGACCGGGTCGCATCATCCTTGAAGGGCCTCGACCCGGACCTGCCGCTGCAGCGCGGCTACGGCCTGGTCAGGAAGAGTGCCGACAACAGCCTGCTGCGGGACCCGGCACAGGTGGCCCCGGGTGACCTCCTGGACATCACGGTCCAGATGGGATCGGTAACTGCCCGGGTCACTTGGGAGGGTAAGGAGCGGCAAGGGGCTGACCTGGAAGGGCAGACCGGGTAGTCTGTTGGAAATTTGTTTTTCAAAAAGACCGGCCGGTCACTTCACAAAGGTCGTGACCGGCTGAGGGCGGATCATGCCAGGAGAAGCAGGAATGGAAACCAGGGACGCTGATTTCGAGGCCAGGCTGAAACGGCTGGAGGACATCGTGGCCCAGCTCGAGGATGCGGATCTCCCGTTGGAGAAGGGGGTTGATCTGTTCAAGGAGGGGGCGGAGCTGGCCAAAACCTGCCGGCGCCAGCTCGAGCAGGCCAAAAACCAGGTCCAGGTCTACGTCAAGGGGGTGCTTGAGGACTTCGAGATGGAGCCGCCCCAGGCAGATGCACAAGGGGAAGTGGATGCGGGAACGCCTGAAGACCTGTAGCTCCCTGGTGGAACGGGGCCTGTCGACCCTGCTTTGGGATGCCTCCATACCGCCCCGTCTGTCCGAGGCCATGCGCTACAGCCTCCTGGCCGGGGGCAAGCGGATCCGCCCGGTGCTGTGCCTGATGTGGTCCAAGATGCTTGGCACCGACCTGGACACGGTGCTTCCGTTTGCCTGCGGCCTGGAGTGCATCCACACCTACTCGCTGATCCACGACGACCTCCCGGCCATGGACGACGACGCGCTTCGCCGGGGCAAGCCCACCAGCCACGTGGCACACGGGGAGGCCCTGGCGATTTTGTCCGGGGACGGTTTGCTCACCGAGGCCTTTTTCCTGATGCTGTCTGTGGATCTGGAACCCGGCCTGGTGCTCCGGGCGGCCAGGGAGGTGGCCCGGGCCGCGGGTCCGGCCGGCATGGTCGGGGGGCAGGTCCTGGACATGGAATTGACCGGAAGCGGCTCACGGGACCTCAAGGGCCTCAGGAGGATGCACGCCCTGAAGACCGGGGCGCTGATCAGGAGCGCCTGCCTGTCGGGGGCCATCCTGGCGGGGGCGGACCCCGGGTCCGAGGAGCGTGCGTCAAGGTACGGCGCGGCCATAGGGCTGGCCTTTCAGGTGGTGGACGACATCCTGGACGTGGTGGGGGACGAGCGGGTGACCGGCAAGCCCGTGGGCAGCGACAGCGGCCAGGGCAAGGTCACCTACCCCGTCCTGCTCGGGCTCGATCAGAGCCGTGATCTGGCCCGTTCCCTGATGGAGGAGGCCCAGGATGCCCTGACCGGGATAAACGGCCCGGAAAAGGACTTCCTGCACGACTTGGCCCGGTATATCATCGACCGCATGGAATAGCAGGCAGGCCGTTGAAAAATCCCCGCTGGCCTGCCCTCCGTAGCCTTGTGCGAAGGGGGGACTGCGTTGAAGCTGGAAGCTCGAAGCTGGAAGCTTGAAGCAAGACACAAGAGATGCACCGTGACCGACAAATGAAGAAGGGCACGTGCAACGTGCCCCTACATAAACCGGGACAAGGAGCAGGGTTGGTTTTTTCGGATTTTTTGCTTTTTGGGCCTTCTGTATTTTTGCCTTTGGGCCTTGCTGCGGTCCCGCCAGACCCGGAGGAAGCCTTTGTGGAATC
>CAZQOG010000118.1:0-8456 GCA_964594925.1 uncultured Desulfohalobiaceae bacterium
AGATTCATCCGGTTCGAGGGTACTTTTTGAAAATTGCCGGTTTCGGAAAGAGGCCCTGGGCATGAATGCCCAGGGCCTCCAACATGTGCGCATTCCAAGTACTCTTGAACCGGAAGAACCATTATTTAACGAAATTCCCGGCCAAAACAGGCAAAACATGCTCCCGGGGATTGAACTCCTCACGTTTTCTTCCCATAGTAGGGATCAGAGAGACGCCCTTTCATGGAAACAGAAGGAGGTCCCCATGTGGATCTGGGTAGCCAGGTGGCTGAAGAAGGACGAGAACCTGGACGAGGTCAAAAAGTCTGCTGAAAACATCCGCGACCACTGGCGGGAGGTGGCCCTCGACGTGGGGTTCGACCCTGCGAAGAACGTGACGGTCGCCGAAGGCGACAAGGAGATCCGGGTCGGGATCAGCGAGGAAATGGACTTGGCCTTCCGGGAAGAACCCGGAAAATGGCGCTACTATTGATCCCCTTTTCCCCCGCCACCATGAGGCGGACAGAATGCAGCTGTTCGGGAGTATTCTTTTCAGCTGCCCTGAAATCCCCGGCATCTGCTGGAGGACAACATTGTTTGCGATTCGTACCCCAAGGGTCCACGCTTCGCAGCTTCCTGGAATGACTCCCCGGAGCCTCCGGGACAAATCGTGAGGAGGATGGCTGCATGGTCAAACGCACAGAGCTGGAAGAGCTGCACGAAGCCCTGCGCAAAAAACGCAGGGAGATATTCGAGAGACGCAAAAACATCGACTCGTCCTGGAAAGAGCTGCACGAGCCGGAAGTGGAAATGGAGGAGATGGCCCAGAAGGAGAAGATGGCCCAGGGGCTCGACCAGCTGGACGCCCAGGAAAAGGAGCAGATCGAAGCCATCGACATGGCCCTGCACCGTATTGCAGCCGGCAACTACGGCATCTGCCTGGAGTGCGGCAGGGACATCGAGCTCAAGCGCCTGCAGGCCGTGCCCTGGGCCAGGCGCTGTATCCAGTGCGCCACGGGGCAGGAAAACGTTCAGCCACCTGGAGAGGCGGAGGTGCCCGGCCATGACCAGGAGTTCTCCCCTCTGGCCGGGCTGTCCGACTCCGAGCTGGAAGAGGCCATCTGGGACGAGCTGCGCAACGACGACCGACTGGACACCCAGGAGCTGGATATAACCTGTGAGGAGGGCATGGCCACCCTGAGCGGGGCCATACCGAGCCACCAGGAGCACGCACGGCTCATAGGTATCATCGAGTCGGTCCTGGGGGTGGAGGACATCGTCGACAACCTGCGCATCGAGCACGTTTCCTGGCAGCGACGCGACAGGGCTCCGGGCACGGACGACGAGGAGGAAAACGAGGGCATCATGCTCTCCGAAGACAAGGACGTGGACAGCTGGGACCCCCCGGGGGAGTTCGTTCCGGAAAAAACAGAGTGATTCAGCAGCACAAATCGGAGAATCACAAGGCCTTCCGGTTGCCTGTCACCCTGTTCCGTGCCAAGGTACGCCCAGACATCAGGCGGAGCAGACCGTTTTTATCCCCTTTACAGCCACAAGGATGACCCATGGCTTCAGAGTCGCACCACGTCACCGAGCTTGAAACCTTCCAGCCCACAGTCATCTACTCGCCCGAGGAGTACACACCCTTCATCGGCAGGGACCGGGTCGAGGAGCTCAAGCAGCTGGCCGCCCCCCTGGAAGGCATGGGCTGGACCAATGTCAACTCGACCCTGATCGGCGGCGGCGTGGCCGAGATCCTTTCCAGCGCCGTGCCCATGGCCATAGGGCTTGGCATCGACGCCCACTGGTATGTCATCAAGGGCAACGACGAGTTCTTCCAGGTCACCAAGAAGTTCCACAACATGCTCCAGGGCGTGAGCCAGCCCATCATGCTGGAAGAGATCTTCCACGCCTACCTGAACACCATCGACGAGAATGCCAAGAACACCTTCATCGCCTCCGACCTGGTGGTCATCCACGACCCCCAGCCCGCGGCCATGGTCATGAACGGTCTCATCTTCGGCAACGTGCTCTGGCGCTGTCACATCGACACCTCCGACCCCAACCCCACGGTCTGGCGTTTCCTGCTCCCATACATCAACCACTGCGCCGGGGCCATTTTCACCATTCCCGAGTTCATCGGCCCGGGCCTGCAGATCCCCCTCTACCAGATCAACCCCTGCATCAACCCCCTGGCCGAAAAGAACCGCCAGTACACCAGGGAAGAAGCCCTGAACAACCTCTCAGGGCTGTTCAACGAGCACGACGTGGACCCGGAGCGACCCATTGTCGCGGCCGTGTCCCGCTACGACTTGCACAAGAACCAGGCCACGATCATCAAGGCCTTTCAGAAGCTGTGCCGGGAGAACAGGCCCGACCCGCTCCCCACGCTCATCTTTCTCGGCAACACCGCCAGCGACGACCCCGAGGGCGAGCAGATGCTGGAGCAGCTCAAGGCCCAGGCCGGGGAGGACCCGAACATCCGTTTCTGGGTCAATGTTCCCAACAACGACGTGGTGGTGGGCTCGCTCATGCACCTGGCAGAGTTCTTCGTGCACGTCTCCACCAAGGAAGGTTTCGGGCTGGTGGTCTCCGAGGCCATGTGGCAGTCCGCCCCGGTCATCGGCTCAAAGGTGGGAGGCATTGCCAAGCAGGTCAAGGACGGCCAAACCGGCTACCTGGTCAACCCTCTCGACGAGGATGCCATCGCCGCCAGGATGGCCCACCTTCTGGAGCATCCCGACGAGGCGGAAATCCTGGGCGCCCAGGCCAGGGAGCACGTCCGCGCCAACTTCCTTATCCCGGAGCTCGTCCGGCGCTACCTGGTGCTGCTCAGCTACTACTCGGGCAAGGGCGTGGAGCCGCCCTCGTTCAGGCTCAACGACCTCAGCTACAGCGAGGTCATGTGCATCATGCGGCCCAGGCACCCCTACTTTGGCTGAAGGCTTGCCCGGCCGAGCATGAGCGCGGCGGGCACAAGATCCACCGCGCTCACGCCCCTTGTGATTCACCCCTTGTGCAGAACGGCTCGGATATATCCGGGGCAGCCTACCTCTCGGCCCGGCTTGCGTAGAGGTCTCTCTCCGCGGAAGTTCCCTTGAGCACCATGCCCTCCTGAAGCCCGAGCCTGGCCCCGACCTGCCCGGCCATGGCCTGGGCCTCTTCCTTGGTGGTGAAAAAACCCATGCGCAGCACGTGGAGGGGCTCTCCTTCCGTTTGCCGTTCCAGGACATAGGCCGTGGCCCCGATATTCAGATCATTGATGCGCGCGGCCCAGGAGAGCGCCAGATCCTCTCTGCGGTTCGCCGAGAGCTGCACGACCCACCTCCCGCCGGGAGAGGGCGTTTCTGCCGATATTTTCCCCTCTTGTGCAGGTTCTGGCTGAGCCGGGGTGGGCCGTGGTTCTGCAACGCTTGCCGGGAGCGGGGCCGGCACCGCTGACGGTTGCGACTCTTCTGAGCCGGCCGCCTCCTTCGAGGCGGGCTGGGGTGGCGGATCCTCAAAGCCGGTCGCAGCATCGACAGAGTCGGGCGGACCGGTCTCTGGAAGGACTGCAGCTTGCTTTTCGCTGCGCATACGGGCGGCTGGGGCGTCCTGCTCCGGAAGAACGACCTTTTCCTTGAGGGCAAAGGCTGTGGGGGATTCCCTGGGGGAGCCGATATCCTCGGCCTGGGCCGGGGGTTGGGCAGGCGCCTGGGCCCTGGGAACCACGGCATCTCCCTGACCGCTGTCGCATCCCCGGACCGTCAGCATGGTGGCGGCAACGAGAATACCGACCCCCACCAGGGACACCAGGTAGAACATCGGCGTCAGGGAGCTGAAGAAACCCACCTTGTAGCGGGAGCGCATCTGGTCGTCCTGCCTTCCCATCTCTTTCACCTTGCTGTTGCCCCGGTTTCCAAACAGGGGAAACCCATCCCAAATCAGTTGCTTTGTCAACAGGCCGGTCCCGGTCCTATCCACACAGTCTTGCAGCTCCCGGTTGTTACAGATTCAAACCTTCTAAAGGGTGGTCCACGGCAATCAACACCAGCACCCCATTCGCCGCAATCCCGGGGTACGACGCAACCTCTTCACCTCTTCGCTGTCCACAACGTCCACTCCCAGGCCTCTGTCCACTCCGTCCACCCCGTCCACCAGCGTGCCTTTCCCCCACCCACCGCGCCACCTCCTCGGCCGTACGGCACCGCCGGTCCACCAGCTCCTGCCGCTGCGGTGCCGTTCTTCACAATGGAGAGGACTTGCCGGGGAAAAGGCCATTACTCGTCCAGCCCGGGACGCACGAAGGACCTGACGGAAGGGAAGATGCGCTCAATGGTGCGCCGTAAGGATTCGAGACGGACCAGAAGGTCTCGAAGGGCCGGCTGTGAGGCTGGAAAATGGACCCGCAAACCCCACCAGGCAGCTGTTGAACGCTCGACAGCGACCAAGGCCGCCTTGGCCGATCCATTGGCGTCCATCAGGGCAAGCTCCTCGCCAGGCCCGGCCTCCAGCAGGGCCCGAACCGCACGCTTGAGCTTCACCAGGACAAATGGCGAGTAGTAGAGGATGACCTCTTCCAGCTCCCTGAGGTCCGGGGAGCCGTGGCTGGCCCGCTCCCTTTTGAACCAATCCTCGACCATGTCCATGTACCGCCCGGCCTGCAGGACCAGCACGTGCCGGTCCACGGCCCGGTCCAGCACCTCCTCCCCCGCCTCGTCGCGGGCAGTGTCCAGGCTGTCCAGGTCGATGTCCATGTCCTGGGCCAGCCCCTGGATCAGCTCCAGGGAAATTTGGAACATCTCCCGTAAGCGGTCCCAGAAGGCTTGGTTGGCCGCACCTGCGACGCGTTCGGTGACTTCACCGCCGCCCGAGCGGGCAAAGACAAGGCAGCGGGAGGTCATGGTGCACCGTTCGCACCACCGGTCACAGTAGTTGTAGATCCCCGGGATGTACTCTGGGGGTTGGTCCCCGTCATTGAACCTGCCCGTGGCCATGCCTTACGCCGCCACTTCCGGTCGGGGGTGGAAAACAGGCACGCGGCTCATGCCGGCTCCACGGGGTCAGACCCGGCAGGCCCGTCGGCTGCGCACCCCTGTGACGCGAGCCTGGCCAAGGCTTCACCGGTCAGCCGGTACACGGTCCACTCGTCCATGGCCTGCGCCCCCAGGCCCTCGTAAAACCCGATGGCCTGGCTGTTCCAGTCCAGCACCCACCACTCCATGCGCCCGCAGCCGCGCTCCCTGGCGATCCCGGCCAGGAAGGACAACAGCCCCTTGCCTACGCCTTTTCCACGCCACTGCGGCCGGACGTAGAGGTCCTCGAGATAGAGGCCGGGCCGTCCCAGAAAGGTGGAGAAGTTGTGGAAAAACAAGGCAAACCCGCCCGGCTGCCCGTCGCATTCAGCAATGACCACCTCGGCCACCCTGCGGCCCTGGAAGAGTGACGCGCACAGGGTCTCCTCGTCCGCGACCACCTCGTGGGAGAGCTCCTCGTATGCCGCCAGCTCTTTGACCAGCTCGAGAATGAGCCCTGCGTCCGCTTGGTCCGCGAACCGAAAATTTAGCTCGAATGAATGCCCGGCAACGTTCATGGAGGCACCCTACCCGGCGGGCCGTCTTCCCACAACCCGCACTCCCCCGGACCTCTCTCACGGCCAAGAGTCCGGGCATTCCATCCCAGCCGCCGGGCAGGGGAGCCTGGCGCTATCCTGCGGGAACGGGGAAACGAGGCGCGGGCGAGCTCAGAAAAAGTGGTTCTTCGACGTTCCTCACCATATTCCAACATACCGTCGAAAACCCTACTTCTGGTAGGGGCGCGTGGTACGCGCCCTTTCTTGTGCCGAGGCTTGGTCCGGGCACGAGGTCCGACCAAAGGCAGGGCGGCTACCAGCCGCCCCTACCAGATAGGAACTACTGGGTGTGAAAATTTCTTTGGCATTTCCACACAAAACTTCAAAGAACCAAAAAAGCTTACCTGGAGTCAGTCGGCTGTGCCGGGTCGAGAAGCTTTTCAATGACCTGGTCCAACATCTCGAACTCAAAGGGCTTGGTCAGATAGGCGTCAAAACCGCTGTCCCTGAACCGTTCCCGGTCAGACTCCATGGCATAGGCGGTCAGGGCGATGACCGGCACTGCAGGGTCCACCCCGGCAGGCGGGTCGGTGCGGATGGCCCGGACCACCTGGTCCCCTGTCAGGTCCGGCATGCGGATGTCCAGAAGCACCAGATCCACCTTCTGCTGTCCCAGCCGTTCCAGGGCCTGGCGCCCGTTGCACGCGGTGACCACCCGGTGGCCCTGCTCAATGAGCAATTCTTCGCTGACCAGCAGGTTCAGTGCGTCGTCGTCTGCCACCAGAATGGTCAAGGGCTGCTTCCGGCCAGGTGCAGGCTCTGTGCGGGCATCATCCACAACCGGCTCACCCCGGGCTTTCTCGAGGACGACCCGGAGGATGAAGCTGCTGCCTTTGCCCGGGGAGCTTCGGACCTGTATGTCCCCTCCCATCATATGCATGAGCTGCCGGGAAATGGACAGGCCAAGACCGACCCCGCCGAACACGGGGTGGGCTGATTGACCGGCCTGATCAAAGCTTTTGAAAATGGTCTCCAGCTCCTGCTCAGGAATGCCGATCCCGGTGTCCCGGACAGTAATCTCGAGGTCGACCGTTGGAGCGCTCCCTCCATCAACGGCTGCCACGGACACGGTGACGCCGCCCTGCTCGGTGAACTTCACGGCATTGCCGATGATGTTGGCCAGCACCTGGCGCAGGCGTCCCGCATCCCCTGTCAGCCGGTCAGGCACACCCGGGTCGACGTGCACCTCAAAAGCCAGCCCCTGCTCGCGAGCCCGCATCTCAAGGGGAACAACGACCACATCCAGGGCCTCGCGCAATGAAAAAGGTTTTGCCACGAGCTCGGTCTTGCCCGCCTCGATCATGGACAGGTCCAGAAGGTCGTTGATGATGACCATCAGATGCGTTGCCGCCCCCTGGATCATCTCCAGATACTCACGGATCCCCTTGTCACGGGTGCGGCGCAACGCCAGCTCGGTCATGCCCATGATGCCGTTCATGGGCGTCCTGATCTCATGGCTCATGTTGGCCAGGAACATCGACTTGGCCAGGTTGGCCGCATCCGCCTCCTCCTTGGCCTCGGTCAGCTCCTGCTGCAACCGCTTGTATTCGGTGACGTCGGTCAGGGTGACCACCCAGCCGATTTCCTCGCCCGTGTCGGTGTTCAGGGTTACGGCACTCAGGAGCAGGTTGCACACCGGTCCCTCACAGTTTGGAAACACAGCCTCAACACGGTGCACCGCATGTTTTGCAGTCACCGACCACAGACTGAAGCGTCGGGGGATGCCCGTTGAAGAGCCGGAAGCCGGCCCTGGTGGTGCAGGAAGGATCTCCAGGGGAAACAGCGTCTCGAATTCATGGTGCAGCGGGTTGCAGCCGCACAAATGCTCAGCCGACCTGCTGGCACGGATGATCACACCTTTTCGGTCACAGACCAGGGTCGCCTCGGCGACCTGTTCCAGGATGCTGCTGGCCAGCCTGCCTTCTGCAACGATCTCCTCGTTCTTCTTCTGCTCGGTGAGGTCGGTGATCAGGATGGTCACCGCTGACGTCTCGTCCAGCACATAGGCGTTGATGGACACGTAGACCGGCACCGACGATCCGTCGTGCTTGTAAAATGAAAGCTCTCCCCGCGCCCTGCCCTCTCTCCCCTTGACAAAGAGGGACCTGAACATGCCCTGCTGGTCCTGCTGCAGATAGGCGAAGATGGATGTCCCCACCACCTTTTTCAGGGTGGTGCCGGCCAGCCGGGCAAAGTTGGTGTTGCTGAAGAAGATGGTCCCATCGGGCGTCGCGGCCACTGCCGCATCGTTCATCTGCTCCAGCATGACCCGGTAGGGGTGGTCAGCGCCCTGCAGGGTGTAGACCTGCTCTCCCCGGGGGCCTGAGACCACGATGCCGTCCACCTCTCCCGAGTGGATGGCCCTGATGGTCTCCTCTGCCTCCTGGAGCCTGCGGCGCAGCTCCTCAATCTCGGCGTACGGATCGTGGGTATTCATTGCAAAAGATGGACATCCCCTCACCGGTTCTGAAGACCCAGACCCCTGAGGACCACGTCACCGTTGGTCAGGTCTCCGATGAAACGCTGCTGGGGCGGGGGAGACTCCTTGACAAGGGTGGGAACCACGACCAGCTGCTGCTCCCTGGCCAGCCCGGGATTTTGGTAGATGTCGATGATCTCGATCTGGTCGTTCCCCTTCAGATACTCTTCGGCAATGCGGCTCAAGGCCTCGATGGCCCGGCGCGAGCGAGGCGTCATCCCCGCCACGTAGAGCTTCAGGACAAGCGGCGGGTCTTCCCGGGGAAACGATTCTTCCTGGAAAAGCTGTTCGCTCATACTTCACTGCCCATCAGGTGTTTCCTCTTTGCCAGGCCGTTCAAAACCCACACTGGCAACCCAGGCTTCGCATAAGCTTCCGTCTTCGCTC
>CAZQOG010000119.1:0-1372 GCA_964594925.1 uncultured Desulfohalobiaceae bacterium
GAGCGGGTCAGGAGCTGGATCAGGGCGAGCTGCTTCCAGGTGAAGGGGGCAGCCACTTCTCGGATTGGGTGGGGGAGGCTGGCCCAGAAGGCTGCAGTTGCCTCCCCGGCCTTTGCAGGGAGGTTCCCCCCGTTCAAGCAAAGCTCCGGCGGCGGGGCAATCGGCTGCAGGTGCCCGGGGAGCTCATGCATCTCAAGGCCGCGCATGCCGAGCTCGATGCGGATCGATCTGCGTGCCGGGGCCAGCAACTCCACAAGGAGCGCCCTTTGACCCGCATCGTAGCTCGCTGACTTGAGTCGGGGCACAGTCATCATCCACCCGATTTGGCAAGGCCGTGGTCAGAAGTCGATTTCATCTGAACTTTCTCCAGAAGTCCCGAAATTGAACGGGATATCATCGAGCTCGAAGTGTTCGGGTTCGGGCTTGCGGGTGTCCTGTGGCACAAACTCCACATCCGTCCAGAACATGTTCCGCGTCCCGGCGGCTACGGCCAGGACACTGCCGGGTTCAATATCGAAGCAGCGGATCACTTCGTAGTGGTTGGGGGTGCGCGTGGAGCTTATGATCTCTGATGGGGCCTCCTTGGTGCTCAGCTCCCAGGTGTGCTCGGGGTCGGGAATCCAGACCAGGGAGGATCCGGATTTGTCCCTGCCGCCGTAGAAGAGGTAGCGAAGGAGCCACCCGTGGTTGTATCTGGCCCTGAAAAGGTTCTCCCAACTTCTCAGCGGGCCGCGGCCCACCTTGCCCACCTGTTCCCACTCGAGCTTCTGTGTGTTTCCCATCAGACGGTCCTCCTGTCCAGATTGTTCGTTCTGCTCCTGGTCTGCCCAAAGAGGAGCGGTGCAGCAGTCTTGTTGCGACGAACCATGCGTTCCAGCTGCTCGAAAAACCCATCCTGTTCGCTCCCGGTGCGGATGAGGGAGGCGGCCCGGGCCCGTCTGCCCAGGTCCTGGATCTCACGGATGTGCAAGGGGTGGCGCTCGACAAAGTCGACGATCTCCCTGTCGGCATCCATTCCCTTGGGCAGGGCCGAGCGCCAGGCATCGATCTGGCTGGCCTCGGGGGGGTGGTCCAGCCCCACGATGTGCACGGTGCCTGCCGGGGGGTGGGTGATGGGCAGCTTGGGGGTGACCAGCAGGACGATCCTGGACGTGCGGCCCATCTCAAACAAGAAGGTCTGCAGGTCACTGCCCAAGTTCATTTCCCCCTTGAAGACCGGATCAAGCAGGTTGCTGTGATCGACCACGCAGGTCACGGACCTGTGCCCGGGAAACTCGGCAAAGGCGTACTCCACGGTGGTGACGTCCTTTTGCGTGACCGGGTCGCGCAGCTCATTGCGGAAGGGGTGGAAACCATTGACCATCTGGTCCAG
>CAZQOG010000119.1:1472-8334 GCA_964594925.1 uncultured Desulfohalobiaceae bacterium
GCGTTCACGGCCATGAGGATGGCGTTTTTGATCAAGCCCCCTGAGAAGACGAAATCCCTGGCCAGCCGGGCAAAATCCACGTCCCCGGCGACCTGCACGCCCCCCGGGACCAGGGCCTTCCAGATTGCCTTGCGCTCCTTTTCCGACGGAAGGGGGAAGCCCACCTTCATGTTGATGCGCCGCTGCAGGGCCGGGTCCAGGCGGGTCTGCTTGTTGGAGGCCAGGATGGTGATGCAGCCCGCCTTCTCGATCTCGGTGAGCAGGGCCTGGCTGTCCGGGGTCCCGTCCACGAACATGTCGTCGCACTCGTCGAAGAAGACGATGCCCCGGGACAGCCGGGCTTCCCGGAACACATAGGCCACCACGTCCCTGATGGACAGGCGCATGTTGTCCGCGGCCTGGGTGTTGATGTTGAAGAGCATCCTGCCCAGGCGCCGGGCCAGGGCGTGGGCCAGCATGGTCTTTCCCGTGCCCGAGGGGCCGTGGAAGAAGTAGGTCAGGCCGGTGCCGTAGCCAAAGAAGTCCTCCAGCCGCCCGGCCCTGTCCCCGGCAAGGAAGCTCTCGGCCTGCCGGACCACCTCGTCCTTGACGGACGGGTCCAGGACCACCTGGCCCATGTCCACGCGGGTCTGCTCCTTGCGGATGCAGGCCAGCTCCAGGTTGTAGATGTTGTGGTCGCCGATGATGAAGTTGGCCACGCGCTGGTCCATGGCAAAGACCTGGTCCAGGATGGACGGGGTCTGCTGGAAGGAGCTGGTGCGGCTGCTGACGAGCTCGTTCTGCAACAGGCGGGAGCTGGTGCTGAAGTAACGGCGCAGGTCCAGCTGCTCCCTGAGGTTGTCGGAGAGCACCGAGAGCAGGGTCTCCACGTCCATGCCCGTGGCGTCGCGGTCAAAGGCCCGGGGGAGGAGCTGCCCGTACAGGGTGCGGAAGCCCTGGGAGGAGCAGCACATGAAGAGCAGGAGCACGATGGACCGCTCGTTCAGGTCCAGGTCGTAGGCAGTGCACAGCCTGTCGAACAGGACCTCCACACCCGCTTCCCCGGACTTGGCAACCCGCTGCTGAAATGCCTGCCTGGCCCTTGTCAGCAGCTCTTCCAAAAGCTCCTGCCCGCAGGAGTCGGCCATGGTGCCGGCGTAGGTGGCCATTTCCTCGGCCTCCTGCCTGTCGTTTCCCGGCAGGTTGGCGACCGTCCGTTTGCGGCCGATGGCCAGGAGGATCCTGGCCTCGGTTTCCAGGGCCTGGATGGCCTCCAGGTTGTCCTCGAACGGGGAGTCCTGGTCCTGGATGGTTTCCAGCTTCAAAAAGCCGAGATCTGGTTCCCGCGGCTGCTCACTGAGAGTGTGCACGATCTGCATGGCGGCCTCCTCTAAAGGGCCCTGGTGCGCAGGGGTTCGACGATGTCCACGATGCCGTGCTTCACTGCCTCCTTGGGGTCGAGCCAGGTGTCCACGTCCCGGAGGAGGCTTTTTTCCAGCTCCTCCCTGGAGCTGATGTCCGAGTAGCGCAGGTAGTGGTCGAGGATCCGGCCGTGGATGAGGTCCTCCTCCCTGCGCCCGGCCAGGAGCTGGCTGTGGTTGCCGTAGTTGAAGGAGGAGAAGCGGTGGGACAGGATCGAGGTCCTGGGGGTGATGACCCGCCTGCCCCGCTCGCCCACCATGAAGACGAGCAGGGCCATGGAGGCGATCATGCCGATGCCCGTGGTGTAGATGGGGATGCGCGACCACTCCATGAGGTCGATGATGGCGAACCCCTCGGAGCACGACCCTCCGCCCGAGTTGATGATCATCTGGATGTGGTCCACCTCGCCGGCCACGTTCAGCTCGATGATCTCCTGGCAGACCGAGGACGAGCTGCCGCCGTCGATGGCCCCGGAAAGAAAGATGATGCCGTAGTCCTTGAGGTCCTTGCCGTCGGTGCCGTTGCCGTGGATCCGTTCCCTTTTCATCTGGTCCTCCTGTTTGTTTGCGTGAGTGCTTGAAAACAGGAATACCAGGCGAGTGTCCCGGAAACGGACACACAAGTTCAACTTCGTTGAAAATCCATCATTGGCATTATTGCTTCAATTTTTTCAGGTCCTCACGTATGGGGAGTACGAATCGACCCGGAAAAAACTTGCGCCTCGGCAATGCTCTTTTTGAACACGCTGAACGAGTCGAAAGGGGGGCTGCAAAATTGGGAAGTGTATCATCCGGCAAACCGGAAACCGGCCGGCGGGCTGTTTTTTATGGTTCTTTCACGTTCCCTGTGGGATTTTTTGAGATCATACCAGCAAGGAAAACCTATGTCTGTTTGATAGATTCCTTTGTACGGCTTGGAGAGGTACTTCGTTTTCGTTGTCGTTGTCGTAATCGTAATCGGTTTTTTCCCAGTGATCGTTTGCTCGATCATGTCTAGAAAAGGCAGGGTTTCGTCCCTGCGGGACGAGGTACTTTTTTGCTGGCCCGAAGAAAAGGATGAGGGATGAAGGATAAAGGATGAAATAAAGGCAGCAAAGGCGATATACATGAACTTTTCAATTCATCCTTCATCCTTTTGACTTCATCCTTAAAATCAACCCCGTCGATTCCACAAAGGCTTCCTCCGGGTCTGGCGGGACCGCAGCAAGGCCCAAAAGGCAAAATGGCGGAAATCAAAGGCAGAGATTCTTGAAAACGTATGTTCTACGTTTTTCAGCGTATTTCACACAAGACGTCGAAGAACCGTTTTTTATCGATGAAAGGAGGGGGGATGAGCAGGGGGAAACGGCTCAGCAACCTGTTGCGGGCCATAGACCTGATGGCCCGGAAGCAGGGCGCTTCCCTGGATGATCTGCAGCAGGAGCTGGATCTGTCCAGGAGCAGCGTCTACCGCCAGATCGAGATCATCCAGGAGCTCGGGTTTCCGATTTACGACGAGCAGCCCATGGGGGCCAGGAAGAAGCGGTGGCGGTTCGATGAGGGCTATCTCAAGAAGCTGCCTCACATGGCCCTGCCCGACATGGAGCTGAAGCACTCCGAGGTCCTGGCGCTGTTCATGGTCATTGGCGAGTCCAGGCTCACCAGGGGGACCGAGATCGAAAAATCGCTGCAACGCCTGATGACCAAGCTCGAGAACAGCTTCCCCGCGGGGTTGTTGGGGAAGCTGAAAAAGATCCAGACCCTGTTCGTGCCGTCCGACAAGTTCAGCAAGGACTACTCGGACAAGGAAACGGTCATCGAGGCCCTGACCGACGCCATGCTGCAGCAGAGGGTCTGCGAGGTCCGCTACCATGCCTACACCCATGACGAGGAGAACAGGTTCACCATCGAGCCCCTGCACTTCTTCGAGCACAACGGCGGCCTCTACGCCTACGCCCGGGTGCCCAAGCACGACTGGGTCATAACGTTGGCGGTGGAGCGCATCATCGAGCTCAGCCCCACCAGCAAGACGTTTGCTTACCCCGCTGACTTTGACCCAGAGGACAAGCTCGCCTCGGCCTTTGGCGTGACGGACAACGACCCGTGCGAGGTGAAGGTATGGTTCTCAGCCCGGGAAGCCCGCTACATCAAGGAGCGCAAATGGGCCAGGGATCAGAAGATAACCGACAATGTTGACGGCTCGATCATCCTGGAGATGCGGACGTCGGGGATGTGGGAGGTGATGCGGTGGGTGCTTTCGTGGGGGAAGGAGGCTGAGGTGTTGGAGCCTGAAGAGCTGCGACAAGGGGTGCAGCAAGAGATCGAGCAGATGCACGAAATGTATCAGTGAGCATCCTGGTCGGCAAAGATCCTCCTTCCCATGCCAAACTACGTGGTTCCGTATGTCTCTTGCGGTTCCTGGAGCAGCCCGACCTTGAGGAGTCGCCTGGCCAGCGCGTAGATGTCCTTTTTGTCCCCGGCGCGGCGCAGGCCCAGGGCCACCACCAGCACGACCACGGCTTCGTCCTCCACCCGGTAGAGGATGCGGTAGCGCTGTCCTGCGCAGCGCACGCTGTAGACGCCTTTCAGCTCGGCGACCAGGGGTTTGCCCTGTTTTTTCGGTTCATGGGACAGTGTGTCGATGCGTTCTGCAAGCTTTGCGCGGGTGCGCCGGTCCTTTATGGCCAGGAGTTGGGACCTGGCTGTTGCGGTCAGCCTGATCCTCCAGGTCACAGGTTCAGCTCCGTTTTGGTGTGCTCCCATTCGTGGAGTTCGCCTGCCTCGATCTCCTTGAGCCCCTGGCGGAGATCAGCCATGAGTTCGGCATCGCCCATGACATCAAGCGTCTCCACAATGGCCTCGTAGAGCTCCCAATCCATGATGGCCAGCACCGGTTTGCCATGCCGGGTCACAGACACGGTCTCGTGCGTCCTGGCCAACTCGTCGGACAACAAGGTGAGTTTGCTCCTTGCTTCGGTGATGTTCAGTGATCTGGCCATGGATCCTCCGAATTGTGCAGATTTATGTACATAAATATGTTCATACTGCGCCAGGGTCAAGGCCGCTGCAGCTCATCACACCACGACTGCCGCGCAAGCAATATTCTCTTTCCTCTTTTTCTTCGTTCTTCCACCCAGCTTCCAGCTTCCAGCTTCGAACTTCGAGCTCACGCTGAGCGTGGTCAAATGGGGGTTCCAAGGCGAGAAATTAAAGTATTTTGATGGGACTTACTCAACGAAATCAGTATGTTGACTCGGTCAGTCCCCAAGCTCAACGTTGGTACTCGTTCTGAAAATACAAGACTCGCCCCCAATTCTTTTAGAGGGACACCCGGCATACGAGCTGATTGTGTCGGATCCGGGTAAACCGGTGATCACCGGCCGAAGGCGCAATTCTTTCACTCCTTTCACCCTGACGTTTCCATGGTCTTGCCCAGATTCGGGCCGAGTTAAGCTTCTGAATTTCCTTTGAATGACTTCAGCGGCCCTTTCAGTCAACGACCCTGGTAAGCCCTTTTTCCTTTTCAGGCGTGGCCCAGCGCTCCAGCCAGCCCAGGGCCAGCCCGTTGACCAGGGCGAAGATCGCCAGGAACAGGGAGAGGAGCACCATGTAGTCCAGGCCGAAGTAGTGGGCCAAAAGGGGCAGCAAGGGGAGCTTGATGGCCCTGGCGTAAAGCACCACGGAGACGAGGGCCGTGCGCATGCCCTTGGCGCGCAGGTCCGCCAGCAGGCCATACCACGCATAGATGGGACCGGTGGAGAACACTCCGGCCACCAGGGCGGTGAGCCAGCCCCGGAGCCCGGATCCGCTTCCCAGCCATACCCTGGTCCGTTCCATGGTCAGGAAGCGCTCCACCAGGAACATCAGCAGAAAGACCAGGGCCAGCACGGGCGCCACCTTCCTGAGCATCCCCAGGAAGGAGGTGAGGGCCTTCCCTGCCACCTCGGGCTCCGCCAGGCCGGAGACAGCATAAGCCAGCAGGACCAGTGCCAGGAACAGCCAGCCGCCGTACTTGCGTTTGCCCTGCATGACCGCCTCAGCCCAGCAGCCACAGGGTTGCTGCCACCATGCAGGACAGAGCAAGGCACGACACAAAGCACAGCATGTTGCGCAGGAGAGCAAACCGCCAGCCGAGCATCATCCCCTCAGCGGGGAGCTGGACAAGGCCCACCGTGACCCAGCTCACGATCAGGGCGGTCACTGCTGCCAGGCTGACCCCTCCTGCCAGCAGCTCTCCCCCAAGGATATAGCCGGCCAGGGGGTGGCCCATGGCAATGCTGCCGGCGACCGCACCCACCAGTACATCCAGGGAGGTCCAGCGGCCAAACAGATGCTGCAGCTCGGAGGGGGGCAGCCAGGACAGGAGCAGGCTGGTCAACAGCAACATGCCGATGACCACGGGAAGCATGCGAAAAAAGGCCCGGGCCGATCGCACCAGGGCGCCGGTGTTCGTGTTGCGGCGCTGCGTCATGGAAGCCTCCTGATGTGTCGCATTGAATTGGTTACCCCGGGCTGGTCAGGGGATATCCTACCAGGCAATGTCACGGTCCGTGAAGCATGCCAGTTCAGAGGCGCTTGACATGTTTTATTCGTCTTCGATTAATGAAATCAGATTACCAGCTATCTCGGGCCCCAGGCTAATACAAGCACTGGAGTTGTGCCGTCTTGACGTCATAACGTCATGACATTACTGTGCCCACGGAGGATGCCATGCCGGACCAAGCCAGACGTTCCACTATCTATTTTCAACCAGAGATTCACCGGGCCTTGCGCGTCAAGGCGGCCGAGACCGGGGAATCCATCTCCGAACTGGTCAACCAGGCTGTGCGTCAGGCTTTGGCCGAGGATCAGGAAGACCTGGCCGCATTTGAAAACCGTGTGGCCGAGCCGACCATGAGCTACGAGGCCCTGCTCAACGACCTCAAGGCCCATGGCAAAATTTGAACTTTCCTTCAAATCCTCTGTAGCCAAAGACCTGCGCCGTATTCCCAACCGCGACGTACGCCGCATTCTGAACCGCATCGACATCCTGTCCGACACTCCCCGCCCCCCCGGTGCAGTGGCGTTGTCCGGCCAGGGACGGTATCGCCTTCGGGTGGGGGCCTACCGCGTCCTCTATGAAGTGCATGATCAAGCAGTGATTGTCGTGATGGTCAAGGTGGGACACCGACGAGACGTGTACCGGTGAGATGGTCGAGCGTTGTGTTCTGGTCGTTATGGGGATTCTAAGGCGAGCAAGACCACCAGGCCCACCCCAGACATCCTCACCCCTCCCCCTGTTCCAGCCGCAGACGCAGCGCCTCCAGTGTTTCCCAGCGCTCATAGAGGCGGCCGACCTTTGCTTCGGCTGCCTCCAGTTGGGCGGACAGGTCGGTCAGCAGGGCGGCGTTGGCGGCGTTTTCAGGGGCTTGGAGGCGGGTCCTGACCGCGGCGACCTTGGCTTCGGCCTGGAATTTCTCGGGCCCCACGTATCCGCTGAAGCT
>CAZQOG010000120.1:0-2518 GCA_964594925.1 uncultured Desulfohalobiaceae bacterium
AGGCCCACAACTTCGACATCCGCAAGCAGCTGCTGGAGTACGACGACGTCATGAACCAGCAGCGAACGGCCATTTACTCCCTGCGCAGGGACCTCATGGGCGGCGACGACCTGGAGGAGATGGTTTTCGAGTACATGGACGACCTGCTGCAGGAGATCTACGGCCCGGTCGCGTCGGGCAAATCCGGACCCGACCAGGAAACAGAGGACATGGTCAGGGCCAAGCTGGACGAGATCTTCAACCTCTCCCGGACACTTGATCTTTCGGACGGGATCCCTTCCATGGACGAGGCCCGGGAGGCGGTTGTCGGCATTCTGGAGAAGCTCAAGATCGAGGCCGGGGACCATTACCAGGCCATCCTGCGCTATCTGCTCCTGGACTCACTGGACCGCAACTGGAAGGAGCACCTCCTGAGCATGGACCACCTCAAGGAGGGCATAGGGCTTCGCGGCTACGGCCAGAAAGACCCCAAGCAGGAGTACAAGCGCGAGGGGTTCGAGCTCTTCCAGGACCTGCTCTTCCTGATCAAGGAGAACACCCTGAAGCCCCTGACCAGGCTGCGGCTCAAGGTGGTGCAGGAGGAGGAGTTCCAGCACGAGGACCGCAGCACGGCCAGCCTGCAGTTTTCCGGCGGCGGCAAGTCCGAGGCCCCGGCCAAGCAGCCCGTGGTGCGCGCCCAGCCCAAGGTGGGGCGCAACGAGCCTTGTCCGTGCGGCTCCGGCAAGAAACACAAAAAGTGCTGCGGCGCGTAATCCGTCCAGAAATTCCCGCTGGACTTCGTTGCGCGGGCAGGCCGAACCCTCACGTATTGGTATACGCTTCGGCCTCGGCCTGCCCGCGCGCCTTGCCAGCGAAAATTTCTGAACGGATTACGAAGATGGTGGGGGGGTTGGTTCACTTGCTGGACTTCGTTGCGCTGTCAGGTCAAACCCTCACGTATTGAGAACGCTTCGACCTTGACCTGGCAGCGCGCCTTGCCAGCGAGAATTTTAGAACGGATTACGAAGAGTATGTGGGCTGATTTTTGAGAAAGGCCACTCAAACCCTCACGTATTGGTATACGCTTCGGCCTCGGCCTGCCCGCGCGCCTTGCCAGCGAAAATTTCTGAACGGATTACGAAGATGGTGGGGGTTGGTTTACTTGCTGTACTTCATTGCGCTGTCAGCGAGAATTTTAGAACGGATTACGAAGAGTATGTGGGATGATTTGCGAGAATCTTCGATAATGCCTCCCGTCTTCAAACCTAAAACCTAATATCTAAAACATAAAACCAAAAAACCATGCTTATTCCCCAAGGTTTCCAGTTTGCCGTTGCCGCGGCTGGTTTCAGATACAAAGGGCGGGACGACCTGTGTCTGGTGGTCAGCGACCGGCCGGCCAGCGTGGCCGGGGTGTTCACCACCAACCGGTTCCAGGCCGCGCCCGTGACCGTGGCCCGGGAGCTGGTGGCCCGCGGCAGGGCCCGGGCGCTGCTGGTCAACGCCGGGCAGGCCAATGCCTGCACCGGAGAGGCGGGCATTGCCAACTGCCGCCGCACCCTGGAGATGGTGGGCCTGGCAACAGGGCTTGCGCCGGAGGACATCCTGCCCGCCTCCACCGGGGTCATCGGCGACCACCTGCTGCTGGACCTCTGGGAGAAGGCCGTGCCCGACCTGGCTGCCGGCCTGGGCCGGGCCACTGCCCAGGACGCGGCCAAGGCCATCATGACCACGGACACCTTTTGCAAGCTGGCCGGGTGCGAGCTGGAGCTGGCCGGGCAGCAGGTGCGGTTGCTTGGCATGTGCAAGGGCGCGGGCATGATCTGCCCCGACATGGCCACCATGCTCAGCTTTGTGTGCTGCGATGCCGTGGTCGAGCCGGGGGTGTGGCAGGAGATGGTCTGTCGGGCCGCGGATCTGAGCTTCAACCGGATCACCGTGGATGGGGACACCTCCACCAACGACTGCCTGCTGGCCCTGGCCAACGGGGCCTCCGGAGCGGTCGTCGACGGGGAGGACATCGCCGTGCTTGACCAGGCACTTGCCGACCTGTGCCGGGATCTGGCCTACCAGATCGTCAGGGACGCCGAGGGCGGCACCAAGGTGGTGACCATCCGGGTGGTGGGGGCTGTGAACGACCGGGAGGCCGAGCAGGCGGCCCGGACCGTGGCCCATTCGCCCCTGGTCAAGACGGCCTTTTTCGGCCAGGACCCCAACTGGGGCCGCGTTGTGGCCGCCCTGGGCCGCAGCGGGGCCGACTTCGACCCGGACAGGGTCTCGGTTGCCATGTGCGGACATGTCATATTTGCCGCGGGGCAGCCCGTGGACCTGGACCGGGACGCACTGCTCAAGCCCTTGCTGGCCGAGCGCGACCAGCAGGTGGAGGTTGTCCTGGGGGATGGCCCGGGAAGGTGCGAAATCCTGACCTCGGATTTGACCTGCGACTACGTGCGTATCAACGCCGAGTACCGCACGTAGGCCTTGCGTTGAGAATCCGATCTGGACTTCGTTGCCGCGGCCCTCTCAAATCCTCACGTAT
>CAZQOG010000120.1:2618-8194 GCA_964594925.1 uncultured Desulfohalobiaceae bacterium
TATCGGTATACGCTGCGGTTTGAGAGGCCCTTGCGCCTTGCCAGATCGAATTCTCCGGACAGCTCTATTTCACCTTCACCCATTCAACCACGCACCCAATCAACCACATGACTGACGACACCAGACTGAAGCGGTTGGCGGATTTTTTGTTCGAGGCGGGCATGCTCAGGAAGACCCCCCGGACGGGTTTCCAGTTCCTGGGATCGGGGCAGGAGAACGTGGCCGAGCATTCCTTCCGCACGGCGGTCATCGGCTACGTGCTGGCCGGGCTGGCCGGAGCGGACCGGGCCAGGACAGTGCTCATGTGCCTCTTCCACGACATGCACGAGACCAGGGTGGGCGACTTCAACTACGTCAACCGCATCTACAACACCGATGATGCCGAACGGGCCCTGCGCGACGCCCTGCAGGGCACCGGGCTGACCAGCGAGATCCTGCCCCTTTTCCATGAGCTGGAGCATGTCCGGACCGGGGAGGCCGCCCTGGCACAGGACGCTGACCAGCTGGACCTCATCCTGAACCTCAAGCAGGAACAGGACCTGGGCAACCCCTATGCGGGGAAATGGATGGACTGCGCCGTGGAACGGCTGCGCACCGACGTGGCCCGGCAGCTCGTCGAGGTCATCCTTGTCACCGACCACACCTCCTGGTGGTTCGACGGCCAGGAGCGTTCCTGGTGGGTCACCCGCAACGGCTCGGAGTGACCGGCAGACGGGCCGCAGGTCCGGCAGACCCGATACGATCCTCCTTGGTGCGTTTATTGCTTTTCCCCCGTTGACAGCGGTGATCCTGCAGGACATCGGGCACGCTGCCTGACTGCACGCCCAGGACCTGGCCCGGGCGTCGTGGCTGGATATGCCGTGGTCGTCTGTTGACTTTTTTTGCGCCCTGGAGGCAAATTTTTGCCTGGTCTGAAGGTCAAGGGTGGTGAGCCGTGTCGCAAGCAGCAGCGCAGATGATACTCCCCGGGGATGGTTTTTTGGAGAAAATTAAACAATCCGCCAGTTTTGCGACGTTCGAGCGCATCCCTTCTTTCAGGGCCTGGAATCCCCTTGTCGCTGCGGCTGTAGTTTTTTCCTGTCTCTTTCACGTGGTGCTCCTGCTGGGGGTGCTGTGGCTCACACCGGTCGAGCCGGAAAGCAACGTTCTGTTCGTCCACTTCCGCCAGAAGATTTTTCGGGACACGGCCGAGGAACCAAAGCCTGCCGATTCAAGCGCAACAGCAGGGGCCGAGCCTGTGCCGGTCAGCGGGTCCGGCCTCGCCTCCCTGCCGGTCAAGGAAGATGTGACCGTCAGGCTGCCGGTGGGCGCGGGAAAGACACTGGACACCCTGCGCAAGGTCAAGGAGACCATTGCGGTCTTGTGGGCCCAGGGCCAACCCCCGGCAGGGGGGAAGGTCATGGCCCGGCTGCTCATTGCCTCAGAGGGGCGGGTCGTGTCCATTGAGGTGGATCAGCTCAGCGGCCCGCCCTCGCTGGGGGCCTTCGTGGCTGAGATGCTCCGGGGGGCGGGGTCGTTCAAGGCCGCCATGGAGCAGCTGGACGAGCCGCTGAGCATAGAGTGCGAGTTCACCGTCACCGAGAGCGAGTGAAGACACAAAAGCCTGTCTCGCGATCCCCATGCGCATTGCCGTGATCTCAGACACCCACCTGCAGGTGCCTTCGGCCGGGCTGCTCAGCGTGTTCGAGCACCACCTGTCAGGGGCCGACGCCCTGCTGCACTGCGGGGACATCGTGGGGGAGGCGGTCCTGGGCCTGCTGCACAGCCACCCCTGCTTTTACGGGGTGCGCGGGAACATGGACTGCGGCCCTGTGGCTGCGCATCTCCCCCTGACCAGGCTCGTGACCCTCGGCGGCCTGCGCATCGGCATGGTGCACAACCCCGGGCAGGTTCTTTCCGGCCTTGGCACGGGCCCGTCGGATATCTTTCCCGCTCCGCTGGACCTTGTCTGCTGCGGACACATCCATCAGAGAATGTGGGTTGACACGGCCGCCGGCATCCCCCTGCTGAACCCGGGCAGCCTTGTCGCCCCTCGGGATGGTTTGCCAGGTCTGGCCATGGTGGACTGGGACGGCAAGCGGATCAGCCTGGAGTGGATCGATACCGCAGCACCTTGAAGCTCGAGTCTTCGTAAATCCAACGGCATCCTCCCTTACTATCCGAAAGTGCTGCCAATGAATCACGTAAGGGCATATTGATTTCCCTTTCGTTGTCAGTGAAGCGCCAGCTGAACGGTTGTCGTAGTCGTAATCGTAGTCGGAGCAGAATACGATTCAGGAAGAGATTCGATTACGATTACGATTACGACAACGACAACGATTTCTGGGGAGCTTTTCCCTGTCCACCCGTGACCCTCTCACTGACTCAGATCAAAACCGCGACAAGGCTGACTCGCTGGCGAAGAAGACGTCCTTTTCCTGCTCGAGATCGCCTGCTGTGGGGTCGTCGGCTGCATAGGGGTGGGCCGTGAGGACCATGCGGTAGCCGAAGCTGACATAGACCGGGCCGGGCTGACCCACGTCCTGGGGCTCGAGGGTGAAGTCGAAGTCGATGCACTGGTCGTAGTCCAGCTCCCGGGGGGTGATCATGGTGAACTTCCTGGCAAGGACCCGGCCTGTGTCGTCGCTCAGATAGGTGGCCAGCCACATGTCGTCGATCCAGTCGGCCCAGCCGGGGATGGGGTGGCGTTTGGGGCAGGCCACGCCGGTCACCCGCAGGGAGTCCTCCTGATTCCTGGCCATGTACTCGAAGCGCAGGTAATCCATGTCCAGGACCTCGGTCGTGTCGGGGTTCCAGGGCTTTTTCTTGAGATGGCTGACTGTCTGGTAGGCGCAGCCGGTGATGAGCAGCACGGAGCAGAGAGTCAGGGTGAGGAATTGTGAGTAGGCGAGCCGTGTCGAAAACATGGTCTGTGTCTCCTGGTTGTCGTTGCGCCTTTTGCCTTCAGGTCGGGGATCAGACCGGGGGCGGGCCAAGGACCAGCATCTCGGACAGGGTCATGTCGACCCTGGGCAGGCTGGTCTTCCTGTTTCCCAGGAATGCCTGCTCCAGGCCGGCCAGCTCCCTGTAGAAGGTGGTGCGGTCGAGAAGTGCCGGCCGGTCAGTCCCCAGGGAGAGCTCCTGGGCCTTGAAGCACCCGGGGAACTCCCGCACGGTCCCGTTGGGGAGCACAAACCGGTTGGGTACGCCGTGCAGCCGGCAGATCATGAGCCGGTTTTCATAGACCGCGCACAGGCCCTCCTCGTTCAGAGGGCACATGATCCGGGGGCGCTTCCCCGCGGCAAGGATGGTGCGGCTCTGCTCGACCACGTCCATGGCCCGGTCCACGAGCTGCTGCCGCCTGACGGCAGGTGCCGAGGAAAGGGCCTTCCACAGGTAGGCCCACTCGATGTAGGTGTGGTGTTGGAAGTGGGTCCGGCAGCAGTTGTCCGTGCACCCGGCGCAGCTCAGGCCCATTGCCTCGGCGGCCTGGACATACGCCTCGTCCATCCGCTGGTACAAAGCGGCCAGCTTTCGGAAGGCCTGGCTCTTAAGGGGTTTGCTTTTTTTCATATTCTTTCAGCCAGTCCTGCAGCACAGCGGCGCAGGCCCTGGAGTCGTCGCGGTCGGTGCACACCCGGTAGTCGGCATAGCCACGGTACAACGGGGCGCGCTCCTCAAAGAGGTCGGCCAGGCTCTGGCCCTCCCGCATGGCCAGGCCCCTGTCGGGAAAGGCCGCAACCCGCCTGGTGATGACCGGCAGGGAAGCGTTCAGGTGGACCACGGGCCCCAGCTCCTTGAGCCTGGCCATGGCCTGCCCGCTGTAGACCACGCTGCCGCCGGTGGATATGACGCAGCGGTTGACGCACAGGGAGAGCACGGCCTTTTCCTCGGCCAGGAGAAACCCCTCCAGTCCCAGCTCGTCGCGCAGCTCCTGCAGGGAAAGCCCCCACCAGGCCTCCATGAGGTTGTCCGTGTCCACAAGCATCCAGCCGAGATGCTCGGACAGGACCCTGCCCAGGGTAGTCTTGCCGGAACCGGGCATGCCGATGAGCGTCACACAGAACGGGCCGTTTTCCAGGGGCTCGCGGAAGGCCTGCTCCGAAGCTGGGCTTGGTTGGTCTGTCGTGCGCATCATCCTGCTGCTGGGCTTGTTTGGATCGGGAACGTTTGTCACCTGGGGACTTTTACCACAGCTCGCAGCGCCAGCCAACCAGCCGTCACCATGCCGGGGATAGGGCTGAGTCCTGGTCGAGCCTTGCGGAGTGGACAGTTTCGGTACATTGTCAGCGGATCTGATTTGCGTTAGCACCCTGATGCAAAAAACTTTTTCAGCTACAGGAGGCCGATCAGATGTCCGAGCAAGCCACGAGACTGGTCCTCGAGCATGCCCGGGAAGGGGCCCGGCTGCGGGAGCGCTTCTTTGCCGCGAACGCGGAGATGCTGGTCTCCATAGCCAGGGTCATGGCTGTGAACCTGGCCAAGGGCGGGAAGATCCTGTTCTGCGGCAACGGGGGGAGCGCCGCCGATGCCCAGCACCTGGCCGCGGAGTTCGTGAACAGATTCCTCATGGAGCGCCCCCCGCTGCCGGCCATCGCCTTGACCACGGACACCTCGGTGCTTACGGCTATCGGGAACGACTACAGCTTCGACCAGACCTTCAGCAAGCAGGTCCAGGCCCTGGCCAAAAAAGAGGACGTGCTGGTGGCCATGTCCACCTCGGGCAACAGCCCCAACATGGTCGAGGCCCTCAAGAGCGCCCAAGACAAGGGCACCATCACCGTGGGCCTTTTGGGCAAGGACGGTGGGGACATGATGGCCCTGTGTGACTTCGTGCTGCATGTCGAGGACCAGAACACCCCCTTGATCCAGGAGGTCCACATCACCGCCGGACACATGCTCTGCCGCCTGGTGGACTACTTCCTGTTCGAGGCGGTCAACGAGCTGGAGCCATTCCTCTGAGGCTGTCTTCATCAGTGCCCGAAAGCTCTTTCCAGCGTTTCAAAGGAGGTTTTTCATGCCCATCTACGAATATACCTGCAACGAATGCCGCAAGCAGTTCGAGGAGCTGGTCTTCAAGGAAGACCAGGCAGTCGGCTGCCCCGCATGCGGTTCAGACCGGACCCAGAAGCTCATGTCCACTTGCCGGACCAGGTTTGGAGGCGGCAATGGGGCGGCTGACGTGGGCAGCAGCAGATCCTCCGGATCGGGAGGAGGGTGCGCCGGGTGCTCCGGGGGCAACTGCTCGTCCTGCTAGGCAGGTCAGAGGTCAGAGGTCAGAGGACAGATGACAGAGGGAAGGTCAAGAAGGGGAGTTGCCCTGCCAACTTTGCTTTGCTCCAACTCGATTCAAGGTCTTTGGCGCCCCCTTTTCTAGGGCTGGGTGAAAGCCCAATGACAACCGATGTCCCCAAGGGCCATGAGCAGATCGGGATCTCCTCTCTGTCCTCTGTCTTCAGTCCTCTGATCCGCGTTTTCCGGGTCCGATTCAAAGTTCCAAAAAAGAGACAGATAGGTTTTCAAGAATCTCTGCCTTTGATTTACGCCTTTTTGCCTTTCGGGCCTTGCTGCGGTCCCGCCAGACCCGGAGGAAGCCT
>CAZQOG010000121.1:0-8045 GCA_964594925.1 uncultured Desulfohalobiaceae bacterium
CGAAGCCGAACTCGTTGTTGGTGCCGTAGGTGATATCCGCTGCGTAGGCCTCTTTGCGCTGGACGTCGTCCAGGCCGTGCACGATGACTCCGGTGGTCAGGCCCAGGAAGGAGTAGAGCGTCCCCATCCACTCGGCGTCGCGCCGGGCCAGGTAGTCGTTGACCGTGACCAGGTGGGTGCCTTTGCCGGGAAGCGCGTTGAGCACCATGGCCAGGGTGGCCACCAGGGTCTTGCCTTCACCGGTCTTCATCTCCGCGATCTTGCCCTGGTGCAGCGCGATGCCCCCCAGGAGCTGCACGTCGAAGTGACGCATCTCCAGGGTGCGCGTGCCGGCCTCGCGCACCAGGGCAAAGACCTCGGGCAGCAGGTCATCGAGCTCCCGGCCTCTGGAGACCTCCTCCTTCCACTCCTTTATCTTGCGTGGAAAATCATCGTCCCCGAGCTTCTGCATCTCGGGTTCGAGCCGGTTGATCTGCCCCACCAGGGGCTGGATCGACTTCAGATAGCGCTCATTCTTGGTGCCGAAGACCTTCTTGGCCAGTCCTAGCATGTATCCCGTCTCCTCTTTAAAAGCAGGAAGATCTGCCCGCGAATCTTCGCGAACTGCACGAATTAATAAAAGAAAATTTAGTATACTGCCGCAGTTGTTTCTCTAAACCCCCGAAACTTGGTTCCTGGGCTTTTGCGAAACCTTTTCCCCTGCTCGATCAGAGCAGAGGAAAATGCCTTTCATTCGCTCCAGATTCGCGTGATTCGCGGGGAAAACTCTTTCCTTCTCTCCCTTCCAGCTTCCAGCTTCGACCTTCGAGCTAAGCTTGCACGGCAAGCGTGTCCAGCCAGTGGCCCACCTGCACGCCTTCGGGGGCTGTGGCCGTAAGCTGGAGCACGCAGCCGGAACAGGCCGTGAGCACCTGGTCGGGCGCTTTCACCTTGTCCCAGAAGCACCTGGCCACCCTGCGCGACAGCCCCGGGGCCTCGAGCTGCATGGAGCCGCCCAGGCCGCAGCAGTCGTCCTGCACCGTGACGTGCAGCCCACTGGAGCGGACAACATCCGCCAGCGGGCCGAAGGCCGCCCCAAGGTCCGGGCTGTGGCAGGGGCGGTGCAGGACCACCTGCGCAGGGGCGGTGTCGAGGAGCTGAAATTTTGTCCCACCAAGAACGGCCGCCAGCGGCGTGACCGCACGGGTCCACTGCTCCCGCTCGCCCGCTTCCCATCCCAGGTCAGCCTTGGCCATGCGGGACAGGCCCGTCAGGCAGGTGGCGCAGTAGGCCACGATGCGGGGCCTGCCCAGCCCGCGCCACAGGGACAGGTTGCGGACCTGCATGGCCCGCTGCTCCTCCTGCAGCCCGGCCAACCCCAGGGTGTGCCCGCAGCACCCCCAGTCCGGGCTGTCCAGCACCCGGAACCCCAGGCCCGACAGCAGGGTCTTGCTGTTCTCATTCCAAAGCGGCCGGGTATAGCGGCCGGTACAACCGGGGAAGAGTAAGACCTTCTCCCCCCGGCCGCAAGTGTCAAAGCCGCGCACCCTGATCCAGGGGGTCAGCGTGTCCTGGGCACGCATGGCCCGGAGCTGCGCCATGCGCGCCTCGGGCAGCACCCCCGGCACCCTGGCCCCCCACTGGGAGAGCAGCGGGAACAGCGTGCCGGAGCGGGTGATGACCTGCTTCCACACCCAACCCTTCCACCCGGGATGCCCGGCCTTGAGCCGCGACAGTGCCCCCGGAACGTCCACCCCCTGAGGGCACTCGGCCACGCACCGCTCACACCCCAGGCACAACCCGGCCAGGTCCTGCACCGCCTTTTGGGACAGTCCCTCCCTGTGGGTGCCCAACTCCTGCAGCAAAAACTTCTTGGCCCGCGGCGACAGCTCCTCCTGCTGGGTGGCCCCAAAGAGCGGGCACACGGCCAGACACCTGCCGCACAAAATACAGGTGGCGTCGTCATGAGGGGTGGGTGATTTGGGTGTGGTGGAATCAGTCACGGTCGGGGCAGTTCGTACCTGGGGTTTGTGGCGTTTGCGCTACAGGCTGCGATTGGTGGTCTGTACCGCAAAATACAATGGTTACCAAGCCAACTGAATTAAGCATTCAATGCATGCTTGGCCATAGGGAGCAGACGATATCCATTGCATGGTGTCCTGGCGATGAAGAGGGCCTTGATTTTCAATTTTTACCGCGAAACAGGGCTAGTTTCTCCCGTATTCAAGGCTATAAGGCATTGAAAGAACAGGGTTTCACCCCGATCCGCCTGGATCTCCCTGGCGAACAATGGCGCCGGCAACCTGCCCGGCGTGGAGTGGCACTCCGGTAGCCACACCAACTCCCTGATCCCCTTCTACGCCAAGGGTCCCAAGTGCATTAAGTTCTGGATCGAGGCCACCAGGGTCAAGGGCGTTTCAGGAAAGGTCCTGGACAACACCGCGTTGGCCAAGACCATCTTCTCCGTCCTCGAATAACCCCAGCCAGGACAGCCGGGCCAAGCCCGCCCAGTCCAACCAAGTGAGGCCGTCACAAGTGCCGGCCTCACTTGGTTTTTCCCAAAGAACATCCTTTCTCTTCAATTTTTCCTTCCCCTTCCTCCTTCAGAGTCACCTGCTTCGGAACGAGCCGACTCATCGATATCATTTGAAAAGACGCCTTAAAACACCCTCATAATCGCCTTAGAACCCTCATTCCACCCCCAAAACCGCCCTTCTAAGCCCACGCAAAAAACAACAACCCCTTCCCCCATGAATCTCCACGAATCTCACGAATGAAACCCATCCATTCCCATTGACGAACCACCCTTTGTATGCAAATTGAACTTTGTATGTTCAATTTGTTGAATTATATTCCCCGAACCCTTGCCGCACCCCTCAAGGAGGCTGCGGCCCACTACCCGGTGGTGACCCTCACCGGTCCTCGCCAGTCCGGAAAGACAACGCTGTCGCGAAAGGTCTTCCCCGAGCACGACTATGTGTCTCTGGAATACCCTGACCACAGGCAGTTCGCCCTGGAAGACCCCAGGGGATTTCTGGGGCAGTTCAAGGGCAGGGTCATCCTGGATGAGGTGCAGCAGGCACCTGATCTCTTTTCCTATATCCAGGGCATGGTGGATGAGGACGCCAGGCCGGGCCGGTTCATCCTCACGGGGTCCCAGAACTTCCTGCTGCTGGCCAAGATCAGCCAGACCCTGGCCGGCAGAAGCGCGGTGCTGCACCTTCTGCCGTTTACTTTGGACGAAATCCTGCAACGGATAGTCTTTCCCCTGGAGAAGTTAGGACAGTCGCCGCCACAACGGTCAAAGCCGGACACGGAACTCTGGTCATTCGTGCACGGAGGCTTCTATCCGCGCATCCATGACCAATCCATACCTGCCCACGACTGGCTGAAAAACTATTACCAGACCTACCTGGTGCGGGACGTCCGGGACCTGGCCTCGGTCGGTGATCTGGAGGCCTTCAGCCGCTTTGTCGGCCTGTGCGCCGGCCGTTGCGGTCAGCTTCTCAACTACTCCTCGCTGGCGGCCGACTGCGGCATCAGCCACACCACGGCCAGGCGCTGGATGTCGGTTCTCGAGGCCAGCTTTGTCGTTGTGCTGCTGCGACCCCATTTCAAGAACTTCAACAAGCGTCTCATCAAATCCCCAAAGCTCTACTTCATCGACACCGGCCTGCTCTGCTCGCTGCTGCGCATCGGGCAGCCCGAAGACCTGAGGACACATGCCCTGCGGGGGAGTATCTTCGAAAACTTCGTCGTGGCCGAACTGTACAAACGCAGAAGCCACAGCAACGTGCATCCGGGTCTTTTTTTCTGGCGGGACGCCACAGGTCACGAAGTCGACCTGCTGATCGAAAAAAGCAACTCCGTCTCCCTCCTGGAAATCAAGTCGGGAGAAACCGTGAGCAGGGAGTTCTTCAAGGGCATCCGGTACTGGAGGAAGCTGGCGCACGACCAGACCATCTCCGCAGGCATTGTCCATGCCGGAGACCAGCAGCAGCACCGGGACGGGGTGCATATCTACCCGTGGTGGAATTTTTAGCCGACCATGGACAGCAGAAATATATGATTTTTCAAGAATAAATGCCAAGCCATGCTCGCCTCGCCTCGAATCTTCGCCAAACGTCTCTATATACTCATGATCCCTGGTTGAGGCAGGCGACACCTAGCTCCCGGCAAACGCATACGTATTGTCACGTCTGACGGGGGCGACTGGGCAGTTATCCCCGACCCTCTGCTGCCCTTCTCGGACAGGAGATCCGGTTTCTTGTCAGATTCGCAGACCCTGGGAGTCTTCACAGCCGCTGCGCAGCCGTATCCGCCAACTCTTTGAGCCTTTCAAACTCCTGGGTCCCCGGCTTGATATTCAAAGCCACCGGGCTCAAGGTGACCATGCGCTTTCCCTTGACGATCCCCAGCATGGCCACGCCCTCGGCGATCTCGTACTTGGGGTCGCCCTTCTGGACGGCCACGGCTGCCGGGCCGGTCAGACCCTGGAGATCGATGACCTCGTAGCCTTTCCCAAGATCGACCCCCTCCCGCACGCTGGCCGGTGCGGGGACGACCTGGAGCATGAGGGCGGGGACCTTTTCGGCCGGCCAGACGCAGCCCCGGATGTGCGAGGCCGGGGAATCAGGGCGGCCGGGGCCGGGAGATTCGGGGAACAGGCTGTCCACCTCGTCCTGGGTCAGGAGGCTGCAGGCATCGATGTTTGCGGTAACCGCCTGTTCATTGTCGCGCCCGCATCCCTGCACGGTTGGCAGCACCAGGCACACGATCAGGACCATGGTCCACAGTCTGATTCTCATTGGCTTTTCCTTTGTTCAGGCCAGGGTGAGGGGCACATTGCCAGCCAAGGGGAAACACCTCCCTTTGTCTCTGGGGTCAAAACAAGGGGTTCTTTTGGCTTTGCTGCTTGTGGTTACTCTTCCTTCGGGTGGATCTACACCAAGCCGTATCAGTCAGGCAGCATCTCCTTGACCCTGCCGACTTGGCCGCTTTCCAGGCGGACCTTGATGCCGTTGGGGTGGGAACTCCTCAGGCTACGAAAGACTTGCCCACATGATCCGGTGGCAGTCCACGGAGTGTGCTTCTACTTTTCGCGCCAGTAGTTGTTGGCCGCGGCTATGGTTTGGAAGTGCACGGCCACCACATGGGACGCGGCAATCAGGCTGTTTGGGTCGTGGGAGTAGGCCGGCCGCAGCTTGTGCAGCACCTCCTTGTCGGGCTGGGTCTCGGTGACTGCCTTGCGGGCCAGGGTAATGGCCAGCTGGAACCCCTTTTCAGGGGTATCGGTGATCAATGTAAGCTGCCCCCCATCCTGCTTGGCCTTGCCCTGCTCCTGGGCACCGGCCAGAGGCACTCCCGTGAGAGCCAGAAGAATCATAAATGTGATCAAATGCTTTGCCATGGCGTCCTCCTCTTTTCCCGTTACCGGAAAATCGTCCAAAAGGATTGAAAATTTTATTGTACCAGGCGTGAAGGAAAACGTACAGGCTGGTAAGAAATTTGTCCTTCCGGCCCCTCCCTGCTCTGGGAAATTATCATGGCTGAGACCACCATTCTGGGGATTGTTTTATTTGTGACCGTTCACAAAGATCCGGGGGTCACGGTCTTGTGTCAACGTCAGGAAGCAAAGACAAAGACCAGGTCTATGGCAATAGCTAGGAGGGAGAAGATGAAGATGATCAGGTAGTTGATGTGCTCGGGGGACTTCTTGATGGAGGTCAGGAGATAAACGAGCACCTCCCGGTCCTCCGGGTTCAGGGGCTGGTCCGAGGAGATCTTGCGGATCAGCTGGTGCTGCTGCTCGGCCCGCTTGCGCTTCCGGGTGATCTGGTAGCGGTAGTAGAAGAAGACGAAGTTGCCCAGGACCGCGAAGTACCACACCGGCCGCACCCAACCGGGCTGGACGTGGTCAAGGACTATCAGGGCCCTGATGGCAATGGCCGTGGCCAACCCCAGGACCAGGGCGCCGTAAATCTTGAACCGGCTGGTCATCTGTGGTGAACCGGTGTGCATGGCGGGGATGTACCAGCATGAGACAAGGCTGTCATGCTTTTCCCTGACACATCAAACGGCTGATCTGATGCTCATTTGAAAGGAACGCTCGGGTTCCACCGGCATCAAAGAGGAAGCGAGGGGGTCCTGAGAGCTGTTCCTTTTTCAACAGACTGTCAGGGCATGTGAGATCGTGAATGAAAGGAATTAGAAGCTTAAAACCTCACATGGCAGCCTCCTGGTTGCCTGAACCATTTTGGATCCCTATCACCGACGCCGATGGAGATTTTGGTTCCGTCCGTTCCTTGACACGAGGGCAGATCCGGAACCAACATGGGCAGGTCAACTCCTACATGGCTTTGATCGAACCACAACGGGAAGCAGACCATGAGCCCTCACACCAACTCCACCCTGCAGACCATATACGAGCGCCGCAGCCTGCGCATGTTCACAGACCAGCCCGTCTCGGACCAGGACCTGAACTCGGTCCTGGATGCTGCCAACCAGGCGCCCTCGGCGCACAACCAGCAGTCCTGGCGGTTTCTGGTGGTCAGGGGCGACCGTAAGCAGGAGCTGGTGCAGCTGGTCTCGGCCCAGGCCTCCAACTTTCCCAAGCCGTCCTCCTCCCTGCTGCGCATGGCCGCGCGCAGCATGGCCGGGGCCCCGGTGGTGGTAGCCGTGGCCAACACCGGCGAGCTCATCGAGCACGGCACCCGGCTTTTCAAGGTAGACAAGGACACGGCCCGGGATTTCTTCCGGACCATGGAGATCCAGAGCTCCGCCGCTGCCGTGCAGAACATGCTCCTGGCCGCCACCTCCCTGGGCCTGGGCACGGTCTGGCTGGGAGTGCTCTACCTGATCAAGGACGAGGTCCTGACCTTTCTCGGCCAGCCCAGGGGTGAGTTCATGGCAGTGGTGCCGGTGGGCTACCCGGCCAAGACCGGTAAAGGCCCGAACAAGCGCCCCCTTGATGAGCTGGTGCGCATCCTGGAGTAGCAATGAAGTTTCTGACTCTGGAAAACGGCGGGCTCGGCGTGCTGGCGGACGGCATGGTCATTGACATTGCCATCGCGGCCAGAACCCTTGGGACGGTGTCCCCGGACGGCTCCCTGCTGGAGCTGATCAGGGGCGGGGACGGTGCAGCCCGGGCAGCCTGGGAGCTGGCCCTGGACGCCCTGGCCCAGGGGGTTGCCGTGCGGCCCTTTGCAGAGGTCACCCCCCTGGCCCCCCTGCCCGACCCGGTGCGCAACGTCTTCTGCCTGGGCAAGAACTACCTGGACCATGCCAGGGAGCTCCGGGGCAAGGTGGACAAAGGGTCTGAGGTCCCTGAGCACCCCGTCTTCTTCACCAAGGCCTCAACCAGCGTGATCGGCCCGCACGATCCCATCCCGGGGCATGGGCACCTGACAGACGAGCTGGACTACGAGGCCGAGCTGGCCCTGATCATCGGCAAGGGGGGGAGAGACATCACCGCAGAGCGGGCCATGGAGCACGTTTTCGGCTACACCGCACTGAACGACGTCACCGCCCGCAACCTGCAGCGCGACCACCTGCAGTGGTTCAAGGGCAAGAGCCTGGACGGCTTCTGCCCCATGGGACCTGTCGTGGTCCACTGCACTGCCATGCCCGGGCCGGAGGAGGTGGCCGTCAGGTCGTGGGTCAACAGGGAGCTGCGTCAGTCCTCGACCCTGGACCAGCTCATCTTTGACATCCCCACCATCGTTGCCACCCTCTCCGCCGGGCTGACCCTGCTGCCGGGCGACATCATCGCCACGGGCACACCGGGCGGTGTGGGCATGGGCTTCGACCCACCCCGGTTCCTCAGGCCCGGGGACGAAGTGGTCGTCGAGGTCGGCGATGCCGGCCGTCTGGTGAACACCGTCCAGGAGTGAAGCTGCCCTCGATGACTTCTGTCCGAAGTGTATTCCCTATACTTGAGGGTCGGTCCTGGATTCGCCTTACCTCTGTGTTTTTTAAACAGGCGGTTTTTTGTAAAGAGTTTCGTCCCTTTGGGACGAGGTACTTTTTTGCTGGTCCAAAAAAGTACCCAAAAAAGGACCTCGGGC
>CAZQOG010000122.1:0-8004 GCA_964594925.1 uncultured Desulfohalobiaceae bacterium
GCCGCATCCTGGTGGTGCTGCTCACCGGCCTCTGCCTGGCCCGCACTACCTCCCCCCGCCAGATGGGCCGGGCCATGACCGGCATGATGCGCCCTGTGCTGGGCGCCAGGGCCTGGCGGCCGGCCCTGGCGCTCTCCCTGATGATCCATTTCCTGCCCCTGACCCTGGCCACACTGCGGCAGACCGGCCAGGCCGTGAAGGTGCGCTGCCGGGGCATGTCCCTGCACCGCCGCATGGTGCTCCTGACCACTGCCTCCCTGCGCAGCCTCAGTCAGAAGACCTGGGACCAGACCGTTGCCCTGGCCGCCAGGGGCCTCGACCGCTCCCGTTCCTGGGAATCACCCCTCGACTTCCGGCTCCGGCACTGGGTGGCCGGCGGCCTGATCCTGGCCGGGGCTACAGCCCTGTCCCTGTACTGACCGGGACCTGCGGCCTTTCCACGGCGGGCCGGCGGTATTTGACAGTCACTGCGATCTGGAAGAAAAGGGGAGCCTTCTGTACACGTGACCCGAGCACACCCGGAGCATTGCATGGTCTCCTTGAGAAAGCCCGTCTGGATCGAGCTGCTGGCACTTGTGGCCGCGAGCCTGCTTCTGGCCTGGGCCGTGAACACCTTCAGGCCCGGGGGGCTGCCCTGGATCGGCAGCCCCGACGAAGCAGCCGAGGAGCAGACAGGGGAAAAGGAGCGCTTTGGCATCTCCGTGCACACGGCGCAGCAGGCCTGGGAACGGGACATGGCCCTGTTCGTCGATTCCCGCAGCCCGAAGAGCTTCCGTCTGGGCCACATCCCCGGGGCGGTCAACCTGCCCCTGAACGAGGTCGCCTGTGATGGTCCCGGCCTGCTGGAGCGCACCATCCCCGGTAAGGACACCGTGCTGGTTGTGTACGGCTTCGAGGCCAGTTGCTCCACGACGGAGATGCTGGCCAGCCTGCTGCGCCGAATGGGCTATTTGAACATCGTTGAGATGCCTGACGGCATCGTGGGCTGGCAGGAGGCCGGCCTGCCCGTGGAGCAGGGGCCGTGAGCTGGTTCTTCATCTGCCTGCGCATCGTCTTCGGGCTCGTCTTCGTCTATGCCAGCCTGGGCAAGATAGCCGACCCCGCCACCTTTGCCCTGCTCATCTCCCGCTACCAGCTCCTGCCCCCGGAGCTGGTCAACCTGACCGCCCTGATCCTGCCCTGGGTCGAGGCCGTCTGCGGTTTGGCTTTGGTTTTGGGCATCTTCCCCCGGGGTGCGGCTCTGGTGCTGGCCCTGCTCATGCTGGCCTTCATCAATGGCCTGGCAGTCAACCTGGTCCGCGGGGTGGACGTTGCCTGCGGCTGCTTCGACATGGACCCCGAGGCCGAGGCCAACATGCTCCAGGCCGCCCTGCGCGATGCCGGGCTGATGCTCATGGCTGTGGTGGTGCTTGTCAGGGAGCATTTCGTCTACAAGTCGAAAAAGTCCGGATTCAGGGTGCGTCTGGACGGGTGACAGCAACATCAAAACCTTACAGGAGCACATGTGGGCATACTTTCCAGCTCGACCGCTTTGACCCGCTACCGCATCGTGGAAACAGTCCCCAAAGGCCTCTGGGGTGACGTGCAGGAGCGCCTGGAGCGGTACTCCTTTCAGGATATCGATGCCACGGCCGAGGAACAGGCCTTTGGCTGGGTCTGCTTCGACAACATGCTCGATCCCGAGTGGGCCTCCGCCCCCCCCCAGAAGGGCGGGGAACACCTGGCCTTTGGACTGCGCCTGGACACCAGGCGCATCCCTGCCTCGGTCATGAAGAAGCACTACCGGATCGGGCTCGAGGAGCTGGAGCAGAAGAACAAGGAGCGGGGCAACAAGTATGTGGGCCGGGAGCAGAAACAGGAGCTCAGGGAGCAGACCAAGCTGCGTCTGCTGGCCCGGGTGCTGCCGGTTCCCGCCGTGTTCGACGTGGTCTGGAACACCAGCACCAACCGGGTGTACTTCGCCTCCACCCGGGACTCCATGCAGGACCTTTTCGAGGACCTGTTCACCCGCACCTTCGGCCTGCACCTGGAACCGTTGACCCCCTATTACCTCGCCCTGGCCTCCCTGGGGCAGGAGGGCCGCACGGCGGTCGAGGCCTACGAGCCCGGGACCTTCATCTGAGGCGTTGCCCCTGTCTCTGTGGCGGCCCGGCACCTGCCGCCTCCTTCTCACCGAAAACACCACAAGGGACATCTTATGGAAGCACCCATAGACCTGAACAAGGCGGACTCCCTGGCCCCCTACCTGGGGCAGGACTTTTTGACCTGGCTGTGGTTCAAGAGCGAGCAGCAGGGCGGGCTCTTCCGGAATACGAAGGGCGAGTACTTCGAGCTCTACCTGGAGCAGCGCATCCAGGTCCAGGGGGGCGAGGGCGAGAGCAAGGAGACCACTTTGTGCCGGGGACCCCACTCCGAGCTTCGAGAGGCCAGGCACGGCCTGGCCGCGGGCAAAAAGGTCACCCAGGCCCAGCTGCGCTTCGAGCAGAACGCTGCGGCCTGGCAGCTCCAGCTCAAGGCCGAGGACTTCACCCTGTCCGGCCTCAAGACCCCCAAGGTCCAGACCCGTCCCGAGGAAGGAGAGGACCCGGACGGCCCTTTCCTGGAAAAGATCTACCTGATCGAAAAGGCCCTGGCCATGCTGGACAGCCTCTACGCCGCGTTCCTCACCACCCGCCTGGGCAATGACTGGCCCGAGGAGCGGAGTGCCGTGAAGGAGTGGGTGGAGAAGAGGGAGTAGAGAAAATTGCCTGTGCCATTTTCCTCTTCCGATTGTATACTGAGAAGAGGCAGGGCTTGACAGGTTGCACTCTGTGGATCCTCTCGGCTGATAGAGCAAACCTTGATGAAGAGATCTCTCGAAAAAATGATGGCCGCTGCCATGGCCGGCGATCTCCCCCCCAAGGAGATTCTGGCTTTGGAGGAACGCCTTGCCGCCGCTCCCCCCTCCTTGAAAAAATGGCGGGACATGCAGACCCTGGCAGATGCAATGACCCGCCAGGCCGGCCACTCCTCCCAGGCCCTGTCCGAGGACTTCACCCACAGGACCATGTCCAGGATCCTGGAGATTCCCGACGCCATCACAATGACTCACAAGTACTGGCTGACCCGGGCTCTGCTTCCGGCGACCCCTTCGGAGATGGGCCTGGCGCTCGCATCCGTGGGGGTGTTTTTCCTGGCCACCGGGCTGGCCCTGCTGCTCGGTCTTTTCACCTCAGGGATCGACCCCGGCCTCATGACTCCAGTTGTGCCCCTGGCGCTCTTTCCTGCGCTTTTGGCCTGCGCGCTGCTGCTCTTTGCAGGGCTGAGACAGATCGGCCAGACCAGCGATCCTGACCGGCCAGGGGCCCGGGTGGTGACTGCCATGGCCTTGTTCGGGCTGACCGCGGTCACCGGGCTGGTCCTCAAGGGGCATTTCCCCCTGACACTGGCCCTGATCTGGTATGGTGCCGCAGGTCTCCTGACCACCGGGATCCTGTCCCTGGTCTGGAAAATCCCCTTTGACTGGGCCGGCTTCCCCCAGGGAACACTCCCCTGCCGCCGCAGGGCACCCGGGACCCAGGGGTTCACCCTGATCGAGATCGTTACCGTTCTGCTGCTCATGGGCATTTTGGCGCTGGTGGCCGTGGCCTCCATGGGCAATGACCCCTCCAAGGTCGCGGGGCGGGCCGAATCCATCACCTCACACCTCAGGTATGTGCAGGCCAAGGCCATGAACACCGGCCCCCTCTACGAAGACCAGCACTCCTGGGGGGTCAGCTTTCCCGACAACACCTCGTACTTCCTTTTTCACTGCACCGACCCGGCATCCTGCACGCCGGGCTCAAGCCGGGTGCACCCCCCGGGCGAAGACGCCCTGATGGTGCAGATGGGCGGAGACGGCGTCACTGTCACCCGCAGCATCGCCAGTACGATCATCGCCTTTGACCGCTTTGGGCGGCCCTTTTCCGATGAAGGTCTCAACGCCACCGCCCTGCTGGACGAGATTCTGACCCTTACCGTCAGCGACGGATCCGGAAACTCCCGGTCCATCACCATCCGCCCGGAGACCGGCCTGATCGAGTAATCCGAGGAGATGCGCTCCATGAACAGATCAAACAACAGCTGCCGTGGGTTCACCCTGATCGAGATCGTTGTCTTCATGATCCTGCTGGGGGTGTTCAGCGTGTCCCTGGTCCAGTTCGTCAGGACCTCGACCCAGAGCAGCGTGGTGGCTGTGAACTGGCTCAGGGACGAGGCCGGGCTCCAGGGCATGATGGAGGACATCGTTGCCGAGTACAAACGGGTGGTCACGGAAACAGCAGAGGACAGCGTGACCCTGCAGTCGGATCTCATCGACCTGAAGGCCTACGCCGAATCCACCTGGGGCTCGCACGTCGTGGCCGGGGAAACGGGCTATATCACCTTCGGTGCCAACGGCACCTCCTCCTGGCCGCCTGAAAACACCATCCCCGGCCAGGAGCCGGTGCTCATCGTCACCCTGCAGAATGGGCTGCAGCGGGTGTCCTCGCTGTTCATGGCATCCCAGTGAGAGGGAATACCGGCATGAGAGACCAGAACGGGTTCACCCTGATCGAGCTGATCGTTTCGCTGGTGCTGCTTGGCATCATCGGGACCATGGCCGGTTTCGGCCTGGCCAGCGGCATGGAGGCCTACTTCTTCTCCCGGAACAACGCCGAGACCATGCACAAGGCGCAGTTCGCCCTGAACAGGATCCGGCTGGAGCTGATCCACATGGACAGCGTGAACGCAACCTCGGACGATTCCATCACCTACACCAACACCACCAGAGACCCCCAGGCCACGTGCATCATTGCCAGGTCAGGGGACCAGATCACCCTGACCGTGGGCGGCCAGGATCCCAGCCTGCTCGTGGACCAGATCGGGGCCTATGACTCCGGGGACCTGTTCACCTTTACCGACAACAGCGGAGCAGACTGGACCCTTTCCGACGACTTCAAAACCCTGCACACCATCGGCATCCACCTGGTCATGGCCAGGCCCGACCTGTCCGAGGACCTGGAGTTCCAGACCGAGGTCAACCCCCGGGGTAATGGCGCCCGCAACGCGCCGAAGGCCATCCGCCATGACTTGTAAGGGCCGGTTCAATTTTCGGCCCGCAGGACGGAGAAACGCATGACGGTCATACAACCCCGTTCTCTAAAATCAGAACCCGCGCATGGAGTTCGCTCCGATTTTCGGGCCACTCCAAGTAACGAACGCGGGCTGGCCGTGCTGGGCATCATCTTCGGCCTGCTGGTTTTCGGCACCCTCATTTTGGCCGTTCTGAACATGAGCACCACCAGCCAGATGAAAGTGGTGTCCACGAACATGGCCCTCAAGGCCTACTATTTGGCTGAATCTGGCTTCAGGATAGCCGCGGGTTATTATCTCAACACCGGTGACGATGATGGAAACAGCATCATTGACGACGACAAGGCCAACCTGCTTTCGGACTATCTGGACAGTCAGACATTCCAGATCGATGACCAGGGAAGTGTCACCCTGAGCATCTATCCCTATTGGATGATTTCTACCACGAACAGCGGATCTCCACGTACGGCCGTCTTTCCAGGGCAAGCGCCGCCGGACCTGACTATCCCGACCGCGGGCAAGCTGATGATGATCGACACATCAGACCAGAACCTGGACACGGTGGTCTATGACTACAGCGCTGGCTCCCTGGCCGGATCGATCTTCACCTACAGCGTGGACCCCTCCTCTCCGGACATTCCCTCCAGCAGGGAAAGCCTTTATTTTTTTCTCAACCCCGCATACGCCAACGCCACCATTTCCCACGGGTCGGATCTGACTCTTAGCATGTTTGCGGATTACACTCCGGAAATGTTCCCCCGCTACAAGGGGCTTGTCCAGCTCCGCACCACATCTCTTCAAGAGGACCTCTACGTCTATAAAAAGGCCGAGTACGACGAGGACCAAGACCAGCTGATCCTCAAAGATTTGCGCAAGGTCAGGGATCCTGACAACCAGGGGTCGTGGTCCCAGCCATTGGCCCAGAACACCGATGTCATTTTTAAGAAGTTCATCATCCTGGAGTCCACCGGGCGCACCGGGTCCGAGGAGCGGATGCTGCGTTTCCACACCCCCATTCAGGACTCAAAGCCCCTCCCGGAGGACATCACCCTCGTCCCCACCACCAAGGCGGAGTGGGAAGGCATGTTCAGCGTCAACTCCGCGGTGGATGAGTGGGACGTCAGGACCCTGAGATCTTCCGGAGGGGACGAAGATATCTATGCCGAGTTGCAGACCGTGGACGCAACATCCGGAACCGAGTTCTCCGGAGGCAACAGCTACAAGTACGGCACATTCTGGTACAACGACCGCACCAAGATCGACGACTCCTGGAAAGACGGCGGCAATCGGCTGGCCTACGACGTGCAGGCCAAGGCGGGCACGGGCAACGAGCTGCCCTTTCTGGCCGCAGGCATCAGCATCCGGGCCCGGGGCGGTTCCCAAAACAATCCCGACAGTTACCTCGGCGTATCCTTCATGCGCTATGCCGCGCCAACCGTTTATTTCGAGGACGGTCAACAGATTGGCAGCCCCGCGCAGGACATCAAACCCGGTGACGAGGTGGAAGCCTGGAAGCTGGCCGGTGCATCCGAGAACGAACAAAAACGGGGCCATGGGATCGTATTTGGCGAACCCATCCTAACCAGCGGATCCTTCGCAGACGGTGATGCCAGAGGGATGCTACGCCTGACCGAGGTACGCAGTGCCGTAGGACAATCGTCGCCTTTTGCCAAAAATTACGAGCTCCGGGTCAACGACCAGGTCTTCGCCCAGATACTGAATAGAAACGACGCCTATGACTCCGCCGACGACAATGACTACATCCCCGACGCCATCAAACCCAGACCGGAGGATTTCGACGCCAACGATACCGGATATGACTTTCGTTACGAGATCGGCAACCTTCTCCTGGTGCTTTGGGAACGAAACGGCGATAACTGGAACTGGCTGGCATTCAAGGACATCAGCTCGGACGATTACGTGCGGGGCTTGCAAGACTGGGACGAGGGCAATCCCCCTCCCTACGGCAGCTGCACCTCCAACTGCCCCGGCAACGACGGCCAAGTCATCAATGACAAGGCCTGCCTCATGCTCCAAGTCAGGGAGCAAAGGGAGAACATCTCCGGCAGCTTGGAGAAGTTCAATGAAATCAATGTATTTTTTGGCGATGCATCTGCGCGCTGGGCCAGCAACAGGCCAGGCAACTCCATCTCCTACGACCTCATGACGGGACGGAAACGGTATCTTTCCGCTGGTCATTCCAGCAATCCCAACTATTTCCCCACATGGCCCCCGCAACGTCTGAACTTCTGGTCCCACCCCATCGACTTCTTCTCCCACGTGGAGCAGCCTTCCCCATCGGGCTCCCCTTTGCCCGAGTTTCAATGGGATGCCCTGAATCCGAATTACACCGGGACTCTGCTTACCGTTCTGGATGACGGAACCATCCGCACCACCTCCCTGGCGACTCCTGACAATGCAACTGATTACCTAGAACATGAGATAGGATTGCACGGCATGGGCAACATCGTGCAAAATCCTTTTGGCTCGATTGCTTTTGTGGACTTTGCCCTGCGCTTTGTCTTTGACAACCTCAAGCTGTATGGCGGGTTTCTGGAGCCCCATGTGCAGTGATCCTGTCAAAGTCGCACCATAATCCTGCGAAACCCTCAAGGATGTGCCATGAGCATAAAAATAAAAAATATAGTTTTGATTTTGGCAGTCATTGGACTTTGTTTCTCTTCATATCTCTTTGCTCACGCGATTGCCCCACCAAATAAGCAGGAAGCGTCATCACAGGCAAAGAAATCCAGAGGTGCGGACGCTTCAAAATCTGAGAAAGCCAAGAACTCGACCATTACAATCATCCGGCAAGATGGTGAAAGCAGCAGTGATGGGCCGGATAAAGAAGGGGTATTAATCATCCACGATTGAGTTGGATCCTTTCTCTTCGATTCTCTGCAAGAACCCTCC
>CAZQOG010000123.1:0-7997 GCA_964594925.1 uncultured Desulfohalobiaceae bacterium
GGACGGACCAGCTCGGACAGGACATTGGTGTCCAGAAGGTAGCTCACAGGTCCACGTCCCGGGTCAGGTCGCGATCCCGCGCAAGATCGAACTCCACCCCCATCAGCGGGGAGGAGCGCATGAAGGCCACAAAGCCGGGACGGGGTTCGGCAAGCCGGTCGTACTCCCTGCGGGACAGGACCACCACGGCCGACTCCCCCCGGACCGTGACCTCCTGCGGCCCCTGAGTGTCCGCCTCCTTGACCAGCCTGCTGAACCGGGCCTTTGCCTCTTGCAACTGCCATGTCTTCATGGTCTCACCTCCATGCGTTTAAACTAGTCAGACTAGTCATTTTGGTCAAGCGCAAATATGCGCACTGGGGGATGCCCTGACATCCAAGCCTGTCCTTGTGAAGACAGGGGAACCCGAGGATCAAGTGGTTCTCGACAGAGGGAACCAAAGGCACTGGATTCCCGTGTGCGCGGGAATGATGGGAGGAGGGCCGGAATGTCTTGCCTCTTCGTCAATGTGAGGGTTTTCGGGGGGTGGTCGAAATCAAAAACCAAGCCCCGTCCCACCCTAAAAGTCATCCTCGGGCTCGACCCGGGGATCCAGATTCTTCCTCTGCTAATGCATCATACAAATCAACCCACTCGGGATTTTCTTCCTCAATGAGCTCCAGTTTCCAGGCCCGGTTCCATTTCTTGACGGCCTTTTCCCGGGCAATGGCCGACTCCATGGACTGGTGCGGCTCGTACCACACCAGACGGTGCACAGCGTAGCGTTAGGAGAATCCCTCCACCACCTCGTTCTTGTGCAACCATACCCGGTGCACCAGGTCGGACGTTACCCCGACATACAGGGTGCCGTTCCTGCGGCTGGCCAGAATATACACGCAGGGTTGTTTTGGCATGGGATGTTTCATACTTACCGTGGTCTGTAATTTTGGAAAAGCAGAAAAGGCACTGGATTCCCGTTTTCACGGGAATTACTTGGGAGTTATACCGTCATCCTCGGGCTCGACCCGGGGATCCAGTGGTTCTCGACGGAGGGAACAAAAGGCACTGGATTCCCGTTTTCACGGGAATGACTTGGGAGTTATACCGTCATCCTCGGGCTCGACCCGGGGATCCAGTGGTTCTCGACGGAGGGAACAAAAGGCACTGGATTCCCGTTTTCACGGGAATGACTTGGGAGTTATTCCGTCATCCTCGGGCTTGACCCGGGGATCCAGTGGTTCTCGACGGAGGGATCCAAAGGCGCTGGATTCACGTTTTCACGGGAATGACTTGGGAGTTATGTAGAAGCTCCGCTCGGGCCGCAGCCGATCATCCAACTCGTAGACCAAAGGGATGCCCGTGGGGATGTTCAGCTTTGGGATGTCCTCGTCGGAGAGCTGGTCCAGGTGCTTGACCAGGGCGCGCAGGCTGTGCCTGCAGGCGCAGATGAGGATCCGCTCCCCCGGGGGATAGTGGGAAGGAAGGTCCTCATCCCCGCAATACGGGTTTATTGATCTTCCCCCCTTGAGGAGGCAGACTAGCGCTTGGATGTTTGGCAATAGCGGCAGAAACCCGAACTCTGCCCGATTCCGATTGCGATTTCGATTTCGATTGCGATTGAAGAACTGAGGAGGAGACCCCATGGCCGCCCTTTTTTCCAAAAACCATACGGCTGCCGACAACAAAGCCCCGGCCGATGCCAACGACTGGTTCATCCCCAAAGACCAGCACGAAGCACTGCATAAGGTATTTGCCGACCTGGACCGGCCCGTGACCCTTGAGGCGTTCACAAAGGATGGGGTGAACGAGGGCTACAACGACTTCGTGCGCAAGTTCCTGCGCGACCTGTCCCGGCTCTCGGACAAGATCACCGTCACGTGGTACGACCTGGACGATGAGCAGGCTGGAAAGCGCGGGGTCGCAACCTCCCCCGCCATTCTGATCCAGCCCGACACCTACAACATCCGGTACCTGGGCGCCCCGGCCGGTGAAGAGGGCCGCTCCTTCCTCCAGGCCGTCCTGCTGGCCTCCACGGGAAAGCCATCCCTTGCCGAAACCACCCGCCGCCTGCTGGAGGAGCTTAAGGAAAAGCGTCATGTGCGCATCTTCGTCAGCCTGTCCTGCCCCTACTGCCCCGGACAGGCGCTCAACGCGGTCAAGGCTGCCGTGGCCCGGCCCGACCTGGTGTCCGCGGACATCGTGGAAACCTCCGAGAACCCGGACCTTTCCGGCCGATTCCAGGTGGGCGCGGTCCCCCACACCGTGATCAACGACACGAGCCTGACCAAGGGTCTGCTGCCCGAGGAGCTCTTTGCTGCCGAGCTGGTCACCCTGCAGCCCGCCGAGACCTTTCCGGAGCAGGAGGACGGCCGAGCCCGGGTGGTGGACGTGGTCGTGGTCGGGGCCGGGCCCGCCGGGCTGACCGCGGCCATCTATACCGAGCGGGCGGGCCTGAGGACCGTGGTCCTGGAGAAGTCCATCATCGGCGGCCAGGTGGCCGTGACCCCCCTGGTGGAGAACTACCCCGGGTTTTCCAGCATTGCCGGCAAGAACCTCGTGGACATGATCGAGTCCCAGGCCCGGCAGTACACCGACATCCACGAGGGGGAGGAGGTTGTCGAGGTCAAGGTGGGCAAGCGCATCGAGACCCTGACCAGCCGGGGCCGCTACCTGTCCAGGGCGCTGATCTTCGCCACGGGCTCCAGGTGGAAGAAGCTGGGCGTGCCCGGGGAGGAGCGTCTGTTCGGCAAGGGCGTGGGCTACTGTGCTGCCTGCGACGGGTACCTGTACAAGGGGAAAAAAGTGCTGGTGGTCGGCGGGGGCAACACCGCCCTGGACGACGCCCTGTACCTGAAGAACATCCAGTGCCGGCCCACCATCATCCACCGCCGGGACACCTTCCGGGCCGAGCAGCACATGCAGGAGGCCGTGGCTGCGGCCGACATCCCCGTGCTCTTAAACACCGAGGTGGAGGAGGTCCTGGGACAGGACTCGGTCACGGCCGTGCGGGTCCGGGACAACACCACGGGCGAGACCCGTGAGCTGCCTGCCGAGGCCATCTTCTTCGCCGTGGGCGAGGATCTCAACTCCCAGCTGGCCCGGGACATCGGCGTGGCCACAGACGAGCGCGGGGCCATCCTCGTCGACCGCGCCGGCCGTACAAGCATCCCCCGCATCTATGCGGCAGGCGACGTCACCGGCGGGGTCAACCAGATCGTGACCGCCGTTGGCGAGGGCTCCATGGCCGCCACCTCCGCCTACCAGGACATCACCAAGGCCCCCAAACCGCAGAAGTAGTGCAGGAGGCGCTCCGGCTTCCGGAGTGGACGGGTGGATCAAAGACAAGGCCCTGGCTTGTTGGTCTTCACTGTCCACTGAGTCCACCCAGTCCACAACGTCCACCTCGTCCACAGAGTCCACCACGATCACATCGGGTACCTGCCTCGTCCTCCTGACCCGTCGCTTTGCACCGTTCACATTATCGAGAACGGATACTATTTATCTTTGGAAAACTACTTCTTTGATTTTTTCAAAAAGTTGCGTAGACTACCTAAAATTGGATGTAGACCCCGTTTAGTCGGGCCTCTTTTCTCCACCTTTTTGTTGCAAGGATTTTTCTCTGTGAGCAAAACGAATTCGACTGTGCTCAGGCCAACAGGGCGTACCTGCGACATGGAATTCTTTTCCGGTAACAATGCAATACAATTCCCACCAAAAGACTTCAAAAATGGACCGCCATGATCACCTACGACCACGTCACCAAGATCTTCGGAGCGGGCAAGACCGCGGTCACCGCCCTGGACGATGTCAGCTTCACCATTGAAGAGGGCGAGACCGTCATTTTCCTGGGGCCCTCCGGGTGCGGCAAGACAACCACCCTGCGGCTGACCAACAAGCTGGACTCCATCACCCGGGGGACCATCTCCGTGGACGGGCAGGACATCACCCGGATGGACGCGGTCAAGCTGCGCCAGTCCATGGGCTACGTCATCCAGGAGATCGGTCTGTTCCCCAACAAGACCATTGCCCAGAACATCGCCGTGGTGCCCCGGATGCTTGGCTGGGACAAGCAGCGCATCAGCGAGCGCATCGACGAGCTGCTGGCCATGGTCAAGCTCGACCCGGAGATCTACCGTGACCGCTACCCGGCCGAGCTCTCCGGGGGGCAGCAGCAGCGCGTGGGCATCGCCAGGGGGCTGGCCGCCGACCCGGACATCCTGCTCATGGACGAGCCCTTCGGAGCCATCGACCCCATCAACCGCGAGCAGATCCAGGACGAGTTCCTGCGGGTCCAGGCCAAATTGAAAAAGACCATTGCCTTTGTCTCCCACGACATCCACGAGGCCATCAAGATGGGCGACAAGATCGCCCTGTTCAACGAAGGCAAGCTCATCCAGTACGATACCCCGGAGATCATCCTCACCCAGCCCAAGAACAAGTTCGTGGCCGACTTCGTGGGGGCGGACCGGGCCCTGAAGGTCCTGGGGCTGATGCGCACCAGGGACGCCATGAACCGCTCCCCCAGGAACACGCTCCAGGGGGAAACCCCCGCGCCGCAATCCCTCAAGACCATGGAGGAGAAGAACATCCGCTATGGGATCGTGCTCGAGAAGGGCAAGCCCATAGGGTACGTCAAACCCAGGGACCTGAAGTATGAGGAGGGGCCGACCCGGGACCAGGTCTCGCGGTTTCCGGCCTTTTCCGAGGAACGGCAGACCTTGCGGGACGTCCTGTCCATCCTGCTCATGTACGACCTGCTGATCGTGCCGGTGGTGGACGATTCCGGGGATTTCATCGGCACCATCAGCCTGCACGACATCCAGAAATCGATTCTGTCCGTCTACTCGGACGAGTCCGCTGAAACCGCCGGGGCCGGGGGCTAGCCATGGACCTGATCCAGTTCCTGCAGAGCAATTGGGACAAGACCCTCTTCCTGACCGGCGAGCACATCTGGATCGTGGCGGTCTCACTGGTCCTGGCCACCCTGATCGGCGTGCCCATCGGGGTGCTCATCACCAAGAACGAACATCTTGCCCAGCGGGTCATCAACGGGGCCAACATCATGATGACCATCCCCTCCATCGCCCTCTTCGGCCTGATGCTTCCTGTCCTCTCCCTGTTCGGGCACGGCCTGGGCAAGGTCCCGGCGGTCATCGCCCTGGTCCTGTACAGCCAGCTGCCCATCATCCGCAACACCTACACGGCCATCAAGAACGTGCCCCCTTCGGTGGTCAATGCCGGACGGGGCCTGGGCATGTCCAACTGGATGTTGCTCAAGGAGGTGGAGATCCCCATCGCCATACCGGTCATCCTGGCAGGGCTTCGCACCGCAGCGGTCATGAACATCGGCATTGCGGCCATTGCCGCCTACATCGGGGCCGGCGGTCTGGGTGTGTTCATCCAGCAGGGCATCGACCGGGTCTATGGGGAGATGATCGTGGCCGGGGCCCTGCTCGTCTCCATCTTCGCCATCCTGGTGGACGGGGGCATGGCCTTTCTGGAGCATGCCATCACCCCCAAGGGCATAAAAATCGGAAGGAAGCTCGGACGATGAACCAGCTGCGCAAGCTCTACCACTTCTTGCTGTTCGCGCTGCTCGTCACCGGCGGCATCATTGCCGAACGTGTCGGCCTGGTCGAGTACCTGTCCGACCCGTACGAGTACCCCTACATCCTGAACCTTGTCCGGCAGCACCTCTACCTTGTCGCCGTGAGCATGCTCCTGGCCACTGCCTGCGGGGTCACCGTGGGCATCCTGTTCACCCGCAAACGGCTCAAGCCCTATGCGGGCGTGGTCATGTACTTCGTGGGACTGGGCCAGACCATCCCATCTCTGGCCGTGCTGGCCCTGGCCATGAGCTTCCTCGGCATCGGCAGCAAGACCGCCATCTTCGCCCTGTTCGTCTACTCCATCCTGCCCATCGCCCGGAACACCCTGGCCGGGATCACTGCCGTGCCGCCGGCCATGATCGACGCGGCCAAGGGCATGGGCATGCCCAGCTGGCGCATCCTGCTGGAGGTCGAGCTGCCCAATGCCATGCAGGTCATGTTGACCGGTTTCCGGGTGGCCCTGGTCATCAACATCGGAACCGCGGCCCTGGCCTACCTCATCGGGGCCGGAGGACTGGGCGACCTCATCTTCACCGGCATCAATCTCATGCAGACAGAAAAGCTGCTGGCCGGGGCCCTGCCCACCATTCTCCTGGCCCTGGGAGGGGACTTTTTGTGCGGGCTTTTGGGACTGGCCCTGATCTCCAAGGGGCTGCGGCTCTCCGAGCAATAGCCCTGTCACGCAACAAACACGGAGGCTTTCATGAAAAACACCATGAAACTTGTAACTACTTTCCTGTGCGCGCTGGCTCTTGTCCTGGCAGCCATGGTCCCTGCGGCCACGGCTGAAAAATCCGTGACCGTGGGCGGCAAGAACTTCACCGAGCAGTACATCCTGTCCGAGCTGGCCGGCATCCTGCTGGAACAGAACGGATTCGACGTGACCCTGAAAACCGGGGTGGGGACCAACATCGCGCGCCAGTCCCTGGAGAACGAGCAGATCGACCTCTATTACGAGTACACGGGCACGGCCTACACCCTGTTCTACGAGCAGGAAGACCCGGAGATCATGAGTGATCCCGACAAGGTCTACCAGTGGATCAAGGATACTGACGCAAAGAAAGGCCTGATCTGGCTCAAGCCGGTCAAGTTCAACAACACCTACACCCTGATGATGCGCAAGGCCCACGCCGACCAGCTGGGCATCGGGTCCATCTCAGAGCTGGCCACCCACGTGGCGGACCAGCCCGAGGACCTGGTCTTCGGAGTGGGCTCCGAGTTCTGGGAGCGCCCGGACGGCTTCAAGGCCCTGATGAAGACCTACGGGCTGCGCATCCCCCCGGGACAGGTCAAGAAGATGTCCCTGGGGCTGACCTACAAGGCCCTTCTCGAAGACCAGGTGGATGTGGCCATGGGCTTTGCCACCGACGGCCGCATTGCCGCCTTCGGCCTGGTCAACCTGGACGACAACAAGAGATTCTTCCCAGTCTACAACCCCTGCCCTGTGGTGCGCAAGGAGGTCCTGGACAAGTACCCCGGCATTCGGGAGGCCCTCAACCCCATGGCCGACAAGCTGACCACGGACAAGATGCAGCAAATGAACAAGGCGGTCGACGTGGACCACAAGGAGGAGCGGGCAGTGGCCGAGCAGTTCATCGAGGAAAATATGTGAAGGCGGAAAAGTGACCATTAGGCGCCTCCGGCCAAGCCGGAGGCGCCTTTTTTTTGTGGACGGAGCGGACGTGGTGGACCGAGTGGACGCAGTGGACAGGAAGCGCGAAAGACTGTGTTTGCTTCTTGTCCACAAAGTCCACCAAGTCCACCCCGTCCACCAGGTCCACTTCCTTCCCCCCTGCATTTGACCTTCCCGAGCCGCTCCATGTACAACCACTCCCATGCGACTCTTGGTCACCGGCGGCTGCGGCTTCATCGGCTCCAACTTCTGCCACTTCATGCTCGGCAAGTATCCCCACGTGCGCCTGGTCAACGTGGACAAGCTGACCTATGCCGGAAACGCCACGAACACGGCGCCTCTGGTGGACCGCTACGGCGACCGCTACCACTTTCTGCTCGCGGATATCGCCGACCCGGAGGCCATGGACCGGGCCTTTGCCAAGCACCGCGTTGAAGCGGTGGTCAACTTCGCTGCCGAGTCCCACGTGGACCGCTCCATTGACGACGCCGCCCCCTTCATCACCACCAATGTGCAGGGCACCCAGGTCCTGCTGGACTGCTCGCGCCGGCACCAGGTGCAGACCTTTGTCCAGGTTTCCACCGACGAAGTCTACGGCACGCTCGGGCCTGAGGGGAGGTTCACCGAGCAGACCCCCCTGGCCCCGAACAGCCCCTACTCCGCCTCCAAGGCCGCCGCCGACCTGCTGGTCCGGGCCTGGGTGGAAACCTACGGCCTGCACGCGGTCATCACCCGCTGCTCCAACAACTACGGCCCGTTTCAGTTCCCTGAGAAAC
>CAZQOG010000124.1:0-7928 GCA_964594925.1 uncultured Desulfohalobiaceae bacterium
TGCCCTTGGTAAAGCGCCTTGCCAGCGTGGTTTTTGAACGGCCTGCAAAGAAAAAGGTTGAAAAGGATATTTTCAACAGACGGTTCCGCGAGCGGTGGATAAAGTTCGGACCGGGGCCGGGATTTGTTCGGGCAGGGCCACGCGAATTGCGTGACCCCGCCCGTGCGGGGTGCAGCACAGTCAGCCACCACTCAAGTGTCACGGTGTCACGGGGCCAGATCCTTCTCAATCGGGAATGCTGCCCTTTACGCCCTGGATCAGCCAGCGCATGGTCAACAGGTCCTTGTCCGAGGCCTGGCTCCCTTCGGGGATCATAATCTTACCGGACTGATCATAGAGCGGCCCGGCAAAGATGGTGTCCACTCCCTGCTCGAGCTTGTCCCGGGCCGCAGTGACCTTCTCCACCACCTCCTGGGGCACGGAGCCGTGGAAGGGGCTGAGCTGCATGTTGTTGCTCTCGAATCCGCCCCAGTACTCGGAGACCTGCCAGGTGCCGTTCATGACCTGCTTGACCTTGTCCACATAAATGGGGCCCCAGTTCCAGATTGAGGAGACCAGGGCGCATTCGGCCCCGTGCCTGGCGGCATCGGTCCCGTATCCGATGGCGGGAACGCCTGCGGCGCAGGCGGCCAGGGAGCTGTCAGGCGTGTCGGCCATCTGGCGGATCAGGTCGTGGCCTCGGGCGGCCAGGGTCTCGGCCAGGGTGGTCTCCAGGATGGGGTCGCGCCAGGCCTTGAGCCAGACCACGGTGACCAGCTTGTCGGGGTCGTAGCTGTGGCCGGCCTCGGTCAGTCCCTTCTTGAGTCCGATGGTGAAGGCGTTGATGCCCCGGATGGGTTCCGGGATGGGGTTGGTGGCCACCGTGCCCACGTTTGTGAAGCCCATCAGGCCTGCCATGTACCCGGCCAGGTACTCGCCCTGGTACATGCGGGCGAAGTAGTTGCCCATGTTGGGAGCGGTCTTGAACCCGGAGCAGTGCTCGAAGACGATGTCCGGGTAGTCGGCGGCCACGTTGAGCAGGGGGTCCATGTGCTCGAAGGTGGTGCCGAAGATGATGTCGTAGCCCTGGGAGGCGTAGCTGCGAAAGACCCGTTCGGCATCTGCCGCCAGGACCTTCTCGGTGTAGCTGATCTCGATCTGGTCGCCGAGCATCTGCTCCAGGTGCTGGATGCCCCGGTAGTGGGCGGTGGTCCAGCCCTGGTCGTCGATGGTCCAGAGCAGGGCAAAGGCAACCTTGAGTTTCTGGTCTGCAGACTGGGCCGGGCCTGCGGTGCACAGGCCCAGCAGGCAGAGCCCGATCAGAGCGGACAGGCAATTTCTGAGCATTTGGTTCCTCCTTGGTACTGGGGGTGGTTGGGTCGTGAAACCGGTCATGATATCAAGAGCCGGATGATGTCAACCAGGAGGTGCAGTGGCGATCCGTGCAGAAGAGGGAAGTCCCGTCACTCAGGATCACGCACTGCGCAGCACCGACCGACAGGCACGCTCCACCTCGTCCACGGTGATGGCATCCATGCACACCCTGTGGCTGCATTTTTTCAGATAGCAGGGCACACAGGGGATGCCGGCGTGGCGCACGATGACCGAGTTTCGGTTTTGCGGACCCACGAACTCCGGGTCGGTCGGGCCGAAGAGCACGACCAGGGGCTTGTCCAGGCTGGATGCCAGGTGGCTGACCCCGGAGTCGATGCCGACCACCAGCCGGGCCTTTTGCAGGACCACGCACAGCTCCTTGAGGTCCACCTTCCCGGTCAGGTTCAGTATCTCTGAGCGTTTCAGCCCCCTGGCACGGGCAAGCTCCTCGATGTCTTGGTTGGCGGCGGCGTCGCCCGGGGCGCCGACCAGGACGGGGAGCAAACCCTGGTCCCGGGCCAGCCGGGCCATCACATCGGCAAACTTTTCACTCCCCCAGGTCTTTGTCTGCCTCCGGCCCGAAGCGCAGGGCGCAAAAACAGCGAAACGCTCGGGAAGGTCGCCGCTGTATGTCCAGCCCCGGCAGGAGAGAAGGCCCACGTAGTCGTCCGTGACAACGGGGATGCCGAGTTTGTGCAGCAGGGAGCGGTTGTTGACCCACCCGGGGTGCCCCTCGGTCCTGGCCGTGACATCCAGGGCGAGATCCCAGAAGGGGCGGGAAAAGCCGGCCTTCACGCCGGCCCTGCTCAGGGTTGCCAGGGCCATGGCTTCCTCGGAGCGGGGCAGGGCGATGAGCAGGTCGTAATGGTTTTTCCTGATGGTGCGCAGCAGCTCCAGCCTGGCCCGCAGCCCGGCCCGGCGCGGGATGACCGCATCCACCAGGGGCGAGTCGACCAACAATGCGGCCAGGTGGGGCTTGAGCACGGAGTGGACCCGTGCCCCGGTGAAATGCTCTTTGAGGGCCTTGAGAAGGGGCAGGGAAAAGACAAGGTCCCCGATCTGATTGAGGTGCAGGACACAGATGCGGTCGATGCTCATGACAGGGTCTCCCTGGTGAGCCGGCAATTGCTACAAGAAGAAGTTGTGGTCTTTTCCGCCATGGTCGTCTTCGAGAGGATCGTCGCTGTGGATCAGCTCCTCGATCCAGTGGTTGGTGTGGTTGTAGAAGCAGCCCACCTCGCTGCACTCCAACCGGGCATCAAAGGAATCGACAGATGCGGCGGTCGAGCCCACAGTGGCCAGGAAGCCCTCTTCTCCGGCATACCCGGTGCTCGGCCCCACCAGTGCCGACCCGACCCCCCTGAAAGCCGGGCAGTGGAAGATCCCCGAGGGGGCCAGCACGGTGCGGAAATATTGCATGTGGCACGTCTCTGGCTGGCTTTTCAGCTTGACGACCTCATTGTGCAGCAGGGCCTTCAGGTTGACGCTCTCGGAAATGTGCAGGCTGCTTCCTGCAACACCCCTGACCTCTTCGAGGTTGGAGTTGATTGCTTCGCGGATGCGTTCCTCCGCCTCCCTGTCGGTCTCGTGGAGCAGAGTCTCCTTCTGGCTGTGGGGCAGCCGGACAAGACACGGCTTGAAGGAGATGTAGTCAAACCCGTGCTCCAGGGCCAGCTGCGCGGCTTCCGCCATCTCCGTGACATTGGGCTGCAGGCGCGAGCCGTTCAGGCAAACTCCATCCCATACGATGACAAACGAATAGCCCAGGGAGATGGCAGGGTTGGCCTGCTTGATGTCGCGGGCCCTGCGCAGGATGTCGGCCAGCCGGGTTTCAGTCCTGGGGCGGTGCGAGGCATCGAAGGTCTCCTGTCTGGCTGCATCGATGGACAGGCGGAGCCAGTCCTTTTCCTCCAGGCAGTGCGCCACCTCATGGATGGGGCCGAGCCGCGTCCCGTTGGTCACGATTCCCACCTGAAGGCCCAGGGATTTCACAAACAGCAGAATCTCCGAGATGTCCCTGTGCAGGGTGGGCTCGCCGCCGCCGATGAGGATGACCGATCGCAGCCCCCTGCCGCTCAGGGTGTGGATGCTGCTCTTTATGTTCTCCGTGTCGAGCTGCTCACCGGTGTTGATGATGCCCGAGTCGACGCAGTGGGGGCAGGCGAAGTTGCAGGCCGTGGTCAGGTCGAGATTGACGGAGACCGGGCTGAAGGTCGGCGGGGGGGAAGCGATCCCCTTGCGCAGCTTGCGGCGCCAGAGCACGTACTCCTTGAGCAGCGGGAAAATGGACGGCTGGCAGAGCTTGGAGCCGAAATCATGTTGCGTGTCGCGCAGGGGCTGCATCGGATCTTCTCCAAAAAAGTTCGCATTGGTGGTACAGGTCCCGCAGCATGACCGTGGTGTCGAGAATGTGGCGGGGCCCTATGAGGGGCGGTCCGTCATCGGTGAGGGCGGACAGGAAATCCCTGACGGAGAGGTTCAGCGGATCGACGGGCGAGCACTGGGAGTCCCCCCGGCAGAGCCGGAGCGCGTAGCTCTGGGGCTCGATGTACCGGGTCACGATCCTGCCGTTGAACCCGAAGCGAAAGTCCCTCGGCTGCCGGGGGTTGTGGACAAGCTTCAGGGAGACGCCGCACTCCCCGGAACCGGCATGATAGGTGAAGCAGAGCTCGGCCTCCCGGGATCCGGGATGCACCGTGACCCCGCCGACTTTTCCGGGTCCGAGAACCTGGTAGAGCATGCTGAGGGCATGGGGTGCGGCGTCCGGAACCATAAAAAGTCCGGTGCCGGGGGGTTGCGTGTACATGGAAAAGCCCGTGATGTCCTCAGGACGCAACGGGCCGCAGAGCTCTTCGTACCAGGGCAGGCAGAAGGGCCACTGGGAGTTCATGCAGACCACCAGGTCCTTGCGTGCGGCACGGTCGAGCAGCTCTTCCACGAGGAAGGAGACCCCCTGGTCGAGGGGCCACACAAAGGGCTTTTCGCAAAACAGATGCAGGCCGGCCTCGATGCTCTTGTGCAGGTAGTGCAGGTGGGTTTCCTGGGGTGAGGCAATGACGATCGCGTCCGGATCTTCCCTGAGGATCATTGTCTCGAAGGAGGTGTAGGCGGCGGCCTCGATCCCGAAGCAGGAAAGGTCCCGGGCGGCGCTTCGGGAGCTGTGGGTGGTCGTGCCAAGCACTGCAACCACGCAAGAGCCGTTCAAATGGAAATATTTCGATATGTAACGCCCGATGCCGTTGTTCTGTTTTCCAGCACCGACCACCGCCACCTTCACAGGTGTTATCTTTTTAGTTTTTGTCATAAATCCCGGTGCTCTATCTCAAAAAGGGAACGACATGTTCCTGAAGGGCGTGGCGGGGGCTCTTAGAAGCAAAAGGCGGCATTTTTGGTAATCCCAAATGTCTGGAAAGTCAAAACGGAGCAGAAGGCACGGCGTGCTTTTCCGCCTCAAGACTGGAGATGGAAGCAGGAGCAGAAGCCTGGGATTTTGGTGCGCCCCGCTTGTCTCCCCGGCCCGCAGGAGAGGGGTGCGGGCCGGAGGTTCTGCGGCGCAACAGGGGCTCAGCCAATGGGGGTGTTCTCGAACAGCTCCCACACCCCGCAGGGGCAGCAGCGGGCGCAGAAGCCGCAGGCGATGCACTTGTCCGGGTCGGCCATGCGCTCGTACCTGCCTTCCCCCAGGTCCCTGCGCTGGATGGCCGCGGTGGGGCAGATCACGTCGCACAGACCGCAGTCCATGCAGGATCCGCAGGAAGAGCACTGGGAAGCGCAGTGGTTGAGGTCGTTGTACTCGGTGATGCGGGGGTCGAAGTACTCCAGGGTCATGCGCGAGTAGGGGATGGTCTCCGAGGTCTCGCTGAAGTCCACAGTGGCTGCGGCCATGCGCGACGGGTCGCCCTGGGGCAGCCGGCCAGCCGCAATGTCGTGGATGGCGGTGGCGGCCTTGCGCCCGGCCCCGATGGCCTCGGTCAGGAGGCCGGGGCGCACGATGTCGCCGATGGCAAAGACCTGGGGATCGGTGGTCTGCTGGATCTCGTTGGTCACGATGAACCCGCGGTCGGTGGCGATGTTCCCGGGCAGAAATTCTAGATCGGGCTGGTCCCCGATGGAGACCACCACGGTGTCGGCCGGAATGAGCTCGCCTGTGGTCAGCACCACGCCCTCCCCGGTGACCTCCCTGGTGAAGCAGGGGTAGCGGAACTTGGCGCCGGCCTTCTCGGCCTCCTGCCGCTCCTTGCCGAAGGAGGCCGGTTCCTGGATGTCGATCAGGGTGATCTCGCCCGCCCCCAGGCGGCGGGCCTCGGTGGCCACGTCGCAGCCCACGTTCCCGGCGCCGATGATCACGACCTTCTCGCCCACCTCCTGCGCATCCTGTTTGGCAGCCTTGAGGAAGGTCAGGGCCGGGACGATGCGCTCCTTGCCGGGCACGGGGATCATGCGCGGCTGCTGTGCGCCGGTGGCGATGACCAGGTAGTCGAAGTCCGTCTTGAGCTGCTCGAACTCCTTCCTGGAAAGCTTTTGCTGCAGGTGGACATGGGGCAGGACCTCGCGCACCCGGTCGAGCTCCGCATCGAGCACGTCCTTGGGGATGCGGTGCTCCGGGATGGAGGAGGAGATCTTGCCGCCCAGGACCTTCTCCATGTCGTAGACCACGGCGTCGTGGCCCTTGAGACGGAGCTGCCAGGCCACGGAGATGCCGGCCGGGCCTCCGCCGATGACCGCCACCCGCACGCCGGACAGCTCGGGAAGCTCCGGGGCACGGGCCGTGGTGCCCGTCTTCCCCAGGATGGTGATGTCAACGGGCTGCAGGTTGCCGATCTGGCCGCGGGTGCAGCCCTGCATGCACAGGTTGGGGCAGAGGTAGCCGCATACCGTGGCCGGGAAGGGGGTGTAGGCCAGTGCAACGTCCACGGCCTCGTCCACCTTGCCCTCCCGGATCAGCCGCCAGCGCTCCTGCACGGGCATGCCCGTGGGGCAGGCCGACTGGCAGGGGGCCATGTACTTGCGGTGTTCCCAGACCGGGACGTAACGCCGCATCTCACCGGTGGGCACCAAGGGGATGGGGCTGCGGTCCAGGTCGGTCAGGTCGCCGATGATCCCGCCCCTGCCCAGCTCACTGTCCCAGACCTCGCGCCGGAACGCGGCCATGGAGCGGCGTTTGGCTCCCACCTTTTCCATGGGGGTGCGGGCGGCGATGCACTGCCACTCCTCGCGCTTGGTGAGCCGCTTCAGGAGCCGTTTGCGTTTGATTCTGCCGAGATAGCTTTCCATGTTCTCGGTCAGCCAGTCCCAGTCCTGGTCCGAAATGGGGACCATCCTGGCGTCGGACTGGCTGTAGCCCTTGATGGGCCCGCGGAAAAAGATCTTGCCCCCGACCATGCCCACGCAGGGACGGTAGCCGAGCACGTTGTCCGCATCCTGGGGCTCATGGCCACAGATCACTGCGATGCCACCGGCCATGAACTCGGCAAAGTAGTCTCCGGCCGACCCCAGCACCCACAGCTCGGGGGGGGCGAAGCGCGGGTTGCGCTTGGTCATGGTCATGCCGCGGGAACCGATGCTCCCGGCCACGAAGACCCTGCCCTGGGCCATGGCATTGCAGGCCCCGTTGGTTGCGTGGCCGTGGACGGTGATGTCGGCCCCGGCATTGAGCCAGCCGATGTCGTCGGAGCAGGGCCCCAGGATCTCGATGCTGGTCCCGGGGAAGCCCAGGGAGCCGGTGCGCTGGCCCGGGGAGCCGGTGACGGTCACTGAAACAGGCTCGCCGCCCGTGCCGAATATCCTCCCGCCGATGCCGTGCTGGCCAAAGGCCTCGACCAAAAGCTTGCGGGCGCCGTTTTGCACGGCTTCCTGGATGCGCTCCTCGAGGATGCGGGAGGGAACCCGCCCCCCGGCCTCTTTGCCCGTAAGCCGGACTGTCTTTGCTCTTTTCATCTATCGCCTCTCCATGGAGATTGCTTCTGCGGCCTGCTAGACAACGTACTTGATCTGCAACCGCTGCGCTGCAGCGGCGTCGCTGATGCCGAGGGCGTCGGACATGCCGATGGGCAGGGAGGTGGAGCGGCCCAGCGGGGCCAGGATCTTCCTGAGCTCCGTGTCGAAGCCCACGTAGACGTCCACCACCCGCTCGGCCACCTTTTCCGGGTCGAGCCGCCGGTAGAGGCGGGGGTCCTGGGAGGTGATGCCCTTGGGGCAGCGACCGATGTTGCAGATGTTGCAGCGGTCGCCTTCCGAGCCCACGCAGCCGGCCGCGGCCTGCATGATGTACTTGCCGATCTGGACCGCGCTGGCCCCGAGCATGAACAGGGCTGCGGCATTGGCGGCCAGGTTGCCGTTCTTGCCGATGCCCCCCCCGGCGATGAGCGGGATCTCGTTCTGCTTCCCGAGCTTGACCAGGTTGAGGTAGCAGTCGCGCAGGTTGGAGGCGATGGGGTGGCCCATGTGGTTCATGGACACATTGTAGGCCGCGCCCGTGCCGCCGTCCTCCCCGTCCACCACCAGCCCGGCGGCATACGGGTTCCTGGTCAGGTTGTTCAGCACCGCCAGGGAGGTGGAGGAAGCCGAGATCTTGG
>CAZQOG010000125.1:0-7718 GCA_964594925.1 uncultured Desulfohalobiaceae bacterium
ATTCCAGGCTGGAACGAGGGGGTGGCGGTGGAGCGCCGGCAAGAACGACCGGTACAACACTGGACCATGTGAGAGGGGAGTGACGCGACGCACTTCCATTCTGGCTGGTCATGAACGCCCACGGCCTCTTTCCGAAACCGGTAATTTTTAAAAAGTACCCTCGAACCGGATGCATTATACCTTTTCCACGAGGAAACACTGGAGCATGGGATGCGGTTGCAGCTGATACTTTCGGGTCTGTTTTGTTTTTTCCTGCTGGGCGGTTGTGCGGTGAAGGAGCAGTTCCAGGGGCAGTACTACCTCAACTCGGGCAAGACCGAAGAAGGTGTGCAAACCTTTCGCCGGGTGGTGGCGGAAAACCCGGACGACGCCAAAGCCAACTATTACCTGGGACGGTTTCTGCTCGCGGAAGAGCAGCCGGAAGAGGCGCTGCCCCACCTTGAGGAAGCGGCATCCCTTGACCCGGAAAATGCGGACTATCACTTCTGGCTCGGTTTTGCCTTCGAAGAGGCGGGACAGGCAGAGCTCGCGCGGGCCGGCTATGAGCGGGCACTGGCATTGGAAGAGAACCACATTCAGGCCCTGACCGCCCTTGGACACAATCAGCTCAAGAACAAGGAAGTGGAAGCCGCGCTTGCAACCTACCAAAAGGTCCTGGAGCTGTGGCCGTCCAGCCCCTCGGCCCTCTACAACCGCGCCTTGATCCTCAAGTCCCTGAAAAGGACTCCAGAGGAGAAGCTGGCCTGGCAATGGTACCTCTCCTATTATCCAGAGGGTCCGCTCGCTCGGCGGGCAACGACCCACCTCAACCGCCTCGGCGTCTTTGATTACCGGCTGCATGTCCTCGGGTTGCGCAAGCTGGTGCTGGGCAAGATCCGGTTCGAAGCCTTCAGCGACCGGGTGGACCAGAACGCTGTCTTTTGGCTGGACAAGGTTGGAAATGTGCTGGTCAACGCCCCCGAGCTGAGGCTGTATGTCCTGGTCTACCAGAAGAACAATCTCGAGCTGGCCAGAGAGCGGGCCAAGAACGTGCGCAGGCTTTTGCTGGAGCGTTTTCCGTCGCTGACAGGGGAGCGCATCGGCATCAGCTGGTTCGACGTCCCGGAACGCATCGAGGCGGGAGATCGGACCTTCAGCGAGGACGCATCGGTCAATCTTTTTGCCGTATCTTCCAAGGCCGCGCCCTGAAGTCTGCTCTCCGTCCGGAGTCTTTCATCTAGGGCCTGTCCGCACAGGGGCACAAGCCAACGGGCAGGCCCGTTCACACCTCCCTTCACACCGGTGGACCATATTTTTTTGTGACCGGGGGCACTCCCCTCCGTATAGGAGATAGGGACGCGACCCTTCGGGCAAGGAACAAGTCAATCACATGAGTCTCACACAGGATGGCAGGATCGTGCAGGACGTGCTCAGAGGCGATGTCGATGCCTACTCGGCGCTGGTCCTTGAGCATCAGAAGCCGGTGTACAATCTGATGCTCAGGTTGACGGGGTCCGTGGCCGAGGCCGCAGACCTGACGCAGGACGCTTTTGTCCGCGCCTATGAAAGGCTCGACCAGTTTAAAACGAACCGCCGGTTTTTCCCCTGGCTATACACCATAGCCATGAACCTGGCCCGTGACTGGGCCAGAAAACATCGTCCCGAGGTGCTGGAGGACAACATCGATCGGCACCCTGACGGTGACGGTTCCCGCACCGCAACCCAGGAAAGGCTGCTCCAGCTCAAGCAGGACAAGGAGGCCGTGAACAAGGCCCTGGCGAAGCTTCCCCTGGAACACCGGGAGGCGGTTATCCTGCACTACCGGGAGGGGCTGTCCATGAAGGAGCTGTCCGTTGTCTTCAACCTGTCCGTGAGCGGTGCCAAGATGCGGGTCAACCGGGGAGTGGGAATGTTACGAGTGATCCTTTCGGAGAACGGTCATGGCAACATGTGAGAAACACAATGGCAAGGACGTCAAGGTGCCAGAGAAACCCCTGGCTGACTTCGAGTTTGCGAACCTGGTCCTGGCCCAGCTCGACGAGAGTGAACCTCCCCCCGGGATGGCCAGCCGGATACACGGGCGCCTCACCCCCAAACAACAGCCCTGGAGCCGCATGCTGCGGCAAAAGATACAGGAGGCCATGACCAGGCCGGTCATGCGCGGGGCACTGGCCTGCGCCTGCCTGGTGCTGTTCTTCTCAGGCGGGGTCCTTGTCGGACGACTGGATGTGCAGCCTGCAACATCACTGACCCCTCAGACGACACCGGTGGCCGAGGCCGGGTCCCTTGAGCACGCTTCCGCCAGCCTGATGGTCGGACGGGGGCTGGTCATGGCCGACAAGGCGGATCAAGCCCTTCCCTTTCTGGAGCGGGCTGTCCGGCTAAACCCGGGAAAGGCGGAAACCCACTTCTGGCTCGGTGTGGGCTATGCCGGTGCATCCCGGCCCAATCTCGAGCAGCAGAGCTATCAACAGGCTCTTCTTCTGGACCCGGACCACATCGAATCCCGTCTCTACCTGGCCCATTCCCTGATGGAACAGAAGCAGTGGGAGCAGGCCCTCGGTCAGTATGACCAAGTGCTCGTCCGCGATCCCGGTCATCTGGAAGCCCTGTATGCCAAAGGGCTTGCCGCCCGGATGCTGGGCGAAGAACAGACCTCCCGTGAAGTCTGGCAGTCCTATCTGCATCAGAGCCGGCAGGGGAAATGGGCGCTCAGGGCGGTGAACCATCTGAACAGGCTGGGCGATTTTTCCTGGAGGGTCCATCAGGTGGGGCTCAAACGGATGATCGTGCCGGAAATACGATTCCAGGACCGTCAACCGGTTCCGGAAAGCGTGTACGAGCTCCAAGCGCTGGCCGGCATGCTCGAACAGTCCCCGCAACTGACCTTGCACGTGGTGACCTATGCCTCAGAAGACCTTGCCCTGGCCAGGGACAGGGCGCTCATGCTCAGGACGCTCATCCTTTCTCTGGCTCCCGGAGTCGATTCCCGGCGGGTAAAGGCCAGCTGGTTCGACGTCCCGGATCTGGAGAGCATCGGCGGGAAAACAGTCGCATTGGGGCAGTCCGTGCGTTTCATCGGACAGCTCGAAGATATCGTTCAAACAACACAAGGGAAGGTGTGACATGAAGTGGATCAAAGAACTTGTGCGCGGCGGGTTGTCCATCGGCATCCTGAGCCTGCTGCTCGTCCTGGTTTCGGGTGGAGCTTTGCTGGCCCAGGAAGGGGATACCGAGGACGGTACAGGAGACGTCGAGGAAGAATCAACGTTCACCAGTCCGGGGGAAGCCCAGCGCATCGCCAACCTCGTGGAAGCGGAGGCCAATCAACCAAATCCCGAGCTGGACGCTGCCCTGGCCGAGCTGGAAGAGGCCCAGGCGGCCTCTGGCGCCCTGGAGGGGTCGGAGGACCAGGAAGCCATTGACGCCGCTTTGAGCGAGCTCACTGCAGCCCAGGAGACCGTGGACGGGATCGTGACCGAGACCACGGGCGTCACGGCCGAAGACATCGAAGCCATGCGGGACGAGGGTATGGGCTTTGGTGAGATCGCCCTTGAGCTGGGGCTGCATCCAGGCGTGCTCGGCCAGGGTCTTCAGAAAGGGCATCTCGGGCCTCCCCCGGGTGTGATTGATGAGCAAGATATTGAGCTCGCGGCCGGCGAGGAAGAGCTGGGTGACCTCGATGATCCGGAGGATCCCGAAGATCCGGACCAGGACCTCGATCCCGCGTTCACCAGCCCGGCTGAGGCCCAGCGCATCGCCAACCTCGTGGAGGCGGTTGCCAATCAGCCCAGCCCTGAGCTGGAAGCTGCCATGGCCGAGCTGGAGGCGGCCCAGGCGGCTTTTGACGCGCTGGAAGGTTCGACGGACGATTCGGCCATTGGTGCGGCACTGGCTGAGCTGGAAGCCGCGCAGGCCACCGTGGGAGGCCTTATGGAGGATGCGTCCGGTGTGACCGCCGAAGACATCGAAGCCATGCGGGCCGAGGACATGGGCTGGGGCGACATCGCCCATGAGCTGGGGCTGCATCCCAGTGTGCTGGGGTTTGGGCCAAAGCAGGCCAGAGGGCTGGCACCCGAGGAGGACCAGCAGGGGTTTGACGCGTCCATGCAGGCTGAAATCGAGGAAGCCACGGCGCGCAGCGCCAGGACCGGCTTGTCCCGCGGGCACGGCCTGTCGCGTGGACGCGGTGCAGCATCAACCGGGTCGGAAGGCGGACCCGGTCCGCAAGCAGCAAGAGCCGGAGCAGGCTCAGCTGCGGGCAAAGGCCCTGGTGGTCCGGGTGCAGGTGCAGCCGGGCAGGGCAATGGTGGCGGCCCCGGTGGCGGCCCCGGAGCTGCTGCAGGCGGTCCCGGCAATGGGAACGGCCCCGGCGGCTCCGGTAATGGCCCCGGTAACGGCCCTGGTGGTCCCGGTGGCAATGCCGGCGGCCCAGGCGGAGGTCCAGGCGGTACTACCGGCGGACCTGGGGGAGGCCCCGGTGGTAATGCTGGCGGACCCGGCGGTGGACCTGGCGGCCCCGGCGGTAGCCCTGGTGGACTCGGTGGTGGTCCCGGCGGCAACGGCAATGCTGGCGACAACGGCAATGCCGGCGGCAACGGAGGGCGTCCCTAGTCAGCCACTGCGGTGTAACTCTGCAAGGCGCGGGTCCATGGCCCGCGCCTTTGTCGTTCAAAGGCCCCGAAGGAAGGGTTTTATTGTAGCTTGCTCTTCCCTTGGCGTTGTTCGCTGGGAAAGGTGCCTTTTCATGCAGCCCTCGTCGGCACGTGCACGTCCCTGTGCCGGAGTCGGGACAGAGCATGGATCCTTAGCAGCATGATTTCATGCAGAGGCATTCTGGGGCCGGGTCTGGTGGATGAGCAGCAGGATGGCGGCCACCAGGAGGACGGAAACCATGGCCAGAGACGGAAAGACCGCCTCGATGGACAGGCCCGACTGAATGGCCGCGACCATCTTCACCGCCAGGGAGCCCACCCCGAAGGTGAGGATGAACTTGGAGCCGAAGGCTGCGTGGCGGAAGCGGTGCGGGCTGAGATTGCCGACCAGGGTGTTCTCGGAGGGCTGCATCCCAAGCAGGAAGAAAAAGTAGGCCATGGCCACGACCACCAGGGGGAGGTTGGCCAGGGTCCCGGCAAGCACGGCCAGGGGCACGGTCATGGCGTGGAAGAAGAGATAGGTCTTGCGCACGTCGTACCTCTGGGCAACGTGACCGCCCAGGTACTGACCGGCCATGCCCATCAGGAAGATCAGAGATGTGGTTGCCGTGGCCACCATGTTCGGCGGGAGCAGCCCGGCTGCCATGGCGGAGAGCCAGTCGGCCAGGGCCTGGTTCTTGACCTCGAAGTAGGCGGGCAAAATTACTGTTCCTCCACGGTAGACGATGCCGCCCAGCATCATGGCCGCCAGCAGGATCAGGAAGGGCTTGAAGGAGTTCTTCCCTTTGGCTTCGACTGTCTCAGGCCGGGACCCGCTCAGGTCGAGGGGCCACAGCAGCATGAACACCGCCCCGCACACGTTGATCAGCCCCAGGGAGACAAAGGCGGCCCGCGGCCCCCAGGCCCAGGTGACCAGCCCGGCCACGAACGGGGCACAGGCCAGCCCCAGGTTGCCGAACATCCCGTTGAACCCCATCCCCAGCCCGACCTTGCGGATCTCCTTGGAGATCATGCCCAATCCCACGGGGTGGTAAATGGCCGAGAAAAGCCCCACCCCCGCCAGGCTGATCTGCAGCAGGAAAGGGTTGTGGCTCCAGGCGGCGGCGGCCAGACCGGACAGCCCTGCCCCGAGGTAAAAGACCACGAACAGGACCCGCACTCCAATGCGGTCGGCCACCATCCCCCAGGGCAGTGCCATCAGGCCGTAGAGCAGGTACATCCAGAAGGACAGGCCGAGCACAGCGGCCATGTCCAGCCCGAGCAGACCGGTCAGGGGAATGACCAGGGCGGGGAAGGCCAGCATGTTGAAGTGGCTCAGGAAGTGTCCGAAGCAGGTGTGCCAGAGGATGGTACGCTCCCTGGCGTTCATGTGCCCGAGCATGCAGTGCTCACTCCTGATGGACTGTTCGTGGCGGAGGGCGCATGCTTCCCCAGGCCGGTTGTTCTGTCAACCAGGACCACGACTTCCGGGTGCGTGGGCGCAGCAGGAAGAATTCCCCTGGCAACAGGAAAGCCTGCTGCAAAGGACCGGGGTATAGGTCACGTGGTACCGGAGGCTGCGAAGAGCTCAGGCAAAGCCCTTGAACTTTTCCTTTGTGGCCTTGCACACAGGGCACTGCTCAGGGGCGTCGCCCTCCAGGGTGAACCCGCACACCTCGCAGATCTGGATGGGCCCGATCGCGACATCCTCCCCCTGGTCCACGGCCTGCTTGGCCCGCTGGAAGAACTTGCGGTGCTCCTTCTCGGTGGCATAGGACCACTCAAAGCTGCGCTGGGCTCCCTTTTCCTCCTGAAATTTGGCCACCTCGATGTAGGTGGGGTACATCTCCTCGATCTCGAATGTCTCGCCGTCAATGGCCAGTCCCAGGTTCTTGGAGGTGTCGCCCGGCCCGAAGGCGGCCATGGAGTTGGCCACCCGGCCCTCCTCAAGATGTTTCAGCTCGCGGTAGTGGTCTCCGGCATGGACGAACTCGGCGTGGGCAATGGCCCGGAAGAGGCGGGCCACGTTCGGGTAGCCCTCCTTGTCTGCCTGCAGGGAGAAGTGGCGGTATCGCATGTTGGCCTGGCTTTCGCCTCCAAAGGCATTGATGAGGTGCTGCTCGGTCATCTGGTGCATGGGGTGCTCCTGTATGGGGTTGGCTTCCGGGTCACTGTCCAAGCCCCCAGGGTAACCCGACACGGCGGTTTCGTGTCAAGCCGTGGAGAAAAATGCCGTTCACGGCAGGGATCAGGAGGCTGCAGGGCCAAGTGCCTCAGGGGCAGGCAGGACCATGCGGCAGGCCCGGGCAAAGTCCTCTGGGTAGTGGCCGCAGATGAAGCGCAGCTGGGCCTCGCTGAAGGCCCCGGGGGACCAGGGCAGCCTGGGAAGAAAGGCGTAGAGCAGGCGCTGATCCGTGTCGGGCTCGGTGAAGCGCTTGGGGTACTCGATGCAGGTGATCATCCCGGCCCCGAGACCTTCCAGGCAGCGCACGGCCAGAAGCAGGCCGCGGTCAAGGGATTTTCTGCACTCGGTGCCGGCCTCCAGCAGGTTGCCCACGCCTGCCTTGGGCATGAGCTGCAGCTCCCACTGGGAGGTCTGGGCCTTGGGGACGAAGAGCAGGACATGGGCGTCCTCGAAGACCACCAGGTCCGACTCGTCGGGATGGCCGTCCAGCCGGGTGTTGGTGCGCAGACAGTGGACATAGTCATCGAAAAGGCCCTGCCCGTGCTCCCGGCGGTAGGCGCGCACCTGTTCGGCCACCAGGTCGCCGCACCCGTAGGCAGTGATGCGCCCGCCGGTTTCCCTGCGGTTTTGAAGGGCGGGAAGCGAGTCCGGGATCAAGGCGTTCTGCTGGTGGACCTGCTGGTGTGAGGCGTGCAGACGGTACCCGCTGGGAGCGAAGTCAAAGCCGAAGTTCCAGCCCCAGAGGGTGGCGGTCATCCACGGGGTGTCTGGACTTTCAGGCCGCTCCGGGCTGTTGTGCATCCTGTCCAGGACCTTCCTGCGCAGCTCCTCAAGGGCTGCGTGATCCACACCCCCCGGGGGGATGTCCAGTGAAAGCTGCCGGGCCAGTCTGAGCACCATGCGCTGGAAGTAGAGCCGCC
>CAZQOG010000126.1:0-1005 GCA_964594925.1 uncultured Desulfohalobiaceae bacterium
GCTCCGAGGCCACGGTGGTGGTCCGGGTGGGGGGGCACACCGAGCACACCGCGGCTTCCGGCCGTGGCCCGGTCAACGCCCTGGACAACGCCCTGCGCAAGGCCCTGGAGGGGATCTACCCCAATCTCAAGGAAATGAGCCTCAAGGACTTCAAGGTGCGGGTCCTGCCCGCGGTTGCAGACGCCAACGGCGGCACCGCCTCCAACGTGCGCGTGCTCATCGAGTCGGGCGATGCCAGGAGCAACTGGATCACGGTGGGGCTGTCCCACAACATCATCGAGGCCAGCAAGGAGGCCCTGGAGGACTCCTTCAACTACAAGCTGTTCTCGGACGACCGGGAAAAACTGACCCGCGCCCTGAAAAACGCGTGAAAAAAGTTCAAAGCTCGAAGTCGGAAGTTCCAAGGAAAAGAGTTCAAAGAATTTTCCCCCAGTATCATCACCCTTACGTGGTTCTAAAAGGTCTATGATCAACCTCACCGTGCTCACCGACAACACCGTGCACCAGCCGGGCCTGGGCAGCGAGCACGGTTTCAGCCTGGCCATCGAGCCGGGCCAGGGCGAGCTGTGGCTCCTGGATACCGGTGCTTCCGGCCTGTTCCTGGACAATGCCCGCGCCTTGAAGCTCGACCTGTCCGCTGCATGCGGAGTCGTCTGCAGCCACGGGCACTACGACCACACCGGCGGGCTGGCCGCGCTTGCAGCCACGGGCTGGCAGGGAGCGGTCCTGGGCCATCCCCACATCCTGGTGGAGCGCTTCAAAATCAGACCCGGCAGAAAGCCGGAGTCCATCGGCATTCCAAAGGCCTGCAAAAGCGCCGTTCAGGAGCGCTTCGTGCCCCTGCCAGGGGTGTGGACCCTGCGACGGGGCATGACCCTGCTGACTAACATCCCCCGCTTGCCCGGCAACTACGAAGCCATCAACGGCTTTGCCCTGGATCCGCAGGGGCAGCGCGCCGACCATGTTCTGGACGACGCCGCCCTGGTCCTTGACACCGCATTCGGC
>CAZQOG010000126.1:1015-7629 GCA_964594925.1 uncultured Desulfohalobiaceae bacterium
GGTCCTGGATACTGCTGCCGGACCGGTCCTGCTGCTGGGCTGCTCCCACTCCGGGGTGGCCAACATCCTGTCCTTCTGCCGGTATGAACTTGGCCTGGAGCGGGTGCATGCCCTGCTCGGCGGGCTGCACCTGGCCGACGCGCCGGACTGGGCCGTGGACCAGACAGCCGCCGTGCTCAGGGAGTTCGAGGTGGAGCGCATCCATGCGGGCCACTGCACCGGGCAGAAGGGGTTGCGGGCGCTGGACAAGGCCCTGCCGGGACGACTTTTCCCCCTGGGGGCGGGCCTGCGCCTGGAGTTCCCCCTGGCTGCGACATAAAGTCGCGGCACGACCCCGAATCAGTTCAATTCACGATCCGATTTCACGACCCGGACGTCACGGCCCTGACAAAGCAGCGGCAGGTCTTGTCCTGAAACGCCACGAACCCCGAGCCGGTATCCACCATCCAGGCCGACTTGATCGACCGGGTGTCGGCTGACCACAGGCAGGTGCGCACGGATTCGAAGACCGGGTCGAGGCACAGGTCCTCGGGCTCGGTCTTTGGCCTGAGCAGGGTCGAAAGCTCCGGGATTGTGGGCAGCCTCCAGCCGGAACGACCGGCAAAACGTTCCCGCTCCAGGTGCTGGACATACTCCTGGGCCGCGGCCCAGCTGAGCGGGAACGGGGAGGAGGACCACTGCCAGGTCAGGGCGTGGGCACTGTCCACGACAACTTCCTCCCCCCGGGGCGAAAACCTGCCTGCCCCGCCTGCCAGGGGACGTCCCAATCTGTCCAGCCCAAAGGCCGTCCTGGCGTCGGCGGCGTAAACCCTTTCCGGATCTGCACGCAGGCGCTTCTTCTGCCCCTGGGGAGCCCTCTTCTGCTTGTCGCCCTGCTCCAGGCTGCAGAACGTCTTCTGGTGCCTGCGCCAGGAGGTCAGCGCCCTGTCCAGGGCCCGTGCCATTTCAGAGGCGCTGCCAAACCTGTCCCCGATCCTGTGCGCAGCGGCCTGAACCAGAAAATCATCCCAGGCCTGTCCAAGCATGGGGTTCATGTCACCCGGCCGCTGCCGCTTTGCTCCTTCCTCCGGCAGCTTCCCGGTGAGCATCCTCCAGGCCATGACACCGCAGGAGTAGAGGTCGGAACGCCCTTCGGCCTGGGCAGGGTCCTCCTCCTGCTCGGGCGCCGTGTAATAGGGGGTCCCGATCTTGAGCCCCTTGGGGATGCTCTCCCTGTCCACTCCGCTGGGCAGCCTGGACATGCCGAAATCGATCAGCTTGACCACGCCGCCGTCCGTGAAGAGCACGTTTGCCGGCTTGACGTCGCGGTGCACGATCCCGGCCTGGTGCAGTCTGTCCAATGCATCGAGCCCCTGCCTGAGGATTGTTGCCGAGCGTTCCGGAGGCAGGAAACGGCCGTGCTGCTCCAGATTTTCAGAGCCGCCGAGCAGCAGCTCCAGGGTGCGGCAGTAGTACTCCATGACGAAGAAAGGGCTACCGCGCTCGTCCCGGTCGAAGTCCAGGAGTCCGGCAATGTGGTCGTGGCGGATGGCGCCCAGGGTCCTGGCTTCGAGCACGAAGCGCTGCTCCACCTCCTCCCGGCCCAGCAGGTCCTCCAGCATCGGGTTCGGCTTGAGCAGCTTGACAGCCACCACCTTGTCCGCCACCGGGAGCAGGGCCTTGAAGACCACGCCCATGCCCCCCCGGCCCAGCAGACCAAGAATCTCGTACTTGCCGACCCGCTTCATCTTCAGGTCCCGCTCCAGAGACGGTCGGCATACCGCCTGGCCATGCCGCTCTGCTCGATCTTGGCTGCACAGGAGGCGATGTCATAGGCCACGAAGCGCACCTCGACCGAGGCCGCTTGCGTGTCCCAGACCAGGTACTTGGCCCTGTTGTCCCCGTCCCTGGGCTGGCCCACGCTGCCGGCGTTGACGATGACCCGCTCAAAGGACCCCACAGGGGTGACCCCTTGCGGCAAGGGGAGCCTTCTGACCGAGCCTTCCTCGAGGACGACCAGCCCGAGCTCGTGGGTGTGGCCGGCAAAGCAGATCTGCTCGGGATAGGACGTGAACCTGGACAGAAACTCCCCTTCGTCCACCATGTAGAGATACCTGGTCGGGGAGTCTGGCGGGCATCCGTGCACCAGCCGTGCGCCGTGCACGACAAGGTGACGGGGAAAACCGGCCACCTTCTCAATGGACGCATCGCTGAGCAGGGCCCTGGTGACCTTAAGGGCCTGCAGGGCGTGGGGGTTGAAGTCCTTTTCCCTGGAGCGCCGGCTGGCCAGCCCGAGCTCGTGGTTGCCCATGACCGAGACAATGCCCCGCCGGGAGAGCTCCTCCAAAACGGCCTCGGGCTCGGCCCCGTAACCCACGTTGTCGCCCAGGCTGTAGGTCGAGTCCACGCCCTGCTGCTCGAGGTCCTCGAGGACTGCGGTCAGGGCCTCCATGTTGGCGTGGATGTCCGAAAGAATGGCGATGCGCATCAGTCCAACCAGATCATTTCCAAGAAATTTTCACGAACGGTCCCTGCCCTCTTTCCCAAAAATTCTTCTTTGCCTCCCTCCGCCTTCATCCCTCAGCCTTCACCCTTCCGCCTTCAATTGTCTTTCCTCATAATGCCAGGCATAGTACAGGCTCCCATACTGCATTGGCAAATCCGGCACTGCGCCGCCGGTACCATGTGGGAGGATCATGACCAATCTCTTGTGGATCGCCATGGCCGGGGCAGCCGGAACCCTGTCCCGCTACGGGCTGTCCCGGGCCGTGCAGAATGCCGTCGGAGCGGGCTTCCCCTACGGGACCATGGTGGTCAACGTCGCGGGCTGCCTATTTTTCGGGCTGGTCTGGGGATTCTTCGAGCACCGGCTGCCCCTGTCCGATGAGACCCGCTTCATCCTCCTGGCCGGCTTTCTGGGGGCCTTCACCACCTTCTCCACCTTCATGTTCGAAACCTCGGCGCTGATCCGCGCTTCCCAGTGGCTCCCGGCCCTGCTCAACATTGCCGGCCAGACCCTGCTCGGCCTGGCCTGTGTGTTCATTGGCCTGGGCCTGGCCCGGATGGTGTAACGTTCGAAGTTGGAAGTTCGAAGCTGGAAGGAAGGAGAAAGGCAGGCTCAAAGCTCAAAGCGATAATTGTAAAAACAATCGCATTGTGCGTAATTGCTCCTAATCGTTGTCGTTGTCGTAATCGTAATCGTAATCGTAGTCGGCATACCTTGCGGCATCTCCTCTCATTACACATGGCCATGCGAAAAAAATTACGATGCGGACTGCACGGTCCTTGGGACCTGATTTGCTAAAATTCTTTTTCGATTACGATTACGACAACGACAACGAAAAAAGGATACAGGAAAGACGCTCGTCTCGAGAATGAGGAATACACCATGAAGCTGCCCGAAGACGCCCGCAGGCTGCGCATCTACATCGGCGAGGAGTACCGCTACAAGGGCCGGCCTCTTTACGAGGCCATCGTGGAGAAGGCCCGGCGCGATGGGCTGGCCGGGGCCACTGTGCTGCGGGGGGTCATGGGGTTTGGTGCGGGCAGCCGGGTGCGCTCGTCCAAGATCCTCGTGCTCTCCGCCGACCTTCCCCTGGTGGTGGAGATCGTGGACAAGCCCGAGCGCATCGAAGCCTTCCTGCCCTGGCTGGACCAGGTCATCGGCAAGGGCATGTTCACGCTGGAGGAGGTCAGGGTGGCGGCCTACCGCCACGGTCCAGCCTGAACCGCCTCCCCATGCACCTGAGGCCGCATCTTTGCCAGCGTAGTTTTTCAACGGCCTGCTTAAAAGGTACTTTCAACAGGCTACTGACCTTGCGGCCGGGTCCCCTTCCAACGGGATCAGCCAGACCCGGCAAGGTGCTTTTTATTGCGCTGAAAACGGGCCACCCCTTCCCAGGTGTACAGCCCAACACCGGCCCAGATGCAGGCAAACGTGACCAGGTGCACCTGGGTGAAGGGCTCGGAATAAGCCAGGACTCCCAGCAGAAACATGCCGGTGGGGGCGATGTACTGCATCACCCCCAGGGTGGTCAGGCGCAGCCGCCTGGCACCGTAGGCGAACAGCAGCAGGGGCGTGGCGGTGATGGCGCCCGCGCCGAGCAGCAGGACGTCGATGAGCGGCCCGGCCGTAAACAGGGAGCCTGTCCCAGCCAGTCCCAGGTAGACCAGGAAGATTGCCGAAGGGATCCCCAGAAGGGAGCTCTCCAGGAAAAGACCAGGCAAAGGCTTGACCCGGACCACCTTGCGCACCAGGCCGAAGAGCCCGAAGGAAAAGGCCAGGACCAGAGAGATCCAGGGCAGGCGGCCATGGGCCCAGACCATGTTGCCCACGCCAATGACAGCCAGGAGGATGGCCAGGGACTGCACCCGGGTCAGCCGGTCGCGGAAGAAGACAAAGCCAAGCAGCACGTTGACCAGGGGGTTGATGTAGTACCCAAGGCTGGCCTCCACCACACGGCCGGTGTTCACGGCAAAGATGAACACGAACCAGTTCACCGCCAGCAGGGCGCTGCTGGCCAGGAGCAGCCAGCGGCTGGCCGCCAGCCCCACTGCCGACCTGATCTCGTCCCACCGTCCCTGCAGCGTGAGCACCAGCGCGCTGAAAACAGCCGACCAGACAATGCGGTGGGCAATGATCTCCAGCGGCCCCACCCGGGCCAACCCCTTCCAGTAGACCGGCAAAAGCCCCCACATGAGAAAGGCCCCGCCCGCGGCCAGCAGGCCGTGGCGCAGACTGGAGGTGGAGGACGGATCCATGTGCTCGGGCGGAGTGACCTCTGGCATGGGGCACACCTACTCCCCCACGCCTTGCAGGTCCAGCCCCCAATTCATTCCCTTGCCAGAGCCAGCTGCTTTCCTTATTGTAAGGAAAACTTAAAGTAAGGAAAACCTATGTTGGCCAAAAAGACCTCCAAAAACCAGATCACCATCCCCAAGAAGGTCCTGGAGCTGATTCCGCCGGCCGAGTACTTCGACGTCTCGGTTGTGGATGGCAACGTCCTCTTGCGGCCGGTCCAGATCCCCCGCACCGATTTGGCCGAAATCAGGTCCAAGATAAAGCAGCTCGGGCTGGACGCCTCCAGCGTGTCCGACGCCGTGAACTGGGCCCGCAGCAAGTGATCACAACCGTCCTGGACACCAATGTGCTGGTGTCCGGCCTGCTCTTCGACGGCACCCCCGGAAGCATCCTGGACCTGGCATTTCAGGGCCGGGTCCAACTGCTCATCTCCCCGCCCATCGCAGCCGAGTATCTGCGCGTCCTCAGCTACCCCAAGTTCCAGCTCCACCCCGATGAAATCGACACCCTGCTCACCGGATACGTGCTCCCGTTCTGCCAGGTCATCCAAGACCCATCCCCCGGCACCTGGAGCACCGACCCCGACGACGACAAGTTCATGGCCTGCGCCCTGACCGGCAAGGCCCACTCCCTGGTCAGCGGCGACACCCACCTTCTGGGCATACAGTCACCGCCTGTGAGGGTCGTGACGCCTGTGCGTTTCCTGGAAGGGTTCAAGTGATTTTTGATGGGGAAGGCAACTGCAATCCGGGCCCCTATAGAGGGAAGACCCGGATCAGTTCGGAAGTAGCGACCATGTGAGCCTTTCGCGGTTCCCTGGAACACTGCTGACAATCTCTCAGCCCGAGAACGCGGTAAGTACCGGACGTCGCTTCTTGGTCACGGCTTGGCTACGAATGGGGGGGGTCAGGTCTTTGATCTTAGCTATTTGCCTTCGAGATACCGCTCACCGTGGTGTAGTGCAGCCCCAGATGACAAATCAACATATCAGCCTTCCAGAACATCACGCAGCTTTGGCCCTAAATCCTTCAATGAGAACGGTTTCTGAATGAAATGTATGCCTTCGTCCAGCACGCCGTGGTGGGCGATGACATTGGCGGTATAGCCGGACATGAACAGGCGTTTGATATCGGGATAGATGGACAGCAGGGTTTTGGCCAGATCGCGGCCGTTCATTTCGGGCATGACCACGTCGGTCATGAGCAGGTCGATGGGTCCGGTGTGCTCATTGGCCAGTCGGATGGCCTCACCCGGGGTTTGGGCCGCAATTACGGCATAATCCAGTCTTTCGAGCATCATCGTGGCCATTCGCAGGATTGCCGGATCGTCCTCCACCAGCAGGATGGTCTCGCTTCCGCACATGGCTGTTTTTGCCGTTGCCGTATCGGCCCGAACCCGCGTCGCAGCCTGGTGCTGCGGCAGGTAGATCCTGAAGGTTGTCCCCTGACCCGGCTCGCTGTACACATTGACAAAGCCGTTGTTCTGCTTGACCGCGCCGTACACTGTGGCCAGCCCCAGGCCGGTGCCCTTGCCCACCTCCTTGGTGGTAAAGAACGGCTCGAACAGGTGGCCGATAGTCTCCTTGTCCATGCCGCAGCCGTTGTCGCTGACCGCCAGCAGCGCGTATTCGCCGGGCACAAACCCTGTGTGAACGTCGCAATAGGCCTCGTCGAACGCGGCCGTGCCCGTCTCGATGGTAATCTTGCCCACGCCCTTTATGGCGTCCCGGGAGTTGACGCACAGGTTGGCCAGAATCTGGTCGATCTGGGAAGGATCTATCTTGACCGGCGGAAGATTCTTGCCGGGCAGCCAGGCCAGGTGGATGTCCTCGCCG
>CAZQOG010000127.1:0-7559 GCA_964594925.1 uncultured Desulfohalobiaceae bacterium
GTGTTGGTCAAAGCAGTACCGCGCATATTCCACACAAAACGTCGAAGAACCTAAAAATTATGATCCCTTGTCATTGCCAACCGATTTTTCCAAAACCAACTGAAACAGCGGCACGTGCCAGGATGGAAACCGGTTATGGTCCACCCAGCCTCCGGCCAGATCCTGCTCGGAAGGGGTGCGGTACAGGGAGGCAAGGTGGAGGATCAGCTCCACTCTCAGGCCCTGGTCCAGAAATCCCTGGTATCTTCCGTTTCCTTTGGCTGAAAGCATGCAGACAGGAACTTGATCGGCAGTGATCAGGTACCGGTCGCCCCTGGGCTGGAATTCGAATTGGTGGGAGTCTGTTTCCAGGGAGTTGATCATGGCCGTGGTTTGGGGATGGCCTGTTTTGGCGGCAGGGAAGGAAAGGACCACATCGTCGGGTTGCATTTCCCAGAGTCTGGCCTTGGTTTCGCGCTCTTCCTCCGGTGAAAGGGGCGAAGTGCAGTTCTGAAATGAGATGATCTCTTTCCCGGCGGATTGTGCTTCGCGGGCAAAGGGGTGCTCGTTTATGCAGCAGAGATGCAGCCTGTCCTTGGCCCTGGTCATTCCCACGTAATAGACTCGGCGTTCCTCTTCCGGGTCGGACTTGGGCAGGGGATGGCCCACCAGCAGGACAGCGGAAAACTCCAACCCCTTGGCCCCATGCATGGTGGCAATGCCGATCCCTTGGGCATTGGCCCGCTCGAAGCGGCCCAGGTCCCGGGATATGTCCCAGACGTACTCGGAAAACTCCCTCATGGGCCGGCGTATGGAACCGCATTCTTCCTGGTAGTCTCGAGCCATGAGCGACAAGTGCTCCAGCCAGAGGGGATTTCGGACCTGAGTGTCACCGATGAGATCGTGGACAAGTTCGTTGACTTCCCGCCCGGTGCACAGGGACTTCCCGCACCGGTTCAAGAGGTCCAGTATCTCCCGGACCTCACGGATGTTGGGGAACGGGATTCTTCGGTTTTTGACGGGGAAGACCTGAATTCCGGCACGGCGTGCCAGACGGGTGATGGCAAAGACTTCCTGATTGGTCCGGCACAGGATGCAGACCTCGTTTTGAGGAATGCCGTCGACAGTGACCAGGCGATCGGCATTCTCCAGGGCGGACTTGAGCATGGCCGGCCTGGAGGGCGCTCTGATGATCGAGACCGGTGCGCCCTTCTCTGTTCGAACCGGCTCCACGGCCGGGGTGTCCATGCGGTCTTTGCTGTTTCGAATCAGTGCATTGGCCGCGGCTATGATGGGAGCCCGGGATCGGTAGTTCTGGACCATGTAGATGGGATCGGCCCCGTACTCCTCGGCGAAGCGGGTGATGAAAAGGACGTTCGACCCTTGGAAGGCGTAAATGTTCTGGTCCGCGTCTCCCACCGCCAGAAGCGAGGGACGCTTGCTCTGCTCGGTTTCGCTTCGCCCGGCAAGAAGCGAGAGGAACTCGTATTCCAGCTCGTTGATGTCCTGGTACTCGTCAACCAGAATGTGCTCCAGCCCGATGATACGTTCCCGCCAGTCCAGGGCTGACTCGCTGTCCATGTCCCGGTTTTCCGCCAGATAGTCCACCGCCTCCTGCAAGATGTTCCGGAAAACCGATTCCTCGCCCCGGCTGCCGATTAGGGAGCGTCCGGTAATGGCCATGGCCAGGCTGTGGTATGTATGCACCCTGATGCTTCCCGCGTTTCTGCCGAGCAGGGCCCGAAGTCGTCTTCGAAGCTCCACGACCGCATTGCGGTTGAAGGCCACCGCCAGGATCTTGCCGGGTCGGACCCGGAGCACCTTGAGGAGATAGGCGATGCGGTGGACGATGATCCGTGTCTTGCCGGAGCCCGGACCGGCAACGACGAGCATGTTTCTGTCCACGGGCGCCTCGACGATTTCCCGCTGCACTGGGTTCAATGTCTTGAGAATGGCAGTGTGCTGCTCCTTGGTGACCGGGAGGTCCAGTATCTTTTTCCGATCTTTGAGATGAGCGGCTACAAAGGCGTCCCGAGAATTCTGGAAATAGTCGCGAACAAAACGAAGAGCCTCGCCGATGCCGTCGAACACGGCCCCCAGCTCTGCAAACCGCCCCATGATGTGCACCTGGGCGATCTTCTGTTTGTAGAACAGGGAAAGGGTGAGATACTCAGAAGCCGTGAACTTGCCCTTAGTGTCCGTGACCGTGATGGTCATGGCCGGCCTGATGACGGAGAGCCCGTTCTGCAGGCAGATGGCCCGAAAGTGGTGGAGAGCATACAGCCCGTCTTTGCACCGCTCCGGGTGATTATCCATGGTCTGCGTGAGCATGTCGGTTTTCAGGGCCGTTTCCATCTCTCCCGTGCGGAATGAAACCAGAAGATCCTTGCCTCTCACCCCTGCGGGGATTCTGTGCATAAGAAAACTAAGGAGCACCCTGGAAACCTGATTTCGCTTGGAAACGGTTTCCCTGATCTCCAGCCATTCCCGACGCAGGGTCACCCGGTAGGTGGCGAGCGAAAGCTGATGGATTCTGAGGAGTTTTTCGTCCATGAGAAGCTCAAGAAGGCGGATGACTCCGGCCGGGGAGGCGTTCTGGAGTCCTCGGTCCTTGAGCCGCTGGCAGACGTGCCGCAGAGGCAGGCTGTAACTCCCTCCAGTGCGAACGTCCGGCTCATCCTCTTCCATGAGCTTGAAGAGATGCTCCTCGAGATCGACGTGTGCCTTGAACCTGGAATCAGAGTCGTCCGCAATGCCCTTGCGCAGGAATGCGGTCATATTCATGTCGTGGTTGAGGATTTGGACCTGACGCATTGCGCTGAGCGCGCGCAGTATCCGCTCCGGGCCCTCGCCGAGGCGGGCGGAGAGCGAGTCCGTGTTCAGGAGCTCCTTGGGGTCGGCCTGCATGAGGATGTCAAGGAGCCCCAGCCAGAGGTTTTGCTCGGACTGTGAAAGGTTGAGCGGAGCCATGATGGATAAGGCCTCGTCCCGGGTCTTGGTGAGCAGCTTGCCCTCGATGACCTGGGTCTTGTTGTCCCCGCGGTGCACCTTGCCGGTCCTCTCCAGCCAGGAAAGGGCCGTGCGCACCTTGGTGTCCAGCATGGACTGGCTCCCGTCCAAACTGTCGAACTTGTACTCGGCAAACTCTTCCGAAACCATCAGCTCCCCTGCGGTCATGACCAGGGTGGGATCTTGTCTGGAGGCGGAAAGCTTCTTCAGCCCCCCGTATATGGATATGAAATCTCTCTTTGAGATTTCTGAAGCACGGCATAGCTCGAACTGGGTATTCAGGTCGTCGGGGTCGTAGAGGAGGCAGCACATGGCAGGTTGACGATCCCGGCCAGCCCTACCAGCCTCCTGCAGGTAGTTTTCCAGCGAGCCCGGGGTCGAGGCATGGATGACCACCCTTACGTCCGGCTTGTCCACGCCCATGCCGAAGGCGTTGGTGGCCACGATTACGCGCAGCTCCCCGGCCAGAAAGCGCTCCTGAACGGAAACCTTTTCCTCGGGGGTTCTGCCGGCGTGGTAGAAATCGACCCTCCATCCCCGGTCCAGAAGGGCTTCCGCATACTCTTCCGTCTTCTTCCTGGTGGACGCAAACACAATGCCCCCGCCGTTCTCCTGCTCAGCGAGGACGTCCTTCAGGATTGCGTCCATGCGATCGATCTTTTCTGATTCCAGACAGGGAATGACATCGAAACGAAGGTTGGAACGCTCATGCCCGCCTTCGAACAGGACCAGCTCCCTGCCGAGTTCGCTTTTGAAATATTCCAGGATCTCGTCGCGGACGTCCTGCTTGGCCGTGGCAGTGAAACAGGCCACCTGAGGCTCAGGATAGGGCGGCTCAGGACAGATCTCCTTGAGAAAGGAGGCCAGGGCCAGATAGTCGGGACGGAAATCGTGGCCCCATTTCGAGAAGCAGTGCGCCTCGTCCATGACTACCATCCCGATCTCTCTGGAACGCAGCGTCTGTTTCACACTCGCGTTGCGGAGCTGCTCAGGAGAGATCAAGACCAGGTCGCGGTCTCCCATGCGAATGGCTTCCATGGTCTTGGCCCGCTCAAGGAGGGTAAGGGAGGAGTTGATGGTGCACCCCTGCAGGATCCCCTTGCGCACCAGCCCATCCACCTGGTCCTTCATCAGGGACTGCAACGGGGAGATGATGATCGTGAGAGCTTTTCTCTGCTCGGCCTTCATCAGAGCCGGGAGTTGATAGCACAGCGACTTGCCCGCGCCTGTGGGCAAAACAGCCAGGCAGTCGAGCCCGCGGATCAGCGTCTCCACCACAAGCTTCTGCAGCGGGGGGTTCTCCTCCTTGATCGGCAGATAGTTGTCGTACCCGAAGTACCGTTGCAATTGCGCTTGTGAATCAAAGGCTGTGCGACAATATTCGCACTCCGGATCCGTACAGGGTGATTCCCGGAGTGAACGAAGCTTTGCCGGAATGGAGCTGTGCCTCTTCCAAACCCAAGCCGGGAGAACCGAGTTGCCGCCGGCCACTTCGAGCCACGCCAGGGTATAGCCCAGGCAACACGTCTCCTTGGGGTTTTCCCAAAGGTCCTCGAAGACGCTTTGTCCGGCACTGACACAGGCGAATTCGCGAATTCGGGAATTCCAATACGCCGCAGCCGGCTCTTTTCCGAAAAGCTGTCCTCCGGAAAGAATCGAGAAGAGCTCCCCGAAACCGCTCTTTGGATATGATCTGGACAGGACTGCGCCGTAGAAGAGTACCTGATCCTTCGGAAGGCTCTGGAACGCCTTGGTCTCATCCATGAACACTCTCACCGACTGCATACAGTCCTTGACCGGATCGTTCACGGCAACTCGAACCAGCTTATAGTCCTTGACCAAGTGGTGGTAGGGGTTCTTTGGAAATGCCAGTGGAGAGAGATGCAATGTATCAAGTGCGGGAAGACGAAGAACCTCCACATCCGGGAAATGCTCCAGCAACCACGGAAGATCATGCCCGAGAATATTGTGACCGAGAACAAAGGAGGCGTTGCCGAAGAAATCATCGATCTGGGCCAGGGCACTCCTGGAATCAAATGTGCCATGGAAAAGTTTGGCCTTGCGCTCCCCCAGATCTATTGCTCCAATTTTGAGCAGCCGATCTTCTTCCGGGTGGATTTCAAGGTCTAGGACGACGCCCTGTTCGATGTAGTCAACGAGCTTCACGAAAAAGCAGCCGCCTGGATGATGAACGTGTGACCAGACATTTCATTAAGGAAAAATGACAGGCAATATCGAGTCGTTCATGTCGGCATATCTTCAACATGCACCAAGATTTGGTGAAAATGGGTTGTCTTGCTGTCTGGCGACCAACCAGTCCAGATGCAGCTGATGCAGGACGGTGACCTGGGTGTGCAGAGACATGGAGCTGACTTTTTCTTCGCTCCAGGTGGCCTGGCAAAGGAGATTGTGCACTGTGCAAGAAACGTCGTGCACTGACTTAGGAATTATTCCCAAACTGTAGGATTTGAGAGCACCTGGGAGGAGATTCTGTTGGGTAGAGGATGAAAGCAGAGGGACAAGAGTAGGTAGAGCACTGGTCATGTCAGCCCTGGTTTGGTTTGTACGGGGTTGTCTACGCCTTCAACGTGATTTGTGCAAGGTGCACAGGGATTGTGGAGCAATTATGGAATAACCAACCTGCCCACTTTCCTGTGCACGTATCTCCCTCTGGCCCCTGCCATCAAAAGTCTAATTTTGCCACTTTTCTTGACAGTCTCCATGTTCATTATTTGCCGGTGTTCATTATTAGTGAACAACTGGAAATAATGAACAGGCGAGGAGTTGATGGGTTCTGCTTGAAAGGTTTTTGCGGATTTTACGAATATTGTCCGAAGGCTTTGTATTTGATTTCAAAGGGCTAGGAGAGACTTGTATTTTTTTGTGAAATAATTATTAATCGCTCATGACCTACCGAAAAAATATCAAGAAAATTTTAGAGGGCTTGGTTTGGATCGCATCAAATCGGCCAGGGATTGACCACTACCACGCCCTCAAAGTGTTTTTTAAGGCTGATAAGTGTCATTTAAATAAATATGGAAGACCAATCTTTGGTGATAATTATGTTGCAATGGATTTTGGTCCTGTTGCGTCTACAACTTATAATATAATAAAGAAAGATAGGCTCATTTGTAAAAAGGAAGAATTGTCGAATATTGAAAAAAGTTTGCAAATAGAGCAATTTAAAAATAGAAAAATCCTTTGGGCTTTAAGGAATCCTGATACTAATTTCTTTTCACGAACCGACATTCAGTGTTTGGAGGAGAGTTTAGAAAACTATGGTTCAATGAGTTTTGGTCAGCTGATAAGAGATACTCATAAGGATCCAGCATACAAAAGGGCATGGGAAAGAAAGCCGGAAAACAGCAGGCAATCGAAAATTGAATTCGAAGAATTGATTGAAGAAAATAATCCTAATCGAGAAGAGATTATAGAATATATGCGCTCTACTTCCAGTGGGGCCGTTTTTTGAGATGATCCAGCCATCCGGAGTCATCTATACATTTTGTTCTTTTATAATCCCACCTCATAATAAATATTGTGTCTGTCTGTCCCCGGAATTAAGTCTCTTTTTTCTGTTCAATTCAAAGCCATTCAAGGCAGTTCCTTTGGTAAACGTTGAGGTGACTCCACAGCAGGAGACCTTTTTGGATCATAAATCCTACTTAGATACAGGGCAGGTTTTTGAAATACCCAAAGCTAGGGTCCGGAAGGCTGTCCAGGGTGGTAAATTTTGGCAACTCAGTGATGAGACAAGGGGGAGGATCAAGACGGCGGTAAAATTTCATGGCGTGCTCATCCAAGAATATGAAAAGATTGTCCTTGATTCTTTCTAAAACAATTTTTTATTCAGGGAGCATAGTCAGTAACGTAAAAATATAGGCTCCTGAGCTGATTGGTCGGGAGCCCTTGTCATTTCCATGGTCTAGGAAGCTCATGCCATTAACCTTGTGGGTGTTGTTCTCCTTGAACAGGTTCAAATGCCTGGCGAGGTTTTGGAAAGGGGGTGGTGTTCGTAGGGGCGAATAATCATTCGCCCATGTCCTTCACAGCGGGTCGGCCTCCGGCAAGATCTCCTGTCTCAGCTGGGGGGGCGCCGGCCGGATCACCACGTCGACATCGAGACCAGGGGTGTCTTCGATGCCCTGCTTGAGCAAAGGGTGGCCAGTGCTTGCAAGCATCCTGAAACCACTCAGAAGTGCTTCACGGCAAAAGCGCGCCCGGAGTGGGACTTGAGGTAACGTTCGAAACGGGCGGCTTTTTTCCTGGTGCGGAAGGCGATGGCGGTTTGGAGGTGGTAGGGGCGGTGTCAGGATGTGTGGGGGACTTTGCCTGCGTTGTGGGCCTTGAGACGGGCCTGAAGGTCTTTCGTTGACCCGGTATAGTGTCGGGAAGGATTGTTTTGGCTGACCAGTATATAGACGTAGTAATAGTCGGCCATCAGTTGCTGATGGCATGGATTGGGTTGTGTTGCAAGGGGTTGTGGAGGTTTTTTCCGAAAAATTGGTATTTTTCTGTCAGGTGAAGAGTTGCCGGGGCAGTCGGGCTTCCGGCTTCCGGCTTCCGGCTTC
>CAZQOG010000128.1:0-3473 GCA_964594925.1 uncultured Desulfohalobiaceae bacterium
CGACCACGATGACCGAGCGGCCGGAGTAGTCGACGCGCTTGCCCAGCAGGTTCTGGCGGAAGCGGCCCTGCTTGCCCTTGATCATGTCCGAGAGGGACTTGAGGGGCCTGCCGTTGGTCCCGGTGATGGCCCGGCCCCGGCGGCCGTTGTCGAACAGGGCGTCCACCGATTCCTGAAGCATCCGCTTCTCGTTGCGGATGATGATGTCCGGGGCGCCCAGGTCCAGCAGCCGCTTGAGGCGGTTGTTGCGGTTGATGACCCGCCTGTAGAGGTCGTTCAGGTCGGAGGTGGCGAAACGGCCTCCGTCCAGGGGCACAAGGGGTCTGAGCTCCGGCGGGATGATCGGGACGACCTCCATGATCATCCACTCCGGCTTGTTGCCGGACTCCAGGAAGGCCTCCACGATCTTGAGCCGTTTGGAAAGCTTCTTCTTCTTGGTCTGGGAACGGGTGGCCAGGGAGTCTTCCTTGAGCTCCACACGGAGCTTCTCGAGGTCTATGTCGTCCATGAGCTCCTTGATGGACTCCGCCCCCATGCCCACACGCAGTGCATCCTCTCCGTAATGATCGATGATCTGGAGGTATTGCTCCTCAGTGATGACCTGCTGCTTGGCCAGCTGGGTCTGCCCCGGGTCCATGACGATGTAGGCGTCGAAGTAGAGCACCTTCTCCAGATCGGCCATGGTCATGTCCAGCAGGGTCCCGATCTTGGAGGGCATGGACTTCAGGAACCAGATATGGGCCACCGGGGCCGCAAGCTCGATGTGGCCCATGCGCTCGCGGCGAACCTTGGAGGGGATGACCTCCACGCCGCACTTCTCGCACACGATGCCCCGGTGCTTCATGCGCTTGTACTTGCCGCAGTTGCACTCATAGTCCTTGACCGGCCCGAAGATCTTGGCACAGAATAGTCCGTCCCGCTCGGGCTTGAAGGTCCGGTAGTTGATGGTCTCAGGCTTCTTGACCTCGCCATAGGACCACTCCCGTATCTTTTCCGGAGCGGCAATGGAGATATTGATGCCCAGCAGCTCCTCTGAGGCAGTCTGCGGGGCGCCGGTCCCTCGTAAGGTAAAGAGATCGTCGAGTGTCATGATCGATGTTCCTCGTGTCTCTCGTATGGTTTGTGAAGAAAGCTGCGAAGCACTGGGCTAGCGCCGCTTCTTCTTCTCTTCTTGGATGAGGTTGATGTCCAGGCCCAGGGCCATGAGCTCCTTGACCAGAACGTTGAACGACTCCGGCAGCCCGGATTCCAGGAAGTTGTTTCCCTTGACGATCTTCTCGTACATCTTGACCCTGCCCTGCACGTCGTCCGACTTGACCGTCAGAAACTCCTGCAGCAGGTGGGCCGCGCCATAGGCCTCCAGGGCCCAGACCTCCATTTCACCGAGCCGCTGCCCTCCGAACTGGGCCTTGCCGCCCAGCGGCTGCTGGGTGACCAGAGAGTACGGGCCCGTGGAGCGGGCATGGATCTTGTCGTTCACCAGGTGGTGCAGCTTGAGCATGTACATGTAGCCAACCGTAACCCGGTTGTGGAAGGACTCGCCGGTTCGCCCGTCAAAGAGCTCGGCCTTGCCGTCGTCGGGCAGCCCCGCACGCTTGAGCCAGCCCCACAGCTCCTCCTCGGAAGCGCCGTCAAAGACCGGGGTCTTGGTCAGTATGCCCTTCTCGAGCCCCTTGAGGGTGGACACGAGGGCCTCATCGTCCATGTTGTCCACCAGCTCGCTGATCCCCGGGGAGCTGAACACGTCCTTGACCTCCCGGCGCAGCACGTCCTTGTCCGCTCCTTCCTCCACCAGTGTGGCCAGCTGCTTCCCAAGCTCGTGGGCGGCCCACCCCAGATGGGTCTCCATGATCTGCCCGATGTTCATGCGCGAAGGCACCCCCAGGGGGTTGAGCACGATGTCCACCGAGGTGCCGTCGGCAAAGAAGGGCATGTCCTCGACCGGAAGGATGTTCGAGACGACACCCTTGTTGCCGTGACGTCCGGCCATCTTGTCGCCCACGTTCAGCTTGCGCTTGATGGCGATGTACACCTTGACCATCTTGATCACGCCCGGGGGCAGGTCGTCGCCTTCGGTGACCTTCTCCCTCTTGGTGTCGTAGGCCGACTTGACGAACGCCAGCTGGGCGTCGAAGCTCTCCAGGATCTCCTGGACCTCCTGATTGGTCTCCTTGGCGGCAAAGGCCCCCTTGAATTTCTTCAGGGGGATCCGGTCGAAGTCCTCCCTCTTGAGGGGTTTGTTGGCCTCGGCCAGGACTTCGCCCTTCTTGCGCCCCATCAGGCTCTGGGACAGCCGCTTGCCTTCCACCACCTTCCAGAGCCTCTCCCGGGTGGACTCGGTCAAGCCGTTGGTGTGCTGGGATTCCTTGACATCCAGCTCGGTCAGCTCGTGCTCCTCGATCAGGCGGGTGCGCTCGTCCTTTTCACCGGAACGGCGGTTGAAAACCTTGACGTCGATGATGGTGCCCTCGATCCCCGGCGGGACCTTGAGGGAGGTGTTCTTCACGTCCCTGGCCTTGTCGCCGAAGATGGCCCGCAACAGTCGCTCCTCAGGGGTGAGCTGGGTCTCGCCCTTGGGCGTGATCTTGCCCACCAGGATGTCGTCGGCCTGGATCTTGGCCCCGATGCGGATGATGCCGCTGTCGTCGAGGTCCTTGAGCATCTCCTCGCCCACGTTGGGGATGTCGCGGGTGATCTCCTCGGGTCCCAGCTTGGTGTCCCGGGCCACCACCTCGAACTCCTCGATATGCACCGAGGTGTAGACATCCTCCTTGACGCAGCGCTCCGATATGAGGATGGAATCCTCGAAGTTGTACCCGCACCAGGGCATGAAGGCCACGAGCAGGTTCTTGCCCAGGGCCAGCTCCCCGTCCTTGATGGAGGGGCCGTCGGCCAGGATGGAGCCCTTGTTGACCCGCTCGCCGATCTGCACCCGTGGCCGCTGGCCGAAACAGCTGTTCTGGTTGGACTTGTGGAACTTGAGCAGCTCGTAGCACTTCACTCCCCCGGTCTGGGGGAACATCTCCCCATCGTAGCAGACCACGATCCGTTCCGCGTCAGCATAGCTGATCCTCCCGGGTCCCTCGGCCTGCAGGCAGCTGCCCGAGTCACGGGCCACGACATCCTCCATGCCTGTGCCCACCAGGGGCAGCTCGGCCTGGAGCAGGGGCACGGCCTGTCGCTGCATGTTCGAGCCCATCAGCGCCCGGTTGGCGTCGTCGTGCTCCAGGAAGGGGATCAGGGCCGAGGACACCGACACGATCTGGCTGGGGTGGATGTCCATGAGGGTGACCTCGTTGCGGTCAACCAGGGCGAACTCGCCCCGGACCCTCGCGGAAACCTGCGCGTTGACGAAGTTCCCTTTGTCGTCCAGCGGCGCGTTGGCCTGGGCGATGACCTCCACGAGCTCGGCCGAGGCGTCCATGTACTTTATGTCGGAGGTCACCCGGCCATCCTTGGCCACCCGGTAGGGG
>CAZQOG010000128.1:3483-7552 GCA_964594925.1 uncultured Desulfohalobiaceae bacterium
CAGTGAGACGATGAGGCCGATGTTGGGGCCTTCAGGGGTCTCGATGGGGCAGATGCGGCCGTAATGGCTGGGGTGCACGTCGCGCACCTCGAAGCCGGCCCGCTCCCTGGTCAATCCCCCCGGCCCCAGTGCGGAGAGCCGTCGTTTGTGGGTCACCTCGGACAGCGGGTTGGTCTGGTCCATGAACTGGGACAGCTGGGAGGTCCCGAAGAACTCCTTGAGCACGGCGGTCACCGGCTTGGGGTTGATCAGGTCATGGGGCATGAGCGTTGCCACTTCCTGAAGGCTCATGCGCTCCTTGATGGCCCGCTCCATGCGCACCAACCCGATGCGGTACTGGTTTTCGACCAGTTCGCCCACCGGCCGGACCCTGCGGTTGCCAAGATGGTCGATGTCGTCAGCCGGACCGTGGGTGTCCTTGAGGCGGACCAGGTGCCTGATGGCCAGCAGGATGTCCTCGTTGGTCAGGGTGCGCTGGTCCAGGGGCAGGTCCAGCCCCAGCCGGGAGTTGAGCTTGTACCGGCCCACTGGCGAAAGGTCGTAGTAGTCGGAGTTGCGGAACAGGTTGTCGAAAAAGCTGGAAGCAATCTCCGGTGTCGGGGGAGAGCTTGGCCGCAGCCGACGGTAGATCTCTATCTGGGCGCTTTCGGAGTCCTCTGCCTTGTCCAGCTCCAGGGTGTCCCGGATGGAGGTGGAGACCTCAAGCCCGGTGGTGAAGAGCACGGAAAACTCCACTATGCCGTTCTCCTGAAACTCCTGAATGAGCTCTTCGCTGAGCATGCCTCCTGGTTCTGCCAGAACCTCCCCGGACTCCGGGTTGACGACCTCGGAAGCCAGAAACAGGTTCTCCAGTGACTCGGGATCGACCTCGATGCGCGTGATGCCCCGCTTGAGCATCTGCTTCCAGTCCCGCCTGGTGATCTGCTTGCCGCCCTGGGCAATGACCTCGCCTGTCTCGTCCGTGATGTCGGCGTAGGCCTTTTCGCGCCTGAAAAACTCGGCGTTGACCTCGCGCAGGACCTTGCCGTCCTCAAGGAAATAATGCTCCTGATCGTAGAAGTAGCCCAGGATCTCCTCACGGGAGAGCCCCATGGCCTTGAGCAGGATGGTGGCCGGCATCTTGCGACGGCGGTCGATGCGCACGTGCAGGATGTCTTTGTGGTCGAAATCGAAGTCGAGCCAGGAGCCGCGCATGGGAATGATGCGGCTTGAGTAGAGCACCTTGCGGCTGGAATGGGTCTTGCCCGAGTCGTGCTCGAACAGGATCCCGGGGGAGCGCTGCAGCTGATTGACAATGACACGCTCGGTGCCGTTGACAACAAAGGTGGCTTTCTCGGTCATCAAGGGGATGGTGCCGAAGTAGATGTCCTGCTCCTTGATGTCCCTGATGGTCCGGCTGCCCGTCTCCTCGTCGACATCGTAGACCACCAGGCGGACCTTGATCCGGATGGGGGCCTCGTAGGTCAGCCCCTTGGAGAGACACTCGTCGATATCGTACTTTGGCTCACCAATCTCATAGCTGACGAACTCAAGGGTGGCAGTCTTGTTGAAATCCTCTATGGGGAAGACCGACCGGAACACCCCCTCGAGCCCTGCATCAGGCCTGCTCGCCGGGGGGATGTCCCGTTGCAGGAACTGCAGATAGGAATCGACCTGCAGACTTAACAGGTGCGGGATGTCCAGGGTCTTGCCGATGGAGCCGAATTTCTTGACCAGCTGATACATTGCCTCCCCTCAGATGCCCAAAGGGCGGGTTTTACGTTGTGATGCGGACGAGTCAGAGCGTGCAGCCAGGGCTGTGCAGGGTCGTCTGGATTGCTGAGACGCTGTGTAAAATACCATATTTGTAAAAAAAGAAAACAAATTGAAGAGCGCAATACTCCCTGGGACATTGCGCTCTTCAATTTGGGAGAAGTATGAGGCGCGCACGCCTCGCAAACTACTTGACTTCGACTTTGGCTCCTGCTTCCTCGAGCTGTGCCTTGGCTTCGTCGGCCTGCTCCTTGGACACGGCCTCCTTGATCACGGAAGGAGCCTCGTCCACCTTGGCCTTGGCCTCCTTGAGCCCGAGACCGGTCAGAGCGCGAACCGCCTTGATCACGGCGATCTTGTTGCCGCCGATCTCAGCCAGCACAACGTCGAACTCGGTCTTTTCCTCTTCCTCGGCACCCGGGCCTTCGGCAGCAGGTGCGGCAGCCATGGCCGCCACAGGCGCGGCCGCAGACACGCCGAACTTCTCCTCCAGCTCCTTGATGAACTCGGAGAGCTCGAGCACGGTCATGTTGGAAATGAACTCCACAACCTGGTCTTTGGTGATATCCGCCATTTGAATTTTCCTCCTTAAGTCAGTGTCAGGCTTTGACTACTCGGTTTGTTCCTTCTGTTCCTTGATCGCGTTCAAGGCGTAGAGCATGTTGCGCATCATGTTGGCAAAAAGTCCGACGAAATTGGTCGGCACCGCATTCATGGTCCCAAGCAGCTTTGCCAGCAGCTCCTCGCGTCCTGGAAGCTTGGACAGCTCCTGGATGGCTTGCTCGTCCAGGAACTTTCCTTCCAGACTGGCGAAACGAAGCGAAAACTTCTTGTTCTGCTTTGCAAAGTCGGCCAGGACCTTGGCGGCCAGCACCGGGTCGTCGTACCCGAAGGCCAGGGCACAGCACTCCTTGAAGCTGTCCCTGATGACGTCGTGCCGGGTCTCCTCCAGCGCAATGCGGGCCAGGGTGTTCTTGACGACCTGATAGTCGACCCCGCTTTCGCGCAGCTTGACCCGAAGGGCGTTGAGGTCTTCGACCTTGAGCCCCTTGAAATCGCTCACCAGGGTGATGCTGGCCTTGTCGGCCCGCTCTTTGAGCTGCTCGATGATCTTCGCCTTTTCAGCTCTGTTCACCTGTTCCTCTCCTTGACTCTCGTGTTGGGAGGAAGAAAGTCAAAGCCTGTCTCGGCAGGAGATTAAGGACCGGCGGTCCGCCTGCTGTCTTTGACTCGTCTTCCTTAAGGTTGCCTACTCCAGGGCCTTTCGAAGAGACGTCGTATCTATCTTGACACCTGGCCCCATGGTGGTCGAGACGCCCATGGAGCGCAGGTAGGTTCCCTTGGCCGAGGACGGCTTGAGCTTGATCAGGCTGTCCATGAAGCTGCGCAGGTTGTCCAGAATCTTCTCGGGGCCGAAAGAGGTCTTGCCGATGGGCACATGCACCACCCCGGCCTTGTCCACCCGGAACTCGACCTTTCCGGCCTTGAGGTCCTGGACGGCCTGGCCGATGTCAAAGGTCACCGTGCCGGTCTTGGCGTTGGGCATCAGGCCGCGCGGGCCGAGAATCCGGCCGATCTTCCCCACCTGGGCCATCATGTCGGGGGTGGCCACTGCCTTGTCGAACTCCAGCCAGCCATCCTGTATCTTCTGAACCAAATCCTCGGCACCCACGGCATCGGCTCCGGCCTGCTTGGCCTCCTCTTCCTTCTCGCCCTTGCAGAACGCCACCACCCTGATCTCCTTGCCCAGCCCGTGGGGCAGGCTCACCGCCCCCCGCACGTTCTGATCGGGATACTTGGGGTTGACGCCCAGGACCACAGCCACGTCCACGGTCTCATCAAACGCGACGTAGGAAGACTTGATGGCCAGCCCGACACCCTCATCAACCGAGTACTTGGTCTTCCGGTCGATGGCGGCTGCGGCTTCCCTGTATTTCTTTCCATGTTTGGGCATATCCTCGTCCTCTTCCCCTTCTTATTCGACCACTATGCCCATGCTGCGGGCGGTTCCCTTGATGGTCCTGACCGCGGCCTGAAGATCCTTGGCGGACAGATCGGGCATCTTGGTCGTGGCAATATCCTCCACCTGGGCAGTGGTCACCTTGGCCACCTTGTTCCTGTTCGGCTCCCCAGACCCCTTGTCCAGCTTGGCCGCCTTGAGCAGCAGCACCGAGGCCGGGGGCGTCTTGGTGATAAAGGTGAACGAACGGTCCTGGAACACGGTGATGACCACGGGGATCAGGTATCCCTTCTGCTCCTGCGTCTTGGCGTTGAAGGCCTTGCAGAACTCCATGATGTTCACGCCGTGCTGCCCCAG
>CAZQOG010000129.1:0-7324 GCA_964594925.1 uncultured Desulfohalobiaceae bacterium
TCACCAGACCCTACAAAGGAACCTATCAAGCCGACAAAGGTTTCCCTGTTTTCTCCAAAAATACGTCGAAGAACTTTTGAGATTTCATGAGCAGCACAGTTACGTCCTGCGCCCGGTGCGGCACCTGCTGCAGCAAAGGCGGTCCCGGTCTGCATGTGCAGGACGCACAGCTCTATGCCTCGGGCAGGCTGACAAAGGATGATCTGCTCACCCTGAGAAAGGGGGAGCGTGTCCGTGACAATGTCAGGGGCGGGTTGACAGATCTGGACAACGAGGTCGTCAGGGTGCGCTCCATCCCGGACGGCCCGGCCTGTTGCTTCTATGATCCTGGGGAAAAGGGTTGTGCCATCTATGCACAGCGCCCTCTGGAATGCAGGGTTCTGAAGTGCTGGGAGCCTGCAGGGCTCATGTCCATGTATGATCGGGACAGGGTCGGGCGTCTGGACCTGATTCCCGAAGGGTCCGCCCTAGGGGAGCTGATCAGGGAGCACGAGCAGCGCTGCAGCATCTCAAAGGTCAGGAAGCTGGTCACAGGCATCACCAGTGGCTCTGAAGGTGCACTGAAAGACCTGGCCGCCCTGCTGCGCTTCGAGGCTTCTCTGCGCTGCGGGTTGCAGGACAGGACCGGGGCCTCGGACGAAGCTCTGGAGTTCCTTTTCGGCAGACCCTTGACGCGTATACTTCCAGTGTATGGGCTGCGGGTTTCACAGCAAGAAGGAAAGCTGACCATCACCCCGGTAAACAAAGTGCACGGATAGCTCTCCAAGCGTTTCCCTGTCCCAAGGTTTTTACCTGGAATCACCCCGCACCGCAGTCCAGAGGCATCCGCCCACCGTGGTTCAGTCGAGATCGTTGCCCAGCTGCAGCCAGAGCAGCTCGTTCAGAAGGCCGGTCATCTCCCCCAGCAGACCCTCCTGACCGGGAAAGTCACCGACCAGGGCCAGCTTTTTTCGCTGCAGGCCTTGGGAAGGACCTGCAGCGTACGGTTCTCCCTTGTGGGAAAGGTGGAACCGCTCCCCAGCAAGATAGGCGGTGAAGAGCTCGTGGACCAGCTCGGCAAGTCCCCGGAGTTGAGCCGCATGCATGCGAAGCCACTTTTCACTGCCTTTTGTCGGCTCAAGGGACATGCACTGCCCTGTGAGGGCCAGGAGCGTGTTCAGGGCGAACCCTGGCACCCCCCGGCGCCAGCCGAGAAGCCACCCCTTGCGCCGGGAGAACAGAAAGTTCTGTTGCCCGACCTCCAGGACGGCAGTCAGATTTTCCCAGAGGTGCCGAAGAACGGGGTGGTCCCAGACCACGGGCACCCCGGTCAGGTCCCACTCCGGGATGGACGGGTCCTCGTGTCCGCAAGGGTGCCCCGCCATCCCGGCCAGGAGCTCGAAGAGCCAGGCATTGGCCTGTGGCGAGTCAGGCGTCTCCAGGTGGGCGTAGCTGAGCAGGTAGCGGCCCGTGCCGTACGCCCCGCTGATCACGCAGGGCTCGTCCTGGAGAAAGACAGGGTCGAGATTGATGCCGTAGAGCTCTTCCCACTTGGACAGGCCCTGTCCTGCTAGCTGCTGCATGGGAAGGTCGGCCACCCAGAAGTCCTCAGCCGGATACCCGTAGCTGGCCAGGACATCGATGTTTCCGTGGGCAGTGGGCTCAAACTGGGAGGGCCACCAGACCGGGGCCAGCACCGTGTCTGGGGTGTGGGCAGCCGGCGGGGCAAAGCTGCCGTTCAGCCTGAGATGGACATGGCCGCTGCAGTTGACCAGGCGCCGGGACATGGGCTTGCGCCCCCACGGGCAGAGGCCAAGGCCGCAGTGGTCGCTTGCCGGGTCGTCCAGGGCCAGCCCGGCCCCGCCGCAAAAGCCAAGGTAGGTGCCGCCTTGCGCCACGTACGCTTTGATGGCATGTCTTCCCCGTTCACCCAGGGATGCGGACTTGCGCCTGGCCCACCCCCCCGGGACCAGGAGCGCCCCGGGCCGAAGCCTGTCCAGGTCCCCTGCGGCAATGTCGCGGCTGTGAACAATTTTGTGGGGGATGCCGAAGTGGACCAGGGCGCGCCTAAGCATCAGACCCCAGAGGTGGGAGTCGTCCCAGAGCATGGCCAGGATTGACTTGTCAGGGGTGCGGATTAAGCTGTCGGGCATTGTTTTTTTCTATCAGCCGGGGATGCGCCGGGCAAGAGGACCACATTCCCGGCGCACGGGACGTGGGCCGGAAGCCGCATGCGGCGCTCCTGCATGTGCGGACAAATCTTTCAGAGCAAGGAAGCAACGAATGGCCACTCCCGATCTCCCCAAAGGATACGAGCCCCAGGAGGTGGAGCGCCGCTGGAGCGCACACTGGGTGGAGAACCAGACCTTCACGCCGGATCCCGATGACCCGGGTCCGGCATACACCATCGTCATCCCCCCGCCCAACGTGACCGGGGTGTTGCACATGGGGCATGCCCTCAACCTGACCCTGCAGGACATCCTGTGCCGCTTCCACCGGCAGAAAGGGGACAACGTGCTCTGGGTTCCGGGCACCGACCACGCCGGCATCGCCACCCAGAACGTGATCGAGCGGCAGCTCAACCAGGAAGGGCTGACCAGGCACGACCTGGGACGGGAGAAGTTCATCGAGCGGGTCTGGGAGTGGAAGGAGGAGAAGGGGGACTTCATCCTCGGCCAGATCAGGCGCATGGGCGCATCCGTGGACTGGACGCGGGTTTGCTTCACCCTGGACGAGCAACGGGCCAGGGCCGTGCGCAGGGTGTTCGTGCAGCTCTTCGAGCAGGGCCTTATCTACAAGGGCAAGTACATCATCAACTGGTGCAACCGCTGCCACACCGCCCTGGCCGACGATGAGGTGGAGCACGAGCCCCGTTCCGGCCACCTCTACCACATCAGGTACCCTCTGGCCGACGGCCCGGGCCACGTGGTGGTGGCCACCACCAGGCCGGAGACCATGCTCGGCGACACGGCCGTGGCGGTCAATCCGGATGACGACCGTTTCAACGGGCTCATCGGCCGCTATGTGGTGCTGCCCCTTGTAGGGCGCAAGCTGCCGGTCATCGGGGACAGGTACGTGGACATGGAGTTCGGCACCGGCTGTCTCAAGGTCACCCCGGGGCATGACGTCAACGACTGGGAGCTGGGCCGGAAGCACGACCTGGAGGTGCTCCCCATTCTGGACGAGAAGGGGTTTGTCAATGAAAACGCCCCTGAGAAGTACCGGGGGCTGCACAAGGACGAGGCCAGGAAGGCAGTGGTGTCGGACCTCAGGGAGCAGGACCTTTTGCTCGATGTGGTCGAACACGAGCACTCGATCGGGGCCTGCTACCGCTGCAAGTCGGTCATTGAACCCCATGTCTCCACCCAGTGGTTCGTGTCCATGAAACCCCTGGCCGGCCCAGCACGGGCAGCCGTGCCGGAGCAGACCCGGATCTACCCGGAGCACTGGGCCAGGACCTACTACGACTGGCTGGACAACATCAGGGACTGGTGCATCTCCCGCCAGATCTGGTGGGGGCACCGCATCCCGGCCTGGACCTGCGGGGAGTGCGGGGAGCTGACCGTGGCCGTGGAGGATCCCACCGCCTGCGGCCACTGCGGCAGCACGGCCATCGTCCAGGAAGAGGACGTGCTGGACACCTGGTTCTCCTCAGCCCTGTGGCCCTTCTCCACCCTGGGCTGGCCCGACCAGACCAGGGAGCTGGCCCGCTACTACCCCACGTCCTGCCTGGTGACCGGGTTTGACATCCTGTTCTTCTGGGTGGCCAGGATGATGATGATGGGGTTGCACTTCATGGGCCAGCCCCCCTTCAAGGATGTCTACATCCATGCCCTGGTCCGGGACGAGCAGGGCAAGAAGATGTCCAAGTCCACCGGAAACGTCATCGATCCCCTGGACACCATCGATGCCTACGGCGCGGACGCCCTGCGCTTCACCCTGGCCTCCTTCGCCGCCATGGGGAGGGACATCAAGCTCTCCGAGCAGCGCATCGAGGGGTACAGGCATTTCATGAACAAGATCTGGAATGCCTCGCGCTTCGCCCTCATGAACCTGCCCGGGACCATTCCGGACACGAGCCTGGGGCACGCCCCGGGGCTGGCCAACTCCTGGATCCTGCACAGGCTCCAGGAGACCAAGTCCGCGGTCAGGCAGTCCATCGAGGAGTACCGCTTCAACGACATGGCCCAGACATTGTACAGGTTCGTGTGGTCGGAGTTCTGCGACTGGTACCTGGAGATGATCAAGCCGACCCTTTCCGGTCAGGACGAGGAAGCAAAGGCCGCCACCCAGAGGGTGCTCTGGACCGTGCTCTCCGAAACCCTGCTCCTGCTCCACCCGGTCACACCGTTCATCACCCAGGAGATCTGGTCCGTCCTGCCGCGCCCGGAGGGCGATGACCGGAGCAGGGATGCGGCCACCGTGGCCTTGCCCGAAATCCACGAAGAGCTTCTGGACACCAGGGCCCAGGACCGGATGGAGCTGTTCATGGACGTGGTCTCCAGCATCCGCAACATCCGGACCGAGCTGCTGATCGAGCCGGCCCGGCAGCTCGACCTGCTGGTCAGGACCACGGACGAGACCGACCGCAGGCTGCTGACCGAGAACCAGGAGCTGATCCGCACCCTGGCCCGGATCGGGTCAATAACCATCGGTCCAGACGTGCAGGGTCCCAGGGTCTCGGGCACGGCAGTGGTCCGGGGCCACGAGGTGTATGTCCCGTTGCAGGGGGTGGTGGACTTCGAGGCTGAGCTGGCCCGCCTGGACAAGGAGCTGGCCAAGCTCGACAAGGCCCTGGAAGGGGTCTCCAAAAAGCTGGCCAACCCGGGCTTTTTGAACAAGGCACCGGAAGATGTTGTCGTCAAGGAGCAGGCCAAGAAGGCGGAGATGCAGGAGAAGAAGGAAAAGCTGGTCGCTTTGCAAAGGCGGCTCAGAAGCGCAACAGGCTCTTAACAGGCCGTTGAAAAATCCCCGCTGGACTGCGTTGCAAAAAAAAAGTTCAAACCCTCACGTATGCTAAATACGCTTCGGCCTTGAACTTTTTTTGCGCCTTGCCAGCGAGGTTTTTGAACGGCCTGCTGGAAAGGACTTTTTCAACAGACTGTTAAGGAAAGCGTGTCACTGCAAATAATCCTCTGAGAACGGAACGACCATGTCCAAAGTCTATCTTGTTGGATCCGGCCCTGGAGACCCGGGGCTGCTGACGCTCAAGGCCAAAAAAGTCATCGAGACCTGCGACGTCATGATCTACGACTACCTGGCCAACGAGGAGTTTTTGAGCTGGTGCCGGCCGGAAGCGGAGGTCTTCTACGTGGGCAAGAAGGGTGGGGAACACACTTTGCCCCAGGACAAGATCAACGAGCTGATCATTGCCAAGGCCCGGGAAGGCAGGACGGTGTGCCGGCTCAAGGGCGGCGACCCCTATGTCTTCGGGCGGGGCGGCGAGGAGGCCGAGGAGCTGGTGGAGGCCGGAGTCGACTTCGAGGTGGTCCCGGGAATAACAGCCGGGGTGGCCGCCCCGGCCTATGCCGGTATTCCGGTCACCCACCGCGACCACACCACCTCGGTCTGCTTCATCACCGGACACGAGGACCCGACCAAGGAGACCAGCGGGCACAGCTGGGAGGTCTACGCGCGCTCCTCCTCTACCCTGGTCTTCTACATGGGCGTCAAGAACCTGCCCATGATCGCGGAGAGCCTGATGCACCACGGAAGGGCCAAGGACACACCTGTGGCGCTTGTCCGCTGGGGGACCCGTTGCAACCAGGAGTCGTTTCTCTCCACCCTGGAGCACGTGGCGGAAGAGGCTGCGAAGAGGGAGTTCAAGGCCCCCTCGATCATCGTTGTCGGCGGGGTCTGTTCCTTGAAGCCCAAGCTGGAGTGGTTCGAGAAGAGACCGTTGTTGAACAAAGGCGTGGTGGTCACCAGGGCCAGGGAGCAGGCCAGCCAGCTGGTGGAGCTGGTGGAGGAGATGGGGGGGTGCTGCTTCGAGTTCCCGACCATCCGGATCGACCCCATGCCCGATTACCAGGCAGTCCAAGGGGCCATTCAGGACCTCGCCGCCTACGACTGGCTGGTGTTCACCTCGGTCAACGGGGTAAAGCATTTCTGGCGGCAGCTGGAGGGACTTGGACTGGACAGCCGCGCCCTGGGCGGGCGCATGGTGGCGGCCATCGGCCCGGCCACTGCCGACGCCCTCAGGGCACAGGGCGTCTCTGCGGACTTCGTTCCCGACAAGTACGTGGCCGAGCACGTCGTGCAAGGATTGCTCGAGCTCGGGGTGGCCGGGAAAAAGGTGCTCATCCCCAGGGCGCTCAAGGCCAGGGAGGTGCTGCCGCAGGAGCTCCTCCGGGCCGGGGCGGAGGTGACCATCCTGCCCGTCTACCAGACCTCCCTGGTCCAGGAGAGCGGCCAGGCCATCCTGGACGGATTGGAGCAGGGCAGCATCCACTGCGTGACCTTCACCAGCTCCTCAACGGTGGAGAACTTCTTCGAGCTGGTGGACAGGGAGGCGCTCAGCCGTTTCGTTCCCGACCGGGTCAAGCTGGCCTGCATCGGCCCGGTGACCGCCCAGACACTTTCAGGGTATGGGTTCTCCACCGACATCATGCCGGACGACTACACCATCCCCGCGCTTGCCAAAGCGTTGGCGGACATTTGAGCTCGAAGTTCGAAGTCGGAAGTTCGAAGGAAGGGAAAGAGTTGAAGGCTCAAAGCTCAAAGCTGAAAGCTGAAAGCTGAAAGCAAGAAGAGAGATTTGCGCATCCGCCCTGGAGGGGGGGTGGCTGTGGGATAAAGGCTTGGTTCTTCCTTCGAATTTCGAACTGCAGCCTTCGAACTTTTTTCGACCCCAGGAGAAAAAACAGATGTCATTTCCCATCGCGGTGCTCGTTTCCGGTGGGGGCTCCAACCTCCAGGCCATGATCGACAGGGTCGAGGAGGGGATGCTGGATGCGGATATCAGGCTGGTGATTTCCAACAACCCGGGAGCCTACGGCCTGGAGCGGGCCCGGAAGCACGGGATTCCCGGCCATACCCTGGACCACGTGGATTTTCCGGACAGGGGGTCCCACGAGCGGGCAGTCATGGCCGCGGTCATGGAAGCCGGTGCTGAAGCCGTGGTCCTGGCAGGGTACATGCGGTTTCTGAGCCCCCTGTTCGTGGACGGGTTCAGGAACAGGATCCTGAACATCCACCCGGCCCTGCTGCCCAGCTTCCCCGGCACCCACGGCCAGCGCGACGCTGCCGAGTACGGCGTCAAGCTGGCCGGCCCCACCGTGCACTTCGTGGACGAGGAGCTGGACCACGGTCCCATCATAATCCAGGCGGCCCTGCCCGTGGTTCA
>CAZQOG010000130.1:0-7309 GCA_964594925.1 uncultured Desulfohalobiaceae bacterium
TGCTCGGGGTCGGTGACGGCCAGGTTGATGTCGTAGACATCCACGTCGGCAAAGGTCTTGAACAGGACGCCCTTGCCCTCCATGACCGGCTTGCCCGCCAGGGGGCCGATGTTGCCCAGCCCGAGCACGGCAGTGCCGTTGGAGACCACGGCTACCAGGTTGCCCTTGTTGGTGTATTCGTAGGCCTTTTCAGGGTCGGCGTGGATGGCCTTGCAGGTCTCGGCCACTCCCGGTGTGTAGGCCATGGAGAGGTGCTTCTGCGTGGTGCAGGGCTTGATCGGAACCACCTCGAGCTTTCCCTGGCGTCCTGTGGAATGGTAGGAAAGCGCCTCTTCCTTTGTGAACAGTGCCATACAATCCTCCATGGAAATATGCTGCAGGGCGTCGGCCCCGGCCTGGCGGCTGGTCAATGGGTAACAGAGGGTGACAGGGTTCGATAGTTCACCTCGCCCCCAATTGCAACAACAGGCACTGACCGGGCCATTGAGCTAGGTTCGGATCTTGCTTGGGCAAGAACGTGAGCAACTGTGTCATGAATATGACCCGCTTTGGGGATCTGCTCCAGACCCAGGCCGTGCTGTCTGCGCTTTCCAGAGGCGGGGAAGGCTCCGGGCTGGTCTGTCTGGGGAACTTTGCCCTGGCAACGGACCTGCTGCGCGGCCTTGCGGCGGTCCATCCTGTGGAGGGGGCCAAATGGCTGGCCGCCCTGGACCGGGAGTGGAAGGAAGCTTTGGGCGGCCTGTGGACCTGGCTCGAGAAAAGCACCAGCTGTGCAGGGGGGGAGAGGCTGGTCAACCTGACCCCTTCCCTGGCGGCCCGGCTCCTGTCGCGGCTTCTGGGACAGGACGGCGTGGACGGGTTCTCAGTGGATGGCTACGGGTTCGGGTCCAGCTCCACCCCCTGGGCCACCTTTCTCCAGGTTTCCTCGACCAAGCGCGGCTCGAGCCCCTTCAACATAGTGGACCTGTTGTGGCGGGTCGCAGGGTTGGGATCTGAGCCGCGTCCCTACCAGCTGGCCCGTCCCTCATCCGGGGTTCAGGCTGCGGCCAGGGACAAGCTTGCCGCGGCAGCACCACCTGAGTGCAGTGGCTTCGTGGCTTTTCAGCTCGGGGCCAGCAGCAGCGACCGGTGCTGGCCCGAGGAATATTTTGCGCTGCTCGGGGGTCTGGTCTGGGAAAAATTTTCCCTGTGCCCGGTGCTGCTGGGGGCTGCGTCGGAGCGAGGGCTCTCGCAGGGCTATGCGGGTGCAAGCCGCGCCCCGTATGTCGACCTGGTGGGGGAGACGAGCCTGGTCGAGCTGGCAGGGGTGCTCCTGCACATGCAGGCCCTGGTCAGCAACGACACCGGGACCATGCACCTGGCAGCTGGCCTGGACATACCCGTGCTGGCCCTGTTTCTGGCCACTGCCCAGCCCTGGGACACCGGGCCGTTCAGTACTGGAAACATCTGCCTCGAGCCAGACCTTGCGTGCCACCCTTGTGATTTTTCCAGCTCCTGCGAGCGTGGCCACGGCTGCCGCAGAGCCATTTCCCCGGAGGCCGTGTGCACCTGCCTGGAAGCGCTCCTCCACCCCGAGGGGCAGCCTGGCGCACATCCGGCCCTGGGCCGGGTTCCGGCCCGTGTCTGGCGGACTGCCCACGACCACCTCGGGTTCCACGATCTTGTTTCCCTGTCCGGCCACGAAACATCAGACAGAACCCAGTGGATACGTCTGCAGCGAGCCCTGTACCGCGACTTCCTGGACCAGCAGCCCTTGGACACGGTCAGGCTGCCCGTGCCACGGCTCAGCGACTCCGCCTTCGAGGACATTGCTTCGGCCCTGGATCATGGCGGGCAGCTGCTGCGGCTTCTGGACGAGCAGCTCAAGGTTTTGCAACGCTCCCCCCTGCCGGCATTCAAGAACAAGGTGCTGGCAACCGTGCACCAGGTGCAGCAGCTCTGGGAGCACAGCGAGCACCTGGGTGTCCTGGGGCTGCTCTGGCAGCAGCAGACCCAGCAATCCAGCCGTGACCTTGGAGAGTTCCGGGGCTTGGTGGAGCGTTACCGGGAGCTTTGCCGGACCGCCCTGGAGGCGCTTACGATGGGCCGCAACCGGGATGGTGCGGCACGGAACTTGTAAATACTGCCCAAGCAGGCGGGATGTGCCCAAAAAACAAAGCCAAGGAGTCAAACAGATGATTGTCATCGATGGACGGGAAAGCGAGCTGAGCCTTGCCAACTACGGCAACCTGGAAGAGATCCTGGTCAAGGTCGCAGCCAGGGACAACATGACGGAGCGCGTGGTCACCGACGTCATCGTCAATGAGGAGCCCTTTTCCGAGATCTACCCCCACCAGGCCGAGGACTATGATGTCCAGGACATCGAGCGGCTGGAGATCAAGACCGTAACCGTGCCCGAGCTGGCAGTTGATATCGCCCGGGAGCTGTACAAGGTCGTCCAGCTCATGAGCGATGGAGGAAGGCGCGTGGCCGACCTCTTCCGTCAGGCCGACGAGGCCGAGGCGCTGGACATGTACCAGGACCTCCTGGAGGTCACCAGGGACTTCCTGGCCATGGTCTCGGTGCTGCGCGAGAAGTACGGGTTGCAGGAGGGAGAGCTGTTCAGCCAGACTGCCGACGAGTTTTCCGACCTGGTCACGGAGATGCTGGAGGTTCAGGAGAGCGGGGACTGGATCCTGCTGGCCGATCTGCTGGAGTATGAGTACCTTCCCGCGGTCAATGGATGGAAGCAGATCGTGGCCGACCTCCGGAAGGATGTCAAAAAGCACTGTGCAGGGAATGGCAATGGGCAGTGACACGACCGTGCTGGATCAGGCCCTGGAGCTGGCCGTTCAGGAATCCGATGCGCTGGAGGCGGGCAATGTGGAGGCGGCCTTTGCACTGGCCGCCAAGCGGCTGACTGTACAGGAGTCGTGTCTTGGCAACAGCAGCGGGGCGCTTTCCTCGGAGGCCATCGGGGAAAAGCTGGAGCAGCTCAGGAAGCTGCAGGGACGGCTGATGGATGAGGCCAGGTCGCTCCATGCCCGGCTCAGCAACGACCTGCACAGGCTGCGCAGGGAGCACACCCGTCTCTCCGGCTATGGCAGCCAGTCCCGGGTCCTGCCGCTGGTGAACCGTTTCGTGAGCAAGCGGGGGTAGCAAAGAGGTTCGAAAGCCTTGGCCAGAAGTGCTGTTCAGCCAGCGGCGTCTTCCGGCAGGGAGTAGCTCCACCCCGGGACGCGGCCGTTTTTTTTGACAGACCTCTTCGGCTGGAAGACCCTGAGAGCCAGATACCCTTCCCACCCCTTCGGGGCATGCCCCACGGTCCATTCCTGCCACGGGGGTCTGCCCCATTGTTTTGACCGCCAGGGTCGTCCCGTGACATTTTCGCTGTGCATTGCGGCTGTTCGCGTGTAAACACCCAGCTTACCCATTACGGTACGGAGGGGAACCGCATGGATGAAGCGAGTGCGCGCCTTACGGCATTGCAGCAGGGCATTCGGGCCATGGGGCCGATCCTGATCGGGGTGGTGCCCTTCGGGCTGGTTGTCGGCGTGGCCGGTGCCAAAGCCGGCATGGGCGCCGCCGGGTCGCTGCTCATGTCCCTGATCGTGCTGGCCGGGGCCTCGCAGCTCGCGGCCATGGAGCTCTTTGCCCAGCAGGCCCCCCTGGTCATCGTGGTGGGCACAGGGCTGATCATCAACCTGCGTTTTCTCATGTACAGCGCCTCACTGGCCCCCCAATTCGCCACCCGTTCCCTGGGCACCAAGGCCGTGCTGGCCTACCTTTTGACCGACCAGGCTTATGCCCTGTCCATCAACCGCTTCCGGGGCGGCTATCCTGACGCGCTCAAGCCCTGGTTCTATGTCGGGGCCGGGACCACACTGCTGGTGGTCTACTGCGTGTTCACGGTGATCGGAGGGCTGCTCGGCGCAGGGCTCCCCCCCGACCTGAACCTGGAGTTCGCCGTGCCCCTGACCTTCATGGCCCTGCTGGTGCCTGTTGTCCGGGACTCAAGCGACCTGGTGGCGGCGGTGGTCTCGGCCTCGGTGGCAGTGGCCTGTTTTCGGCTGCCCTACAACCTGTGGATCATGGCCGGGGCGGTCTCGGGCATCGCGGCCGGCTTTGCGGCCGGGAAGAGGGCACAGTGACCCTGCCGGACAACTACTGGCCCATGGTCCTGCTCCTGGGGGCGGGCACCTTTTTGATCCGCTTCTCCTTCCTGTCCGTGCTGGGCGGGGTCCGGCGCACCCACACCCTGACCCGGCTGCTCAAACCCATTCCCTCGGCCGTGCTGGCCTCCCTGGTCGCCCCCGCCATCCTCATCCCCCAGGGCGCCCAAACCCCGGCGCTGCCCAACGACCGCCTCCTCCCCGGCCTGATCGCCGGCCTGGTGGCCTGGAAGAGCAAGAACATCCTGCTGACCATTGCGGCGGGCATGGCGGCGCTGTGGGTGGAGCAGTGGGTCCGTGTCCACCTTTTCCGGTGATCAGCATGGTCATGGCTATGGCTTCCACTGTCTTTGGGGAAGCTTCCAGAAGATTCGCAAGCGGTCTTCGAGATCAGCCAGGTAGGGCAGTGCCCCGGGGTGGTCGGGATTCGGTGACCAGGGGGTGAGATTCTTGTCCCGGGGTGCGTGGTAGGGGCCGGGTTTGACCTCGAAGAGCACGGTTTCAGGAGCCAGGGCCACAAGCGTGTGCCAGACCCCTTCCCGTACGTCCACGGCAACAACTCCGTGGTTTTGGTCCAGGAGTGCCAAGCCTTTGTCCACCACCTCACCGTGGTCGTCGAAGATGACGATCCCGGCTTGCCCCTGGAGCAGGACAAAGGACTCGGCTTTAGGGGGGTGCAGGTGGCGGTGGGGTTGGACGTAGGTGGAAGGCTGGATTGCGTTGAGCATGCGCTGCAAGGGATCCTGGTCCCCGCTGTGCAGGACGTGGATCTCCCGTTTGCGGGGGGTGGCAGCGGCGTCCCGGGCCTTGGCGAGGATCAGGTCCCGATCCACCAGCGCGAAAGCGTGGTGCCGGGAGATGGTCGCTGCTTGAGACCGTCGCGTCAGCTGCTCCGGGCGGGTCATGGGCCCCTCCTTTTCCGATCAGGCTTTCTACCACTGTTCAGGGTTGTGTACAGCATCTCTAGAAAGCAAGGCTATCGGCTCATTGACTGGGACTCAAGAAAGCAGGCCACTTCGAAAATCGCGGCCGGTTGAGGAATCATTGGGCCAGGACATCGGTATATGGTCTTATTCTATTGAATAAATCGTCCAAGGGATTATTTTTTTACGGTGATTGGTTCGCCCCTGACACCGGCGTAGAAGACGATGATTTCCGTTGTTTCGTGGCCGTTGTTGCGGCCGGAGTGCCAGGTGTCGACCACCTCCACGATGGGGTCCCCGGCCGTGAGGTGCAGGGCCGCGCCGTCCTGTGTGGTCACGGTCAGCTCGCCCTTGAGCAACACCCCGGCGTTGATCACCGGGTGCTCGTGCAGGGGCAGGGTGGCCCCGGACGGGATGTGGATGCGCAGGATCGTCACCTCCGGGGCGCCCTCGGGGTAGGCCGGCAGGGGGCTTCCGTTCCAGCTTGAGGTGCTCTTGGCCAGCTGCTCGACCCTGACGGCCTCACCGTCCGCCCAGGCCGCACCAGCTACAAGCAGGGTGATCCCTATCGCCCAGATGATGAAGTGTTTCATGCTTTTTCCCGCCATTTTGTGGTTTGAGGCCTGTTTGCAGGTGTGAAGATCTGGCAGGGAGGCTTTCCTAGGATTTGTCCTTGCCCCATGGAGGCTCATCCAGTTGCAGAGCCGCTTTCGGGGAAAGGATGACCAGACCCTTGATGGCTGGCAGATCAAGCAGGTCCCGATCTCCGCTGATCAACCAGGGGGCTTTGGCAGCCAGTGCCGTGTGTATGAACATGTCGTCGTCGCGGTCACGGCTGTATGTGGTGGATGAACTCTTCAGCGGGATATCCACCCAGTGAGCTGCGGCGCTCGCGTCGTGCAGGATGCGGCGTCTCAGCTCCAGAGAGAGAAACCGGTCGAACTTGGGCATCCAGAGGCGGGACTCGAGCTCGGCAAAGGTGGGCGGGGAAAAGACGGGAAGTCCGTGCCCGAGCACGTGCCGCACCACACGGGCGGGTGCGCCTCCCTTGGTGAGCGCAGCACTGATCCAGCCATTGGTGTCCAGGACCACCAAAGGCAGAGCAGCCCCTGCGTGTTCAGCTTTCATCCGCCAGCAGGCCGTCCAGGATTTCAGGCGTCATCCCTGCTTCAGCCGCTGTATCCGCAGCCTCGTCCAGAGTGCGCCGCAGCCGGTCGGCGTAAAAGGCGCGCATTTCCTCATAATCCTGAGCGCTGACCATCACACCCACCACCCGGCCATGGCGCATGACCTGCACGGGCTCGCGTTGTGCTTGATCAATGAACTCACCGAAACGGGTCTTGGCTTCATTTGCAGTATAGATCCGCACAGCAGCACTCCTGGTTTCAAACCCCGTTGTTTCGCACAAATTGGCCGTTTCGTTCGATTCGGTCAATATGTAAAAGTCACAAGCCGAAAACTGTGACGCTGGGCAGGGCCGAGCCAGCCACTTGATATGACCCAAAACCGCCTGTTCGGCTCAGGGACAATGTCAATGCCCCTGCGGCGTCCAGATTCAAGGGTTACCTGGCAACGGGTACGTCTGATGGCGGCTGCCGGTAGCGTGAATATGCACTGAGCGCGGTCACTGTGACCAGAATCAGTACCATGCCCACGATCTGCACTCCGGCCAGGCTTTCCTTCAAGACCACGACACCGAACATCGCCGCCGTGACCGGCTCGATCACGGCCACGGTCGAGGCCACGGTAGGCTCGGTGTTGTTGAGGCCGACGATATACAGGATGAACGACACTCCAGCGCCAAGCACACCCAATACCGTGAACAGGGGCCAATCCGGCGTGGTCAAGACTGCAACGGTCTGCCCGGTATCGCCCGGCCAGATGAGAACGGCCCCCAGCACGGTGAAGGCTATGGCCAGAATCGCCTGGGCGCTTCCGTACTGCGCCGCATACTTGAAGCCGAAAATGAACACCGCGTAGGACAGTCCCGCCAGCAGCCCGGAACCGATGCCGACAGGGGTAAAGCCCCCGGAGCCGACGTCGTAAATGCGTGTCAGCAGCACGATGCCGAGAATGACCACCAAGACCGCGGCCCACTTGACCGGGGAGGGACTTTCGAGCTTGAGTCCGAAGGATATGAGATAGACGAACACCGGTGCGCAGTACATCAGGGTCGCCGCAACCGCGACGCTGCCCTCTGCGATGCTCAGGAAGTAGAAGGAGAAGTTTCCGGCC
>CAZQOG010000131.1:0-7279 GCA_964594925.1 uncultured Desulfohalobiaceae bacterium
CGCTGAAAAAGGGGGCGTCGAGGACACGGCAGAAATTGCCGGAAATGGAGCAACGAACTTCGTACAGCCGAATCACCCCAAACGGTCGAGAAGCTCCCGGGCCTGGCTGTTGTCCGGATTTTGCTGCAGGATCCGCTCCAGATGGGGGACCGCCTCCTGACCTTTGCCCAGGCTGACCAGGCAGCCTGCCAGGGCAAACCTGACCTCCTGCCTGTCCGGCTCCAGCTGCAGAAAATCCTCCATCGCGGGGAGAATGTCTTCCAGAAGGTTCAGGACATGGGCCGCCTGGATAAGCCCCAACATGGCAATGAGGTTCTGGGGGTTGTGCTGCAGGGCCTGGCGGTAGTGCGCAAATCCTTCCTCGTGCCGGCCCAGCTCCATCTCCACCATGGCCAGCCCGGCCAGGGACTTGTCCTCGGCCTTGATACCCGCTGCCTTGCCGTAGAGGGTGTGGGCCTGGTCCAGCTCCCCCCGCTGCAGTGCGATGGTGGCCAGTCCCAGATAGGGATCGGCGTGGCTGCCGTTACTGTTCACGGCCTTGGTGTAGTACTCCTCGGCCTTGTCGATTTCGCCCATGAACAGATAGCACTCGCCAAGCTCTTTGTTGATCTCGTAATCAAGATTGCTCATCTGCCGTCCTCCCGGTGACGTGTCCGCAGGAACCAGACCCTGCAGAAATGTTGTGGTCAGCCGGTTGACCTGCATCGCGTATGCCAAAAGACACTTCTTCACGGGCAGAGCACCGCGCCGGAACTGCAAGGCCCCCCTGTGCGTTTCTTGCTGTGCTTGGGGGGCGGCCCACCCCCTGGGGGGCGGCTGACGGGATTGGAACGGGAGTTGCTATCAACAACCCGAGAGCAGGAATCCGGTCCCTTGCGGACAACGGGCCGGGATCCTCAGCCAACAAAGGAGCCACCTCGTGAAAAGCCTTTTCCCCGACCACCTGGCTGTAGCGGCCAAGGCCATGGACTTCAGGCTGCAACGTCAAAATGTCGTCGCCTCCAACCTGGCCAACATCAAGACCCCGGGATACCAGGCCAAGCGGCTCGAGTTCGAGGACCAGCTGCAGGCCGCTCTGGAAAGCAACGGCCCGGGCCGGATGACCAAAACCAACCCCCGTCACATGCCCGTGGCCTTTTCCCCGGGAGCACAAAGTTCCCGGGTGGTGCAGGAGCCGGCTGCCCGCCTGGTCCAGGGCCTTGACTCCGTCGACCTGGACAAGGAAATGGCCGCCATGGCCAAGAACACCATGCTCTACAATGCCGTGTCCACCATCCTGCACAACAACTTCACGGGCATGAAGGACATCATCACCCAAGGAGCGCGCTGATGGATTTTTTGACCGCTCTGGACATCGCTGCATCGGGCCTGAGTGCCGAGCGCACGCACTTGAACGTCATCTCCATGAACATGGCCAACGTCAACACCACCCGGACTCCCGAAGGCGGGGCCTACCGCCGCAAGAGCTGCGTCTTTCGCTCCTCGCCCGTTGAATCTCCCTTTTCCAGGGCCATGCAGTCCGCCCTCGACCGGGAGGCCCAAGGCGTCAAGGTGGCCGGCGTGGTCACCGACACCCGCCCCTTCAAGCAGGTCTATGACCCCGGCCACCCCGATGCGAACGCCGAGGGGTACGTCAGCTACCCGGACATCAACGCCATGGAGGAGATGGCCAACATGATCACCGCCATCCGCTCCTACGAGGCCAACGTGGCCAGCATCACCTCCATCAAGTCAATGTTCAACAAGGCCCTGGAGCTCGGCCGCTAACAGGGAGGAGAACTCATGGCCATTTCACCCCTGGCGCTCAAGGCCTACACGAGCGCACTGAACACGGCCCGGGACCTGGACCAGGACAAGTCGGGCCGCAGCCAGGAAGCGGGTGCCCAGGGCTTCACCGAAACTCTGGGCAAGTCACTGCGGCAGGTCAACAACCTCTCGCTGCAGAAGGCGTCCATGATCGAGGATATCGCCACTGGCAAATCCGAAAACGTGCATGAGCTGATGATCACCCTGCAGAAGTCTGGCATAGCCATGTCCATGACCACTGCCGTGCGCAACAAGGTGCTCGAGGCCTATCGCGAGCTGATGCGGATGCCCTTTTAGGCGACCCTGCCCTTTTCGCTACCCATGCGTTACCGTGTATTTTGTGGAGGATGACCAATGGCCGGCTTGCTGAACTCTGCCACTGACCGCGCAACCACTCTCTGGAGCCGCTCCACCCTGGCCCAGCGGGTGCTCATCGGCGGGCTCCTGGCCTCTGTGCTGGTGGCCTTTTTTCTCCTGGTGACCTGGCTCAACGTTACCGAGTACCAGGTCCTGTACGCCAACCTCTACTCCGAGGACGCCTCCCGGGTGGTGCAGACCCTGGACAAGAACAATGTCAGCTACCAGCTCAGGGATGGGGGGGGCACCATCCTGGTCCCGGCCGACCAGGTCTACGACATGCGCCTCAAGGTGGCCGGCGAGGGCATGCTGCACGGCCAGGGCATCGGCTTTGAGATCTTTGACGAAAGCAAGATCGGCCAGACCGACTTTGTGCAGCAGATCAACTACCAGCGTGCCCTGCAGGGGGAGCTGTCGCGCACCATCTCCCAGATCCCCGCGGTGGAAAGCGCCAGGGTGCACCTGGTCCTGCCCGACAGGAGCCTGTTCATCGAGGAGCAGCTCCCACCCTCGGCCTCGGTCATGCTCGAGCTGCGCCCCGGCAGGGAGCTCTCCCCCAAGCAGGTCCAGTCCGTGGTCAACCTGGTGGCCTCCGGGGTGGAGGGGTTGAGCAGAGACACCATCACCGTGGCCGACACCATGGGCACGCTCCTCTATCAGCCCGACGGGGAGGAGTCCCTTGACGGCATGAGCTCCTCCCAGCTGGAGTACAAGGCCGGGCTGGAACGCAAGTACGAGCAGCGCATCGAGCAGATGCTCACCCCGATCATCGGCCCCGGCCGGGTCATTGCCAAGGTGAACACCGATCTGGACTTTGACCGCCGCACCATCCACAAGGAGCTCTACGACCCGGACAGCGCGGTTGTGCGCAGCGAGCAGACCTCTGATGAGACCTCCAGCGGGACCACCAATCTGGCTGCGGGGGTGCCCGAGCCTGCCGTGGGCGGGCAGGTCCCGGTCAACGGGCAGGGCAACACCCAGGAGACGACCCGCGGCTCGGCAACCACCAATTTCGAGATCAACAAAGAGGAGCACCAGATCATCGGCTCCGTGGGCCAGATAACCCGGCTCAGCGCCGCGGTCATCGTGGACGGCACCTACGAGGCCAACGGGGATGGGGAGTCGGTCTATGTCCCCCGCAGCGATGAGGACATGCAGCGCATCACCCAGCTGGTGCAAAGCGCCATTGGCTACGACTCCGTGCGGGACGACGCCATCGAGGTCTCCAACATCGCCTTTGGCCCGCCGCCGGCGATCCAGCAGGCCTCTTTCATGGACCAGATGGCCGAGACCATGCCCAGGTTCTGGAAGCCCTTGCTGAACACCTTGATCGTGCTGCTGTTTCTGATTCTGGTGGTGCGGCCCCTGGTCCTGGCCCTGCTCAGGCCGCGGGTCAGCCAGGGTCGGGGTGTGGGCATGGCCGGGCTCTCCGAGTCAGCCAGGCTGGCCCTGGGCGAGTCCGAAGGGCCGGAAGACCTGGCTGCCCTGGCCATGAAAAAGCGTCTGGAAAACATCCAGAACCGGGTCAGCCAGACAGTGGATCAGGACCCTGACTCTGCCGTGAACGTGGTCAAGAAATGGATGCGTGAAGGGGAGGCGTGAGCGTGGCCGAGAGCACTCTGACCGGCGCACAGAAAACCGCGGTGCTGCTGCTTGCCCTGGGGGAAGCGTTCACCACCCGGGTCTTCAAGCAGCTCGACCGCCGGGAGATCACCAGGATCAGCCGCTCCATGGCCGAGATGGAGTCCGTGCCCAAGGAGACCGTGGAGCAGGTGCTCAAGGAGTTCAACAAGCAGATCTCCTCGGGCGAGGGGATGCTGCGCGGGGGTCCTGACCAGGTGCGCAGGATGATCTCCCAGAACCTGGACCAGGACACCGCCAGGTACGTTCTCGACACCCTGGACATGGGCACCGGCCCCCAGCCTTTCAAGGAACTGGAGACGGTCAGCCCCAAGATCCTGGCCCAGATCCTCAGGAACGAGCACCCCCAGACCCTGGCCCTGATCATCGGCCACCTGCCCCCGGACAATGCCAGCCAGCTTTTGCAGAGCCTGCCCACCGGGGTCCGGGCCGAGGTGCTCATGCGCCTGGCAAAGCTGGACACCGTGCCCGAGGACATGCTCCTGGAGGTGGACAAGGCCCTGCAGAGCCAGCTCATCGCCATGGGTGCCACGGAAGGCCGCAAGGTGGGCGGTGTCCATGCCGTGGCCGAGATCCTCAATGCAGTGGACCGCAGCACTGAGGAGGAGATCCTGTCCGAGATCGAGGAGGATTCAGCCCAGATGGCCGAGGACATCCGCCAGCTCATGTTCGTGTTCGAGGACATCAAGACCCTGGACGACCGGGGCATCCGGGAGCTGCTCAAGGAGATCAGCAACGAGGACCTGACCCTGGCCCTCAAGGGCGCTTCCGAGGAGATGAAGGACACCTTCTTCGGCAACCTTTCCGAACGCGCCGCCACCATGATCCGCGAAGACCTGGAGATCATGGGGCCGGTCAAGCTCTCCGACGTGGAGGCCGCCCAGCAGAACATCGTCAAGGAAGTGCGGCGGCTGGAGGCGGAAGGGCGCATTGTGATCACATCCAAAGGTGGCGGAGATGTCCTTGTCTAGTCCCAAGAAAGACGGCCGTCACTGCCTGGAGCGTATCGTGGTGGGCCTGAACATGAACGGTATCGAGGATGCGGGCGGTTCCCGCAATGGAAAATCCGGACACAGCCAGGCCGCAGAAGACATGTTCCTGGACCGGGTCCGCGACAAAGCCAGGTCCGTGGCCAAGGAGATCATCTCCCAGGCCCTTCAGGAAGCCCAGGCCCTGCGCAGGAGGGCCCGTGACCAAGGGTACCTTGCCGGAGTGCAGCAGGGACGCCAGGACCAGGAGCGACGCATCGAGCAGCTGGTGCACTCCCTGGACAGGGAAAAGGAAAAAATTCTCCGCGCCTTCCGCAGCGACCTGGTCTCCCTGACCCGACTGGCCGTGGAAAAGACCATCAAGCTGGAGCTCACCCAGCGGCGCCAGGAATGCCTGGCAGGGCTCATGGACGAGGCCCTGCTCCTGGTGGACAGCCAGCGCAAGCTGCGCATGGCCTGCCACCCCGACGACAAGGCGGTGCTGCAGGATCTCCTGACCGCTGCCGCGGGCAAGCACCCCGCCCTGGCCAACTGCAGGGTGCGCACCGACCCTTCCATGGAGCAGGGCGGCGTGGTGGTTGAATGCGAGAACGGCATGGTGGACAACTCCCTGACCGGGCGCTGGTCCTCAGTGGACTCCATTCTCGAGAAGCTCAGTCTGGACGGGGAAACCTGATGACCCTGGATCTCAGAGGCAGCCTGCGCTACCTGGCCGACCTGAACCCGGTGCAGAGCTTCGGCAAGGTCTCCAAGGTGGTGGGGCTGGTGGTGGAGGCCCGGGGCATCAAGGCCCCGCTTGGATCGATCTGCCACATCCAGGGCGGAGAGAACGGCGACCCCCCCGTGGTGGCCGAGGTGGTGGGCTTTCGCGACGGCACCGTGCTGTTCATGCCCTACGGGGAGATGCGGGGCATCAAGCCCGGAAGCCTGATCAAAAACACCGGCACTCCCCCCTTGTTCCCGGTGGGGAAACGTTTCCTGGGACGCACCGTGGACCCCTTTGGCAAGCCCCTGGACGACAAGGGCGACATCGCTCCCAAAGACTACTACCCCCTGTACGCCAAGCCCATCAATCCTCTGAAGCGGCCCAGGATCTCCGAGCCCGTGGACGTGGGCATCCGCTGCATCAACTCCATGCTCACCCTGGGCAAGGGGCAGCGGATGGGGATTATGGCCGGGTCCGGGGTGGGCAAGTCCACGCTGATGGGCATGATCGCCCGCTACACCCGGGCCGAAATCAACGTCATCTGCCTGGTGGGGGAACGGGGCAGGGAGGTGCTCGAGTTCATCGAAAAGGACCTGGGGCCCGAGGGCATGGCCCGCTCCGTGCTGGTGGTGGCCACCTCCGACCACACCCCCCTGGTGCGCATCCGGGCGGCCTACGCAGCCACGGCCATGGCCGAGTACTTCCGCGACCAGGGCAACGACGTCATCCTGATGATGGACTCGGTGACCCGTTTTGCCATGGCCGCCCGCGAGGTGGGCCTGGCCGCGGGCGAGCCGCCCACTACCAGGGGATACACCCCCACGGTGTTCGCCCACCTGCCCAAGCTCTTGGAACGGGCCGGGCGGACGCGGGAAGGTTCCATCACCGGCATCTACACCGTGCTGGTGGAAGGGGACGACTTCAACGAGCCGGTCTCCGACGCGGTGCGCTCCATCCTGGACGGCCACATCGTGCTCTCCCGCGACCTGGCCGACCAGGGCCACTACCCGTCCATCGACGTGCTCAAGTCGGTCAGCCGCCTGCGCCCCGACGTGACGCCTGAATCCGTAATCAGCGCGGGACAGGAGCTGGTCCGCCATCTGGCCACCTACTCCCGGGTCGAGGACATGGTCAACATCGGGGCCTACGCCCGGGGCAGCAACCCCCAGATCGACCAGGCCCTGGACATGATCGACCCCATCCGCGCCTTCCTGTGCCAGTCCGTGGGCGAGCCCTGCCCACTGGAGCAGAGCTTCACCAGCCTGCAAAAGCTGATCGGCAAAGCCCCTGCCCCGCCCCGCAAGGAACGCCCCGCCAAGGCCAGGTCGGCCTGAGCCACTTGCAGCCCACCTGCACCTTTTCCCCGACCTGCCCCCGCTGACCGCCCCGCACCCGTCCACCCTGAGCTCACGGCCTGCAAGCCCCTCATGAGCTGAGCCAATCCGGACCAAAAGATAGGCACGTTGCACAACGCTTTGTGCACCAGCACAGAGGTCCTACTCCGAAATCCCTATGATTTGAAAGCCTTCCATTGTTGGCACCACACCTGCTTCTGCCCAGCACAACAGGAGGGAAGATTCTTAGTCGTTTGGTGTGGACTACCCTGGAAAAACTGGACACATAGGTTTTCAAGAATCTCTGCCTTTGATTTACGCCTTTTTGCCTTTTGGGCCTTGCTGCGGTCCCGCCAGACCCGGAGGGAGCCTTTGTGGAATCGACGGGGTCGATTTTAAGGATGAAGTCAAAAGGATGAAGGATGAATTGAAAAGTTCATGTATAT
>CAZQOG010000132.1:0-7266 GCA_964594925.1 uncultured Desulfohalobiaceae bacterium
TTGAAAAATCCCCGCTGGACTGCGTTGCTTCACCAAGGGCAAACCCTCACGTATGGGGAATACGCTTCGGCCTTGCCCTTGGTAAAGCGCCTTGCCAGCGTGGTTTTTGAACGGCCTGCAAAGAGGGAAGAATGTTGAAAAATCCCCGCTGGCCTGCCCTCCGTAGCCTTGTGCGAAGGGGGGACTGCGTTGAAGCTGGAAGCTCGAAGCTTGAAGCTCGAGGCAAGAGAAGAAGGTGAAAGCTGGAAGCTCGAAGCTGGCCTGCCCTCCGTAGCTTTATGCGAAGGAGGGAAACTGGAAGCAAGACACAAGTGATGCGTCATGACCGACAAAAGAAGAAGGGCACGTGCAACGTGCCCCTACGCCACGAATAGAAGGCAAGATTCCCACGTTTTGAATGGTTGACCCGAAAATTTTTTTTCCTCAACCTTCCCTACGTCCGCATAAAGCTGTGGAGGATATGCCAGTCCTCGGCTTTCTTCCCTACCTCTTCCGAGTTCAGCTCTTGCTTCAAGCTTCCACCTTCCAGCTTCGAGCTTCCTCACTCCATGCTCGGGCAGATGGCGTGAACCGTAGGCTTCAGGGAGGCCAGGTAGATCACGCCCTTGATTGCCTGCTCCAGGAGGCGGCGCAGGTTGCTGTAGCGCTCCAGCAGGAGCTCCATCTGCCCCAGGTCGAGGTCTCCCCGGGCGCTCTCCTCCAGGATCTGCCGCTTGAGGTCCCGGTGGGTTGCGATGGCCTGGGCCAGCCCGTCCCGGACCCGCTGCTCTGAAAAGGCCGCGCTGCACGGGTCGGCTGTGGTGAGCAGGCCGGCGATCCTCTCGTGCAACTCTTCCATGCGCGGACTCAGCACGGGGTGTCTGATCTGCTTGAACTCCCGCGCGTTTCTGCCTACGTCAATACTCAGCTCGCCGGCCCTGAGAAAGTACTGCTGCACGCGCAGCAGGATCGGGAGCGCCTCGGCCACGCGCTGGGACAGACCCGAGCGCTGCAGCTTGGCGGTGAAGTCGCTGATCTCTTTGCCCAGCCGCTCCAGGACCATGGTTTCGCGCTGGATGAGCCGCTCGTTGGCAGGGGATCCCTGCATGGCGGCCAGGCTCAGCCGGCGGACCATGGCCCACATGCGGTTGACCTCCAGGGCCAGGGCGTCCAGGGCCAGTGACGGGGTGGAAAGCACGTTGTCGTCCAGGTACCTTGGTTTGGATGCGTCCTCCTCGGCGGTGCGGAAACGGGTGGCAAGGAAGGCCGACAGCCTGGGGCTCGCGGGCAGGATGAGCACGATGCCCAGGAGGTTGAAGGTGGTGTGGAACAGGGCCAGCAGGATGGGCATGTTCGCGGTGGGGTCTGCGAAGAGCTCCATGCGCCCGATCAGCCCGATGAGCAGGGGCAGCATGAGAAAGGCGGCCAGAGCGGTGAGCAGGTTGAAGATGACGTGGGCCGTGGCCACGCGTTTGGCCATGGGCGTGGCCCCGATCACCGAGAGCATGGCCGTGGAGGTCGTGCCCAGGTTGGCCCCGATAACCGCGGCCGCCGCATTGGCCAGGGAGACCACACCTCCGGAGGAGGCCGTGAGGATGATGGCCACGGCAGCGCTGGAAGACTGCATCATGACCGTGAACAGGATGCCCAGGCCGAGATAGAGCAGCTGCTCCACCATGCCGCTGACGGCCGGCAGGGCCGTGGTCCAGCCCTGATCCAGGCCGGCAAACCCGCCCTTGAGCACGTCGATGCCCAGGAAGAAGACCCCGAACCCGGCCAGGGCGTGGCCCAGTGCGGCCTTGCGCGTGCCAGGGGCTATGATGTGCAGGACCATGCCCAGGCCGATCAGGGGCAGGGCCATGACCTTGATGTTGACGTGAAAGCCCACCAGGGCCACCAGCCAGGCCGTGGTGGTGGTGCCGAGGTTGCTGCCGTAGATCACCCCGATGGCCCGCTTCAGGCTCAGGATGCCGGCGTTGACGAACCCGATGGTGGCCACGGTCACGGCACTGGAGGACTGGACCAGGGAGGTGATCAGAAACCCGGAGAACAGCCCCCGCACCGGGGTGTCGGTCCAGGACTTGAGGATTTGGCGCAGGGCCTGCCCCGCGGCCACCTTGAGGCCGTCGGTCATGAGCCACATGCCGAGCAGAAACAGCCCCAGGCCGCCGAAGATGTTGAGTATCATTGACATAAGCTTGCAGGTGCCGGGTTATCGTCCCAAGTGGCACAAAGCAGTGTTGGTTCGAGTTCAGTGGCTCCTGACAATGCTTTTGTGTCCTGGAAGTTTCTTCATTCCGCGCGCGGGCGGTTTTTTCTGAAACCCGTTTCTAAAGAGAGGAGCTTTTCAGAAATGCATCCCGGCCACGTCCAGCTCATGCAACGGCAGAATAATTCCTCCCAGGCCCTTGACCTTCTGTGCACTGTCATAGGCCTGGTAGGCGTTGCCGTGCACGCCCGGGCAGATGGCAGCCCCCGACTCCGGGAAGTTCTCCTTGTGGCAGCAGAACCCTGGAATGACCACCAGGCCTTTGACCGTTTCCACGGTCACGGTCTGCCCGCCCGGGGTGTGGCCGGGGGTGTGGATGATATTCAGGCCGGGCAGGACCTCCAGGTCGCCATGTAGGGGCACGATGTCGAGGTTCTCGACCAGGTCGGCGTCGTAGCGTGGGTCGACCGGGTGGGGGTTTCTGGCGAAGGTTATCTCGGCCTGCTGGATATAGTGCCCGGCCTTGGTGAACAGCTGGTTGTTGCCGCAGTGGTCGTCGTGCAGGTGGGTATTGATGACCAGATAGATGTCCTTGGGATCAAGCTTCTCGCGTTCCAAGGCCTCCTCCATGCCCATGGGGGTGAGACCGGTCTCCCGGGTGAACTCCGGCGGGGTCATGAAATCCTCAAGGCCGGTGTCTACCAGGATGTTCCTTCCTTCTCCGCGTACAAGAAAGGACCACATGGGCAGCCAGATCTTCTTCCCGTAGCCGCTCTGGTAAGTCATGATCCCCTGATCGGCGCTGCGCACGCCGGTCAGCAGGGGGGTGACGGAGTAAGGCATGGTGTCTCCTCTGGTTCCCAATGAGTCGCTGGCGGTCCTCCAGCCATACCTGAGCCTACTTCTCCCCGGCCGGCCCCTTGGGCAGGGTGCGGAACAGGTCAAAGGGTATGGGCAGGATGGTGGAGGAGTGGCTGTCCGAGGCCATCTCCCGCATGGTCTGTAAATACCTGAGCTGCAGTGCCTCGGGATGCTTGCTGATGATCTCGGCTGCCTGGGCCAGCTTGGCCGCTGCCTGCTGCTCGCCCTCGGCGTGGATGACCTTCGAGCGCCTCTCCCGCTCGGCCTCGGCCTGCCGGGCCATGGCCCGCTGCATCTCCTGGGGCAGGTCGATGTGCTTGACCTCCACGGTGGAGACCTTGATGCCCCAGGGGTCGGTGTGCTGGTCCAGGATGCTCTGGATCTGGCTGTTGATCTGCTCGCGGTGGGAGAGGATGTCGTCGAGCTCGACGCTGCCGCAGACACTGCGCAGGGTTGTCTGGGCCAGCTGCGAGGTGGCGAACATGTAGTCTTCCACATCGATCACGGCCTTGACCGGTTCGACGACCCGGAAGTAGATGACCGCGTTGACCTCCACGCTGACGTTGTCCTTGGTGATGACGTCCTGGTTGGGCACGTCCATGGCGATGGTGCGCAGGGAGATGCGCTCCATGCGGTCGATGACCGGGATGAGGATGATCAGCCCCGGCCCCTTGGCCCCGATGGCCCGCCCAAGCCTGAAGACCACGGCGCGCTCATACTCGTTGAGCACTTTCAGGGACATCCACAGGAACAGCAGGACAATGGCGAGCACGATCGCCCAGATGGGTACGAGGGCCATGATCAATCCTCCGTGTAAAGGGTTGTGTCAGGAGCCCGCTCCACAATCAGGACCAGGCCCTGGATGTCTCTGATGCGCACCGCATCACCGGGCTTGAGGGAAGAACCGTTCCGGCTGCGGGCGTTCCAGATCTCGCCGTGGACCCTGACCCGCCCCCGGGAGTCACCCCATTCGAGCACCTCGCCCACCATCCCGAGCATGGCCTCGCGGCCCGACCTGGGCTTGATGAGCTGGGCCTTGGTCACCAGGCCCAGGGCGATGAGCACGAAGAGCACCACCGTTCCCACGGTGGCCACGACCGTGGTCAGGGGCAAGGCTGCAAAGCCGTACTCGAACCGGAACAGGAGCAGGGAGCCCATGAAAAGGCACACGGCCCCGGCAATGCTCAGCAGCGCGTAGCTGGTGATCTTGACCTCCAGCCCGAAAAGGACCAGTCCCAGCACGATGAGCAGCAGCCCGGTGGCGTTGGTGGGCAGCACGGCCAGGGAGTAGAGGGCCAGCAGCATGCAGATGGCCCCGAAGACCCCTGGGAAGATGGCCCCGGGGTTGGTGAGCTCGAAAAAGAGCCCGGCAATGCCTCCCAGGAGCAGGAAGTAGGCGATCTGGGGGTTGAGCAGCCAGGAGAGCAGCGAGTACCAGAACCTGGGCTGGTAGTCCTGGATGCGGACCTGCTCGGCGGAAAAGACGAGTATTTCATCCTGCCAGGGGACTCCCGCAGCCCCGGCCTGGCGCAGGAAGTCCTCGGGGGAGTCGGCCACGAACTCCACCACGCCGAGCTCGAGCGCCTCGGCCGCGGTGATGCTCACGCTCTCCTCCACGGCCTGCACATACCAGTCCACGTTGCGCTCCCGGGCCGCGGCCATGCCGCGCACCAGGCTCAGGATGTCGTTTTTGATCTTGTCGGCCATGGTCCCGTTGACGTCTTCGCCGCCGAGGCTGACCGGGGATGCAGCGCCGATGGTGGACTGGGGGCTCATGCCGGCCAGGGACGAGGCAGCCACCAGGAACATACCGGCTGACGCCGCCCTGGCCCCGGAGGGTCCGACCCAGACCGCCACCGGGACCTGGGCGTTGAGCATCAGCTTGACCATGGAGCGCATGGATTCGCCCAGCCCCCCGGGCGTATCGAGGCGCAGCAGCAGCATGTCGCAATCCAGCTCGGCACACCTCCCAAGGGAGTGCTCCAGCAGATCGACCTGGGCGGGGTTGATGGTGGCATCGAGCTGCACATAGAGGACGCTCACCGGCTCGGCGGTCTGTTCGGCTCGAACAGGCGGGGTCCACACAACGCACAGGATGCACAGGAGAGCGGCGGTGGCGAAGATTTTTCCCGGAAGCAGGGCAAAGGAGTGGAAGGGGTGCATGACCGTTCCTGGCTGTGGTGTTGGCCCCGGAGTGTCGGCTCAAAGGGTGTGGCTTCTGCACCGGGTATACACGATGGGATGTGCTCTGAAAAGTGACCCGGCATGCCGAAGAGAAGAAAGGGGAGCCAGGTGGCGGGCGGAGGGAATGGTCGGGCCCGCCCTGATGTGGGGCGGGCCCGGGAAAGGGTCTCAGTCGACCTTGTAAAAGGCCTTGGCGCCGGCCTTGCACACCGGGCAGGTGTCCGGGGCGTGGTCCTCGCAGGTGTACCCGCACACAGAGCAGACATAGTAGTCGGTCTCTGGCAGGTCATCCAGGTTGTCCAGGGCCTTCTGGTAGAGCCCGGCATGGACCTTCTCCACCTCGTTGGCATAGGTGAAGAACTTCTCGGCCAGCTTGTTTCCTTCCTCGCGGGCCTCCTCGATCATCCTGGGGTACATGGCCGTGAACTCATGGGTCTCCCCGGACACGGCTTCCCTGAGGTTCTCCTCGGTTGACCCTATGCCGCCCATGGTCCTGAGGTGGGCGTGGGCGTGGATGGTCTCGGCCTCGGCCGCGGCCCGGAAAAGCTTGGCCACCTGGGGATGCCCGGCCTTGGCCGCCTGCGAGGCAAACGCCAGATACCTGCGGTTGGCCTGGGACTCGCCGGCGAAAGCTTCCTGAAGGTTTTTCTGTGTCTTGCTCATTTGACCTCCTAAATTAAATTATTATAGCCGTTTGAAAATTATTTGATAATTGTTACTAAATTATTTCTCTGTGGGTGTCAACCATGGGGAGATGCTGGTGTATCGGTGATGAGAATGTTGGTAACCTTTCATACGCTAGGAATATTTCATGCAGATTCACGCAGTTGCATACACTCTCACCTGTCCGGGTAGAGGGCTCTCACCCATAAATCCCCGATATATCCCCTTGGGCTGGAGGGAGGGGCTTGAAATACTCAGGCTCTGTTCCATGGGGAAAAGGTTCCCCAGTCCAGGGGCTTGATGCGCACAGGAGGGGTGAGATGAATGGGTTGAAAGGATTGCTCGTTGTCATTTTCGGTGTGGTTCTGGCCCTGGGCGTGGCATTCCCGGCGCCTGCCGCGGATCAGGTGACCCGGGCCGTGGTCATGGTGCAGCCGGCTTCGGGGTCGTCGGTTTCGGGGGTGGTCTATTTCGCAAGGGTCGAGCAGGGTGTTGCCGTGCTGGCCGAGGTCACGGGGCTGACCCCCGGACTGCACGGGTTTCACATCCATGAGTTTGGAGACTGCAGCGGCCCGGAAGCCACAACCGCCGGGGGCCATTACAACCCCCAAGGGGTCTCGCACGGATGCCCGCCGTCCTGGCCGATCCACGCGGGGGACCTGGGGAACCTGAATGCGGACGACACGGGCACGGCCACGTTTTACAGGATATTTCACCACCTCAAACTCGACGGGCCGGAATCCATCCTGGGCCGTGGGGTCGTGGTGCACGAAGGCGAGGACGACTGCGTGTCGCAGCCGAGCGGTGCTGCAGGGGCCAGGGTCGGCTGCGGGACCATCGGGATCAGACCGCCCGAGTGAGGCGCAACCTGTCAGTGAAGGAGAAAGAGCATGGCCAAGAAGGTCCTGATCATCACGGCTGAAAACTTCGAGGACTCCGAGCTGCTCCAACCTCTGGAGGCACTCGTGGAAAAGGGTGCGGACGTGGATATCGCCGCGCCCGAAAAAGGAACTGTGCAGGGCAAGAAGGGGGACAGTGCCGAGGCAGACCTGTCCATTGACAGCCTGCCCCCCGAGCCCTGGAAAAACTATGACCTGCTTCTCCTGCCGGGTGGCAAGGCCCCTGCGCAGCTGCGCGAGATCGAGCGGGTCCTTGAGATCGTCAAGGGGTTCAATGTCTTGGAAAAGCCCATCGGAGCCATCTGCCACGGGCCGCAGATCCTCATCTCCGCCGGGATCATCAGCGGCAGGGCAGCCACCAGCTACTCCGAGGTGCAGCAGGAGCTGGTGGAGGCGGGCGCCGTGGTCCAGGACACCTCCCTGGTCACCGACAAAAACCTGTTCACCTCGCGCAACCCGGACGATCTGCCG
>CAZQOG010000133.1:0-7223 GCA_964594925.1 uncultured Desulfohalobiaceae bacterium
GCAACGCCCTCAAGTTCTACGCCTCGGTGCGCATGGACATCCGCAGGATCCAGACCCTCAAGGACAAGGAAGAGAGCTACGGCAACCGGGTCCGGGTCAAGGTGGTCAAGAACAAGGTGGCCCCGCCTTTCCGCGAGGCCATTTTCGACATTCTCTACGGCACGGGCATCTCCCATGAGAACGAGCTCATCGACCTGGGCGTGGAGCACGGCATCGTGGACAAGAGCGGCTCCTGGTTCGCCTTCGGCTCCGAGCGGCTGGGGCAGGGCAAGGAGAACGTCCGGGCCTTCCTGCAGGAGCACACCGAGATCAGGGACGCCATCAGGGACACGCTCTACGAGCACCTGGGCCTGCCGCCGGTGGAGAAGAAGCCCGTGGAAACCAGGGAAGAGGCCCAGGCCTCGTAAGCTCCCTGAGGTTGCTTTCCGGGGCGCAGCGCAACCCCCGCAAATATCAAACGGAGACCCTCTTGCTCACTGCAGCCGAGATCAGACAGCGATTCCTGGAATACTTTGCCGCCAGGGACCACACCATTGTGGCCAGCGCGCCGCTGGTGCCCAGGGAGGACCCCTCCCTGCTGTTCACCAACGCGGGCATGGTCCAGTTCAAACGCGTCTTCCTGGGGCAGGACAAACGGCCGTACAGCCGGGCGGTCTCCTCCCAGAAGTGCCTCCGGGTCGGGGGCAAGCACAACGACCTGGAAAACGTGGGACGCACAGCGCGACACCACACCTTCTTCGAGATGCTGGGCAACTTCTCTTTCGGCGATTACTTCAAGGAAGAGGCCATCCGCCTGGCCTGGGGTTTTCTGACCGAGAACCTGGGGCTGCCCAAGGAGAAGCTCTACGCCACGGTCTACACCGACGACGACGAGGCCATGGAGCTCTGGAAGCAAGTGGCCGGGCTCCCAGGGGAGCGCATCTACCGGCTGGGGGAGAAGGACAACTTCTGGTCCATGGGCGACACCGGACCCTGCGGCCCCTGCTCGGAGATCCTCATCGACCAGGGCAGCCACATGGCCTGCGGCGAGGAGTGTCGCATCGGGGTCTGTGACTGCGACCGCTTCCTGGAGGTCTGGAACCTGGTCTTCATGCAGTACGACCGCACCGCGGACGGGGTCATGACGCCCCTGCCCAGGCCGAGCATCGACACGGGCATGGGGCTGGAGCGCATCACGGCCGTGTGCCAGGGGGTCTTCTCCAACTTTGACAGCGACCTTTTCCTGGGCCTGATCACCGCCACCGCGCAAAAGGCCGGAGTCTCCTACGGAAGCGACGAGGAGACCGACACCGCCCTGCGGGTCATTGCCGATCATGCCCGGGCCGTGGCCTTCATGGTCGCGGACGGGATGAACCCCTCCAACGAGGGTCGGGGCTATGTCCTGCGGCGGCTGATCCGCCGGGCCTTCCGCTTCGGCCGCCTCATCGGGCTCAGGGAGCCCTTCCTGCACCAGGTCTGCCTGCAGGTCAGCAACGAGATGGGCGACGTCTACCCCGAGCTGACCACGAGCGCGGACTTCATGGTCCGCATGGTCCGGCAGGAGGAGGAGCGGTTCAGCGAGACCCTGGACAAGGGGCTGGAGATCCTGGCCCAGGAGCTCCAAAGCCTCGAGGCCGCGGGCAGGCGCACCGTGCCCGGCGACCTGGCCTTCAAGCTCTACGACACCTACGGCTTCCCCCTGGACATCGTCAACGACGTGGCCGAGAAGCAGGGCTTCACCGTGGACGAGGAGGCCTACAGCGAGCGCATGGCCACGCAGAAGCAGCGCTCCAGGGAGGCCTGGTCCGGCAGCGGCGAGATCGACCTGGGCTCGAGGTTCGCGACGTTGCTTACCCGGGGGGTGTCCAGCACCTTCGTGGGGTACGACGCGCTGTCCGCAACCAGCGACATCGTGGCCATGCTCGATGCAGGCGGTGAAAGCGTCCCGGAGTGCGGCGTGGACAACGATGCCTTCGTGGTCACGGCACAGACCCCATTCTACGGGGAGTCCGGTGGGCAGGTGGGTGACCGGGGGCGGCTGGTCACGCCTTCGGGAGCAGCCCGGGTCACGGAGACCCTGAAGCCCTCGAGCGAGCTGACCGTGCACCGGGTCACCGTCACCCAGGGTGCCGTGGCCGTGGGGGAGCAGGCCGAGCTCACCGTGGACGAGGGCCTTCGGGTGTCCACGGCCAGGAACCACACCTGCACCCACCTGCTGCACGCGGCCCTGCGCCGGGTTCTGGGCGACCACGTCAACCAGGCCGGATCCCTGGTCGGCCCGGACAGGCTGCGCTTCGACTTCACGCACATCACCGGCCTGAGCCACGAGGAGCGGCAGGCCGTGGAGGACGAGGTCAACCGGGCCATCCTGGCCGACATCGAGCTGACCTCGCGCAGCATGCCCATGGAGCAGGCCGTGGCCGAAGGGGCTGTGGCCCTTTTCGGCGAGAAGTACGCCGAGGAGGTCCGGGTGGTTTCCGTGCCCGGGGTCTCCAAGGAGCTGTGCGGCGGCACCCACCTGCGGGCCACGGGCCAGGCCGGAAGCTTCTGCATCCTGACGGAGTCGGCCGTGGCCGCGGGCGTGCGGCGGATCGAGGCGGCCACGGGGTGGCAGGCCCTGGAGTTCTTCAGGGGGCAGCGGCAGGAGCTGGCCCGGACCGCCGCCCTGCTCAAGGCGCAGCCCGGGGAGCTTTCAGATCGGGTCAGCGAGCTGCAGACCCAGCTCAGGCAGCTTAGCAAGGAGAACCAGGCCCTGGAGAACAGGCTCTCCTCGTCCCACGGCAGGGACCTGATGCAGGAGGCCGAGGAGATCAAGGGGGTCACGGTCCTGGCCGCCAGGGTCGGGGCACCCAACGTCAAGGCCCTGCGCGACCTGATGGACGGGTTGCGCTCCCGGCTGGACTCCGGGGTCATCCTCCTGGCGGGGCAGCAGGAGGACAAGGTCATGCTCATCCTTTGGGTGAGCAAGGACCTGCACGGCCATTTCACCGCCCCCTCCCTGATCAAGGAGGTTGCCGCCGAGGTGGGCGGCAGCGGGGGCGGGCGCCCCGACCTGGCCCAGGCCGGGGGCAGCGACCCCGCCGGGGTGGACAAGGCCCTGGGGCGCCTCAAAGAGCTCGTGGCGGCGGCCCGGTGAACGGCCACGGGCCCGTGGCCGCCGTGAACGTTTCCGGGCGCAGGGATTGAGCCTCGGGTCACCGTAACCAGGGCCGAGAGAGACTGGACATGGAATACACCATACTCAGGAAGCGCAGCCTCATCCCCGAGCGGGTCAGCGAGCTGCTGGTCAGCGCCCCGCACATCGCGGCCAAGGCCAGGCCGGGCAACTTCGTCATCCTGCGCCTCTGCGAGGGCGGCGAGCGCATTCCCCTGACCATTGCCGACACGGACAAGGAGCGGGGCACCATCACCATCGTCTACCTGGTCCTGGGCAAGAGCACCGCACTGCTGGAGACCTTTGCCGAGGGCCAGGCCATTTTGGACGTGTGCGGCCCCCTGGGCAGGCCCACGGCCATCGAAAAGGTGGGCACGGTCATCTGCACCGGCGGGGGCACGGGCATCGCCGCCATGCACCACATTGCCAAGGGACACCACCTGGCAGGCAACCGGGTGGTCTCGGTCATCGGGTCCCGGAGCAAGGACCTGCTGCTCTTTCATGACGAGCTCACGGCCATCAGCGACGAGGTCCTGGTGTCCACGGATGACGGGTCCTTCGGCCACAAGGGGCTGGTGACGGAGGTCCTTGAGCAGCGCATCCAGCAGGCCCGTGAGAGCCGTGAGACCATCGGCGAGATCGTGGCCGTGGGCCCGGTGCCCATGATGCGGGCCGTGGCCAAGGTGACCGAGCCTTACGGGATCAAGACCACGGTCAGCCTGAACTCCATCATGGTGGACGGCATCGGCATGTGCGGCGCCTGCAGGGTGACAGTCGGGGGCACGATCCGCTTCGCCTGCGTGGACGGGCCCGAGTTCGATGCCCAGCAGGTGGATTTTGACGAGCTCCACCTCCGCCTGGGCACCTTCCGCCCCCAGGAGGAGCTGTCCTACAACCAGTTCTGTCAGAGCCATGCCAAGCAAAAAGACTAGAAAGAAGCTCAAGCCGCGGGTCGCGATGCCGGAGCAGCCGGCCTCGGAGCGCGTTGCCAACTTCAAAGAGGTGACCCTGGGGTACACTCCAGAGCAGGCCAGGGAGGAGGCCAGGCGCTGCCTGCAGTGCAAGACCCCCACCTGTCAGCAGGGCTGTCCCGTGGAGGTGGACTGCAAGGGCTTCATCCACTGCATTGCCCAGGACGACCTGGAAGGGGCCTTCAGGGTCCTCAAGAAGACCAACAGCCTGCCCGCGGTCTGCGGCCGGGTCTGCCCCCAGGAGAACCAGTGCGAGGGCAGCTGCAAGCTGCGCCCAACGGGCGAGCCCATTGCCATCGGGCGCCTGGAGCGCTGGGCCGCGGACAACTTCTATGCCTCGGACGCCTGCCAGGCGCTGCTTGGCAAGGACGAGTGCGCCATGCTCCGCGATGACCTCAAGGTGGCGGCCATCGGGTCCGGGCCGGCCAGCCTGACCCTGGCCGGGTACCTGACCGCCAGGGGCATCCCGGTCACGGTCTTCGAGGCCCTGCACGAGCCCGGGGGGGTACTGGTCTACGGCATCCCCGAGTTCCGGCTGCCCAAGTCCATCGTCACCACCGAGGTGCAGACGGTCAAGGCCCAGGGGGCCGAGTTCCGGCTGAACTGGGTGGGGGGGGCGACCATCGAGATCCCGGAGCTTTTCGAACAGGGGTACAAGGCGGTGTTCATCGGGGTGGGCGCGGGCCTGCCGAAGTTTTTGAACATCCCGGGGGAGAACCTGATCGGGGTGTTCTCGGCCAACGAGTATCTGACCCGGGTCAACCTGATGCGGGCCTACCGCTTCCCTGAGGTGGACACCCCGAGCTTTCAGGGGCGGCAGGTGGCGGTGCTCGGCGGGGGCAACGTGGCCATGGACTCGGCCAGGACCGCCCTGCGCATGGGCGCCGAGCGGGTCAGCATCGTCTACCGCCGCACCCAGGGGGAGATGCCGGCCCGCAAGGAGGAGCTGGAGCACGCCCTGGAGGAGGGGGTGCAGCTGGAGATCCTGGCCGCCCCCCTGGAGTTTGTCGGCGACGAAAAAGGCAGGCTTCGCGGGCTCAGGCTGCAGCGCATGGAGCTGGGAGACCCGGACGAGAGCGGACGGCGCCGGCCGCAGCCCATCCAGGGCGATGTCTACGAACTGGAAACGGACATGGCCGTCATTGCCGTGGGCACCACCCCCAACCCGGTCCTGCTCCAGAGCACACCAGAGCTCAGGTTGAACAAATGGGGCTACATCGATGCCGACCCCGAGACCCTGGAGACCAGCATGGACATGGTCTTTGCCGGCGGGGACATCGTCACCGGCTCCGCCACCGTGGTCCAGGCCATGGGCGCGGGCAGAAGGGCGGCCAAGGTGATTGCAAAGAGGCTGCTTGCAGCTGGAAGCTCGAAGCTGGAAGCTGGAAGCAAGCAAAAGACATAAATAGTATAGACCGATGTTTGAAGAACGAAGCTGATTCAAGGTGTTATAAGAAAGGAACCATCTTTTCTCATTTCTTTTACTTCGAGCTTCCAGCTTCGAACTTCGAGCTTTCACATAGAGGTTCAACAAACACACATGGCTCATTATATAGGCGTCAAGTTTCGGGACCAGGGGCATATCTACTACTTTCAGTCCACGCCGTTCGTGGTTCAGAAGGGGAGCAAAGTCATCGTCCAGACCAACGAGGGGCTGGGGATGGGCACTGTGGCCCTGCTGCTCGACGAGCCCCCGCGCAACGTGGACCCCGAGGTCATGAAGCCCATCTTCCGGGTGGCCAGCCAGGAAGACGAGGCCGTGCAGCATGAAAACGAGGTCCTGGCCAGGGAGGCCTTTGAGACCTGCAAGCGTTACATATCGCAGCACGGCCTGGACATGAAGCTCGTGGACGTGGAGGTCTTTTTCGACCGCAGCAAGATCGTCTTCTACTTCACAGCGCCCGGGCGCATCGACTTTCGAGAACTGGTCAAGGACCTGGTCAAGATCTACCGGACCCGTATCGAGCTGCGCCAGATCGGGGTGCGGCATGAGGCGCAGATGCTGGGGGGGATCGGCAACTGCGGCCAGGTCTGCTGTTGCCGCAGGTTCCTGCGCCAGTTCGAGCCGGTGACCATCAAGATGGCCAAGGAGCAGCAGCTCTTCCTGAACCCGGCCAAGATTTCCGGCGCCTGCGGCCGTCTGCTGTGCTGCCTGGGGTACGAGCAGGAGAACTACGCACAGTTTCGCAAGCGCTGCCCCAAGATCGGCAAGAAGCTCCAGACCAGCCTGGGCAGGGTCAAGGTGCTGCGCTCCAACCTGCTGCGCGACTCCCTGGTGGTCCTGACCGAGCAGGGCGAGGAAAAGGAGATCACCCTCGAGGAATGGGACCACATCTACCCTGCCCCGGGGGAGGCCGGGCAGGGCAGGGACAGGTCCGGGGAGCCCTTGCAGCCGGGGAAGCAGGGGAAGCCCACGCGGGAAGACAAGCCCGGGAAGCCCGTCCGGGAGGTCAAGCCGGAGCCTCGGCAGCAGAAGACAGGATCAGCCACGCCCGCTTCCCAGGGGGACAAGGGCGCTGCTTCCCAGGCAGCCGGGGATGCTTCCGGGGACGCCAAGACACCCAAGCCGAAGAAGCGGCGCGGCCGGTCCAGGGGACGGCGCAAGAAGACCCAGAAGACCGCCCCGAAAAAGAAGTCGTGAGCGGGCGCAAGGCTGCGCTGGACCGGCCGGCTGCAGATTCGCGATTCAGTGGCGGGTGCTTCACATTATAACGTACCGTTTTTTCCGGAGACACGGTGGACCGCTTCTACATCACCACACCCATCTACTACGTCAATGCCAGGCCCCACCTGGGACACGCCTACACCACCATAGTGGCCGACACCATGGCCCGGTTCCACCGCGCCATGGGGAAGGACGTCTTTTTTTTGACGGGTACGGACGAGCACGGGGACAAGATCGTGCAGGCCGCGGAGCAGGCGGGTACGACCCCCCGGGAATATGCCGACCGGATTTCCCGGGCCTTCCGGGAGCAGTGGGTGGAGATGGGGCTGAGCTTCGACGACTTCATCCGGACCACGGAGGAGCGTCACGTGCGGGTGGTGCAGGACATCCTGCAGCGGGTCCACGACAACGGGGACATCTACTTTGCCGAGTACGAGGGGCTCTACTGCTACGG
>CAZQOG010000134.1:0-7197 GCA_964594925.1 uncultured Desulfohalobiaceae bacterium
GCCGGAGCCCAAGCCCGAGGACGTCGTGGCTGCCGTGCACGAGCTGACGCCGCAACGCGCAGCCCAGATGCGCAGGGAGTGCGAGGCCCGGTCCGTTCTGTTCAGCAGGGAGAGGTTTCTGGATAAGATGAGGGGGATCCTGCAATAACGCGGTTCAAATCGTCTTCAAATGCTAGCGATCCTTCCGAAAATCCAGGGCAGGAATTCTCGAACGTACTCCTTGCACGAGAATCTCGAGCTTGCTGCGCAGGAAAAGCCCAAGGTAGGAAAGTTTCTGCAATACCCTGGAATGATTAGCATCCGCCCAGACATGCATTGTGCGTAGTGCTTGGATGGACCTCCCTTGCAGCAGCAGGCGCAGCAGCACGGGCAAGAATTTTCTTAAGTTGAGCTCGGTGAATCTGATCACCGAGTTTCCCACCCGTGTGTACCGTTGGTCCATGTGCAGAGCGACAGCATCCTGGCAGAATCCAATCCTGTATCCCTGCTGCAGGGCTCGTTGCGAGAAATCGACGTCTTCTTCCTGATAAAAAGACAAATCCTCATTCCAAAGGATATTCCGGGCTGTTTCCCGTTTGATTGCACAGAGACCACCAGTTACATAAACATCTGGTGCCCACACTTCGTAGTCGATCAGCTTGTGCTCGGAATGCGTGCGAACCGCCCAGTCCCAATAGCGTGACCCATCAGGGTTCAACACCCTGCAGCCAACCATGTCGTCTGCCTCCAGGCCCTTCAGGGCAGCAGTGGAGCAGTTTGCATCAAGCAGGATATCATCATCGAGCATGACCAGGATTGGAAATCGGGCTGCATGGGCCAGGGCATTGCGCATTTTCCCCAGCAGCCCAGAAGCAGCCTCTTCAGGCATGGAGAGAACCCTGGCTTGATTCAGACCCGGAGGGGGATTGCCGGCGATCAATATTTCATATTCGGTCAGACACTGCTCCTGGATAGATTCGAGTTGCAGTCGCAAGGTGTCAACGCGCTTGCCGTTGGTGATGATACAGAAGCTAACTGCTGAACTGGAGGTCATCACTGCAAAGTACCATGCATGAAGTCGTTCTAAATCATTTCTGGAGGTGGCAGAGAGTTCTATTAACTTTATATTGCGATATTAAATGTCTGTTTACAGCGCCTCATGACTGATGGACAGTGGGTTTTTATGAAAACTGAGAGGGCGGATTTCCAATGACTCCCTTTTATGCAATGCCAGGCAAGTTCCCGTCCTTTGTCCCGGATTGGTGCCCTCAGATGAGGGGCCAGGTGGGGGTCGCGTTCCAGGGTCCGGAAAAAAATGTGTAAATCACTGTACAAGGCGGGAATTTTTTTGCGAGAGAGACCACCGGAGTGAGAGTAGTATTGTCCCAATGGTTGCCGGATCACATCAAAGGGGTGATTTCTGGCGATGCGCAGCCACATGTCCCAGTCCTTCCCCTGGGGAAATGTCGGGGATGTGTCGAACCCTCCCAGATTTCGCAGGACTTCGGTTGATGCAACACTCATTGAACATACAATAAAATTTATCCTGGCAAGGTGCTGGTAAGAGCAGACCGTGAGCTTGGGATGCCACACTGTTCTGATGTCACCATGAACATCACAAAAAGCGGATAGCAGTTTGTACTGCGGATGCTTATTCAAATAATTAATTTGTACTTCAAGTTTGTTTTTGTACCAAGTATCGTCTGAATCACAGAAAGCACAATAGATGCCCCCGGCCATATGGATACCTATGTTTCTGACCATTGCCAAGTTTCCAAGGTGTTCAATTTTGCGGTATCGCACGCGAGAGTCAGCAAGATATTTGGTTATCGTATCCTCAGTATCATCAGTCGACCCGTCGTCCAATAGAATGAGCTCAAAGTCGGAAAATGTTTGCTGCAGGATGCTTTGGAGGGTGGTCTCGATCAAATGACCTCGATTGAAGGTCGGTACTATTATTGAAACCAGGGGATTGGTTGTGCTTTTCAGCCGGGAGTGCGCCGGCTTTTTCTCAAAGGCCAAGGGGAGCTCTTCATGGCAGGCCGTCGGGTTCATCAAGGAATAAGCTTCAATGCACAGTTGGCTGGCCTGCTTCCATCGCCGGAAAAGTGAGTGGGGTGAGTACTCGGCCGAGGTGCCGGAACGATTGTCAAAGTGATCCTGGACTTTATTCACGGGAAGGCAGCACGCAGAGGAACGTTCGTGACACAGCAGGACGGGTTTTTGGTCGGTGAACAAGCCCGCGTTTTGTGCCAACCTTGTTTCCAACTCATTCGGGTTACGGTAAGATAACCCTTTGAGGGCTCGGAGTATGTCGGCCGTTCTATAAAGAGACGAAGAGACCTCCAGGGGGTAATTGAAATCACCTTGTGCCCCGGGCCATTCAAAGCCGAGTATAGTGCGTTCGGATGCATCCTGATCAATTGCTACGTCATTGAAAGCAGGTGAGGGGGTTGTTCGATTGGTAACATAAGACCTCGTTATGTTTTTACCGAGCCGAAGGGAAAATCCTATTGCCCTTTCATGGGATAGTAAAATGTTAATAATTTGAGAAATAGAAAATTTTTTAAAAAAAATATTGTCATCTACTAAGAATAATACCCATTTATATTTAATTAATAAGGCATGTACCTGGTTTTGAAAAAAATCTTCTTGAATAAATAAGCAGCCCTTGAAATGATTTTTAAATTCTTTGTATGAATCAACTATCTCTAATTCATATGATTTATACAAAATATGAATATCCAGATTTTCAGTATCCACACAGCAATTATATAATGATCGTAATGTTGCATCAAGTTGCAGCGGCCTGTCTTTGCTGAAAATGAGACAGAGGATTTTATCTGGCAGAATGTTTAGAGGCATGGCGTGATCATATTGAAGAGCATTTCAATAAAATAGTATGAACAGTCGGATTTGTCCTGCAAGGTCAACGGGTTGTCGTGGAGCTCGGTCTTTTCATTTGTTGCTTTGGGCCGGGAAAGAACCTATGCCATGGCAACGAAACCTTGTCGATTGGGAGCTATAGGGGGCATCCATGATAAGGAAAGTCAACGGGAAAACGGAGGCTTCCCTTCCTCCCTTTGGCATGTTCCATCAGGCGGCTTAAGCCCGAGTCCTGTCTGATCTTTTTCATCTCTTGTAGCTATAGGTGTAAGGTCTTCATTCTTGACAAATCGTTCGTTTTGTTGGAACGCTTTGCGCTATACTTTCTTCCCTTTCCAACGGAGCACTTCCGGTGGCCAGGCCTCTGGGTATCGAGTATCTCTGGGCGTTTTATCACGTCATCTCCCGGGGGAACGAGCAGAAAGACATCTTTAGGGTCAACAGGGACCGGGAACGTTTTCTGGGCTATCTGAAGTCGGCCACGGAGCGATACGGGGCCAGGGTCCATGTCTGCTGCTTGATGTCCAACCACTACCACCTGCTCCTGGAAACCCCGCTCGGCAACCTCTCGCGCATCATGCTCCACATCGGCGGGGCCTACATCAACTGCTTCAACGCCAGGCACAGACGATCCGGCCACCTTTTCCAAAGGCGATACAAGGCCATTGTGGTGGAAATGGATGAGTATGCACAAGAAGTATCTGGACAGGGAAAAGCCGCTACACAATGTGCCGGCGGCACGAGTCTTTTTCCCCGGTCCTGCGCTCGATGTTATTCGTGTCGCGGTGGAGGCAGCAGGGTTTGATCACCGAATGGGACGACAGGTCACCCTCTATCTTGCCCATGCTTTGACCGGCATGCGACTTAAAGATATTGGTGAGCGAGTCGGGATAGGCGAATCCGGGGTAGCCCAGGCTGGAAGACGGCTCAGGGAAAGAATGGAGCAGGACAAGAGGCTCAGAAAGAAGGTGGAGCAAGTCAAGAGCAAGCTGAATTTGTCACAAGCATGAAGACCTGAAAGTACGCAGTACTCTACCTGGGCACCTCTTCATAGCCCCCCAGTTCAATTGAAAAGCGGTTTACCCTTTGGATTTCTTGAGATTTCAAGACCCAACATGTACACTATTGATAAAAATCGGATGCCAATCATGCAGCTTCCTTCTGAGCTTGAACCTTTTTTCTGGGAGTACGACGTACGGAAACTTTCCTTTGCCAAGGACAAAAAAACCATCATGGCCAAAATCCTTTCCTCTGCCACCTGGGAAGGCGTTCAGTGGTTACGCAGCCATGTCTCTGATCAGGAGATCAGGGAATGGATCTTGGAACGCCATGGCAGGGGGCTTGATCCGAAACGTCTCAGGTTCTGGGAACTGATCCTGGATCTGCCACACGAGCAGGTCAATGCGTGGATAGACCGGATGAAACGCTCGCCCTGGGAAACCAGGATGTCTTCATGATCTACCCGAACGTCTTGCAACAGACACAGCACTCAATCCTGCAGAAACTCGCCTCCACATCCGTGCCCAAATTCTTTTACCTCGCGGGTGGCACAGCCGTTGCTCTGCAGCTTGGGCACAGAATGTCTCTGGATTTCGACTGGTTTACACACAAATCTTTTGATCCGCTCCTGCTTACGCAGAACCTTCAAAATGACGGGGTGCAGTTGAGAACCGAATCCATTGATCGGGGCACTCTCCATGGAAGGGTTGAAGGGGTCCTGCTGACTTTCCTGGAATACCGATATCCTTTGCTGGAAGCAGTTCATTCCTGGAAGGAGTACGCCGTCAACCTGGCTTCACTGGACGACCTGGCCTGTATGAAGCTTGCCGCAATCGCATCCAGGGGGGCCAGAAAGGATTTCATCGATGTGTATGCCATAGGGACCCACCACAAGCCCCTGCAGGATATCATTCCTCTCTATCAAGAGAAGTTCGGCATTCGTGATATTGGACATCTTCTTTATTCCCTATCTTACTTTGAAGATGCCGAGCAGGAATCCATGCCGGAAATGATCTGGGATCTTGACTGGCCTACAATCAAATCCAGCCTTCAGGATTGGACCCGAACGTTGGTCCGAAAATGAAGACACGGTCGGTGTCAGGAAAGATCGGTTGCACTGCGAGGTGCATGGGGACGATCCCACAGAGCCGCGACCCGGTGACCTGCTGCTCGTTCCCGGCAACGTCCTCCAAGCCGGGGACCATGAGCAGGCAGAGTCATTACCAACAGCTGCCGGTATGGAAAAAACCCTTCTTTACCTGCTTCGCGGGTAATGTACGGGCTGTTTATGAGCAGTCCATACGGGTCATGGACCTGGTCATGGCCAACTCCGAGAACGTCCGCCGAAGGATCAGGAAACACCTCGGCCTGGAGGCAGTCGTCGTGAATCCGTCCTGCAATGTCACGGTTGTCCCGGGTGAGACCGGGATTTTGCTCAGGCCGGACCCAAATTCGAGGACATCGTGGCTGCCGTGCACGAACTGACGCCACAGCGGGCAGCCGAGATGCGCAGAGGGTGCGAGGCCCGATCTGTTTTGTTCAGCAGGGACAGGTTTCTGGATAAGATGAGTGGGATCCTGCAATAAAGCGAGTCCTCCGCTTTATATCTTTTCTATTCCAGCGGGTTACTGATGAAGATTCTTCACATCACCAAGTACTACCCCCCGGAAACAGGCGGGATCGAAACGTTTCTCCAGGGTCTGGCTGAGGAGCAGGTGCGGCTGGGGCATGCGGTCCGGGTTCTGGCGCACCATGCCCGGTCGGGCCGGCCCACTTCCGTGGAGACGAGAAACGGGGTGGAGGTGGTCCGGGCCAGGGTATTGGGCAACATTGCCTTTGCCCCTGTCAGCCCGGCTTTTGTACGTCACCTGGTGCGCAATCCCTTGGGGTTTACTCCTGACATTAGCCACGTGCACATGCCCAACGCCTCTGCCTTGGCTTCCATGATATCCTCTCGCAATCACTCCCGTGTCGTGGTCCACTGGCATGCCGACGTGGTCACGGACAGGCAATTGAGCCTCAAAATCCTCTATCCGTTCTATGGTCAGCTTGAGAGGCGCCTCCTTGCCCGGGCCGAACGTGTTATTGCCACCTCCCAACAGTATCTTGAAACGAGCCGGCCATTACAGAGCTTTCATGACAAATGTGCGGTCATCCCGTTGGGCCTTGACCCTGGGCAAGTCAGACCTGCGGATTCGGATGCCGGGACCCGGGTTCGGGCCAGCCACGGCAACAGGCCCCTGGTTCTTGCCGTGGGGCGGTTCAGCTACTACAAGGGGTTCGACCATCTGATCCGGGCCATGGGACGAATACCGGAGGCCGGCCTGTGCATTATTGGAGAAGGGCCGTTGCGCGGGCACTGTCGGCGGCTGGTCTCTGAGCTGGGGCTGAATGACAGGGTCGACCTCCCCGGGATGCTTCCGGAAGAGGACTTGTGGCACCACTATGCTGCAGCCGACTTTGTCTGCCTGCCGTCCATCGAGCGCACCGAGGCCTTCGGCATGGTCCTGCTGGAGGCCATGGCCTGCGGCAAGCCCCTGGTCACGACCAGGGTCGAGGGTTCGGGGATGAGCTTTGTCAACGTGCATGGGCTGACCGGGTTGCAGGTCGCGCCCGAGGACCCCGAGGCCCTGGCCGGGGCTCTGCGCAGGCTGCTTCGGGACCCGGAGCGGGCCGCAGCCATGGGGCGGGCCGGCAGGAAGCGGCTGTACGAGCTGTTCACCATGGAGACCGTTGCCCAACAGGTCGAGGCTCTGTATGCAACCATCTGACGGCTCCGGCCTTACGACCGGCCGGCCCTGTGCAGCCATGGCGGTCATCCCGGCCCGCAACGAGGAAAAGACCATTGCCCGGGTGGTCAGAGGGGTCGTTGAGCACAGCGGCCTGCCGGTGGTGGTGGTGGACGACCAGAGCAGTGACGCCACAGCGCAGCTGGCCCGCCAGGCCGGGGCCACGGTGCTGTCACCCGGGATTCAGCTGGGGGCCTGGGGGGCCATCCAGACCGGGATGCGCTATGCCCACGGCCGGGGGTGCTCCCAGGTGGTGACCCTGGACGGGGACGGCCAGCACGACCCCCGGTTCATTCCCGACCTGCTCGCAGCAGCAGGGCGCAACGGCACCGACGTGGTCATCGGCGCCTGCCCGGAACGGGTCAGCGGGATGCGCAGGCTGGCCTGGGGCTTTTTCAAACGCCTGACCGGGTTGCGATTGGAAGACCTGACCTCCGGGTACCGCGTCTACAATCAACAGGCCGTGGATCTGTTGCTGGCCCCGGGGGCGGCACTGTGCGAGTACCAGGACATGGGCATCCTGCTGCTGCTGGAGGGCCGGGAC
>CAZQOG010000135.1:0-7171 GCA_964594925.1 uncultured Desulfohalobiaceae bacterium
ACGAGCTGCTCATCGAGCTGGACGGCACCGAGAACAAGGGAAGGCTGGGGGCCAATGCCATCCTCGGGGTGTCCATGGCCACTGCCCGGGCTGCGGCGGATTTCCTCGGGCTGCCCCTCTACCAGTACCTGGGGGGGATCAATGCCAAGATCCTGCCCGTGCCCCTGATGAACATCGTCAACGGCGGGGCCCACGCTCCCAACAACCTGGACATCCAGGAGTTCATGATCATGCCCCTGGGGGCGGACAGCTTTGCAACGGCCCTGCGCATGGGCGCCGAGACCTTCCACGCCCTCAAGTCCATCCTGGCCAAGGACGGGCACATCACATCCGTTGGGGACGAGGGCGGGTTCGCGCCCAATCTCGAGAGCCACAAACAGGCCTTCGAGTACATCATGCGGGCCATTGAAAAGGCGGGGTACCGCCCGGGCCAGGACATCGCCCTGGCCATCGACTCCGCTGCCAACGAGTTTTACAGCGGGGGGCTCTACCGGCTGCAGGGGGAGAACCTCGAGCTCTCCCCGGCAGAGCTGATCGACTACTATCAGCGGCTGAGCGAGGAGTTCCCCCTGATTTCCATCGAGGACGGCCTGGCCGAGGACGACTGGGAGGGCTGGCAGCAGCTCACCGAGGTGCTTGGGAGCCACATCCAGCTGGTTGGGGACGACGTGTTCGTGACCAACCCCGACATCCTGGCCAAGGGCATCGAGACCGGTGTGGCCAACTCCATCCTGATCAAGCTCAACCAGATCGGGACCCTGACCGAGACCATGGACACCATCGAGCTGGCCAAGGAGGCCGCCTACACCACGGTCATCTCCCACCGCTCCGGGGAGACCGAGGACCACTTCATCGCCGACCTGGCCGTGGCCGTGAACTCAGGGCAGATCAAGACCGGCTCCCTGTGCCGCAGCGACCGCCTGGCCAAGTACAACCAGCTCCTGCGCATCGAGGAGGAGCTCGACGACCAGGCCCAGTACTTCGGCGCGGTGCTCGGGAGCAACTGGTTCGAATAACGCACCGGCCCGGGGCCGGTGCAGCTCGAAGTTCGAAGTCGGAAGGAGGAAGGAAGAACTTCCGCCTTCGAACTTTCCTTATGGAGACTTAATTGCAGCTACTCGACGGCAAGCTCACCGCCGAAGGCATCCGTGCCGAGCTCAAGGAGGAGGTGGAAGAGCTCGGCAGGCGCCACAAGCGCCCGCCCGGGCTGGCGGTTATCCTGGTGGGCGACGACCCCGCCTCCGGGATCTACGTGCGCAACAAGGAGCGGGCCTGCCAGGAGGCGGGCATCGCCTCGGAGGTGATCAGGCTCGATGCCTCTGCTGCCCAGCAGGAGGTGGAGCAGGTCATCCTGGACTGCAACCGGCGCAGCGACCTCGACGGCATGCTGCTCCAGCTCCCCCTGCCTCCGGGTCTGGACAGCCAGGCCTGCCTGTCCCTGATCGCCCCGGAAAAGGACGTGGACGGCTTCCACCCCGTGAACATGGGGCGGCTGGCACTCGGTCTGCCGGGGTTCAGCCCCTGCACCCCGGCGGGGATCATCGCCCTGCTCAAGCGCTACGAGATCCCCTTGTCCGGGAAAAAAGCCGTGGTGGTGGGACGCAGCAATATCGTGGGCAAGCCCCTGGCCCTGCTGCTCCTTCAGGAGAACGCCACGGTCTGCGTCTGCCACTCCCGCACCCGTGACCTTGCTGCGGAGACCCGCACGGCAGAGCTGCTCTTCGCCGCCGTGGGCCGCCCCCGGATGATCAGCGCGGACATGGTCATGCCCGGCGCGGTGGTGGTGGATGTGGGCATGAACCGCACCGAAGAGGGACTTGCTGGAGACTGTGACTTTGCAGGGCTTCGGGACAGGGTCTCCGCCATGACACCGGTGCCCGGGGGAGTCGGCCCCATGACCATAGCCCAGCTGCTGCTGAACACGGTGCAGGCGTATAAAAGGCATGTCAAACGTTCGAAGCTGGATGTTCGAAGTTCGAAGGGAGAGCAGTAAAAAACATGCCTCTTTTTTTCCTTCCAGCTTCCGACTTCGAACTTCGAACTATCTCTAGCTGACCACCACCCCGGCGTACCCAACTACCTGTGAGTAGTCGCCTGAGGCCTCTGCAGAGGTGGTGTAGCTGACAAGCTCGGCTGTCTTTGCCCCGAGCTCCACGGCTGCGGTCAGGCCCAGGGTCATGGGCAGCACCCCGCACATGGTGATGTTCTGGCTTCGCACCACCTCGTAGAGGGCGTCGGGGTCAAGATCGAGCATGGGCTGAATGGCCCGGGCATCCCGTTCCCTGGCCTGCTCCTGGGTCACGTAATGGCTCATGTCCGAGCTGACCACCAGCGAGACCGGGTCGGGCCATTGTTCCACAACCCGGGCCACATCCTGCCCGACCTTCTTGATGCTCCCGAGGGTGCGCCCGGAAACACAGACCGGGACGATCCTGGTCCCGGGGTCCAGGGCGTGCAGAAAGGGCAGCACCACCTCCAGCGAGTGCTCCATGCGATGGGCCGCGGTGTCTTCGGACATATCGGGGCAACCCTCGAGCAGCGCCCGGGCGAGCTGTGCATCCACCTCCAGCTCTGCCCCGGGGAACCGCCAGGCCCCATCGGGCCAGACCGCAAAGGGTTCCCCCTGCCCGGTGTGGTTCGGGCCGAGCAGGATCAGGGTGCGTGGCAGGTTCGCCCTTTGAAACGTCTGCCCGGCCGCGCCCCCGGAGAAGACGTACCCGGCATGGGGGACCATGGCCAGCAGGGTTCTGCTTTGGGCTCGAGATCGCCCTCCAGTGAGAAATTCCTCGACCATGCTCCGCAGCTGCGCGGCCGACTCCGGATAAAACCGGCCGGCCACGATCGGCTCTCTGTTCATGACCTTCTCCTGGTGTTGCAAATGCTTTTTCCCCCGCAGTTCTCACTGAAGGGTAGCAGGGGAGGCAGAAAGTGCAAGGTGAAGGGATTTTTTTTGGAGAGCCGGGTGGCTCTTTCTGTGGAGAAAATACTCCCGGCCTCTTTGAGGATGGATCAGTAGTACTGCGCGGCCCTTTGTCCCAGCTCGTGATTTCTGAGGTCTGAGGCGGCCATTCTGCCGTACATGTCGTCAGGGTTGTTGCTTTCAAGACTTGTCAGGATATCGATCCATTTTTGCGTGTCCCCGCTGTTTTTGTACAGGCCTGCCAGGCGGTAGCGGAGCGCAGGCCAGAGCTCGTCGTCCGGGGAGAGCTGCTTCTCAAGGTCCATCCCCCAGGACAGGGCGTCCAGCTTGCGCCCGGAACGCTCGCTGACACTGATCAGCAGGTCCAGCAGGTCCAGGGCCTTGGCCCGGTCACCACCCGACTGGATAAGAAACGAGAGCCCGTTCTGGGCCAGGAGCTGCGCCGATTGCAGGTCCTGCTGCCGCATGGCTTCCCTGGCCAGGAAGTAGTAGGCAAAGCCCTTCTGCTTCACGTTCAGGTTCGGGTCATTGGCCAGATCCTCCCAGAGAGGCCTGCTTTCCTCTTTCTGCCCCAGGTTCTCATGCGCCAGGGCCCTGGCGTAGGTGAGCTGCGCCTGCCGCTCCTCAGACATGTCCCGTCCGGACATGGCCTCCCCAAGGTCCAGGACCTTTTCCCAGGCGTGGCCCTCGATGTAGATGGACAGCATCAGGTCCAGGGCCGACTCCGAGTCGGGGACGAACCTGCGCTCCCCGGTCAGGAAAGGCATGGCCAGCTCCCTGGCCCTGCTGACCTCACCCGTCTTCCAGTTGCACAAGGCCGTGGACAGCACGGCTTGAGGATCCAGGGCGTCCAGGCTCTCCTTCAGGTAGGCGCAGCTGTTCCAGACCTCGAGGACCCGCTCGTAGTTCCCTTCCTCGACCTGGGCCAGGGCGTACTGACGGTAGGCCATGCGCCCCACCTCCAGCACCCTGGGAGTAAGAATGCTGGAAGGGTGGTCCTTGAGAAATGTGTCCACCAACTCCAGGGCTTGTCTTGGTTTGTTGTTGAACACGTACCAGATGCCCAGCTTGACCTGGGCCATCGGCGCCACCGGGCTGTCCGGGTGGTTCTCGATGATATCGGCATAGACCTGGCGGGGCCGCAGGGTGAAGGACCGGTCAAAGATGCTGAACATGCCCTGCACCGTGGGCTGGTCATTGATGCCTTCCTCTGCGAGACGGATCCTGGCCACCAGACCCCCCTCCAGGTCGGGGAAATCCCGGGCCGCTTTTTCATAGACCTCTTTGGCCGCCTCTTTCTGCTCCATCATCAGGAAGATGTCCCCGAGCCGGGTCAGGATGACATCCGCCCCCTCGGCCTCAGGCTCGAGATTGAAGTTGGTCCAGTAGCGATCCCTGGCCATGTCGAAGTTTCCCAACTGCTGGGCGACGAACCCTGCCAGCCTGAGAAAGCCCGGGGAAGAGAGGTAATGGTCGGGCCAGTTGTCCTCCACGAACCGGACCATGGCCAGGGCCTGGTCGAAAAATCCGAGCTCCTTGAGCGCCGTGGCAAGACCTACCCCAGCGGGCAGGGCCTGGTCGTGCTCGGGGTAGGTTGCAACCACGTGCTGGAAATGGTCGGCTGCGGCCTGAAAGGCCTCCGCTTCCAGGTAGGTTTGCCCGTAGAGCACCCAGGAGGAGGGGATCAGTGGGTGGTCCGGAAACCTCTCCTGCAGCAGATTAAAGTGGCCCGTGGCCTCGGGCACGTTGCCGGCCTTGAGGTGCACGAGCCCGAGGTGCAGCAAGGCCCAAGGGACCCGGGGCGACTCGGGGTCGGCGTTGATGGCCTTCTCAAGGGCATCGACCAGCTCTTCGAAATGGTCCTCCACACTGCTCCCGTAATGCTCGTAGCTGGCCCTGGCCAGAGCGAACAGGACCTCTGGCCGCAGGGCCTCGGGAAGATTCTCGTCCTGAACAAGCTCTGTCAGTTGCTGTCTGGCCACCGCGGCCTGGCCCTTGTCCAGGCTGGCCCTGGCCTTGTTCAGCCGCGCACCGTAGTCCGTGTCGTCCCGGGTCGCATTGTGGTTCTGTGTGGGAGACTCGTCCGGGACGACTGTATCCCCCGGCGGTCCCTCAGGGCCGGGCGTGAAGGGCTGTTCCACGTCTGGCCCCTTGTCCGGTCCGTTGTTCGGCCCGTTGTCGGGTCGGGTCTCGGGAACGGGTTCTGGATCGGGTGGCCCCACCCTTTCAACGGGGAACCGCAGGCTGTGCCCAGGCCCGCTGTCTTGTTCCGGACGGACCGGCTCGGGCCCGGCCGACGGCAGCTCCCCGGGCGGAAGGGATTCGTCAACACTGGGGGCACGGGAAGCTGTGTCGTTTGCAGAACCAGGCTGCGCCTCGGAATCTTCGGCCATGGTGTCGGCGTCAGCAGCCGGCTGGGGGGGCTTCCATTCACCTGCCTGTGGATCCCGGAAAACATCCACCACCAGGCGGGCGGGCTCCTCCAGCGTGAAGTCCTCGATGCGGAAGGTCTCGGACGAGAGCCGGATGCGCAGCTGATTTCCTTCCTTGTCCAAGCCGCGCAAAAGCATGGCCTCGGCCGTGTCCAGGCCGCCCAGGTACGGTGCTTCCCGGTCCCAGATGTCCTCAGGCAGAGAAAGCAGCACCTCCCTGGGCCCCACCCGTTCCAGCGAGTAGTCCGGGACCCGGGTGTCGAACCTGAAGACGAGCCGGTCCTTGTCCGGGTGGCGGCCCCAGTCAGCGGTCATGGCGTGGACCTGCCCCGCACCGGGGGCCAGCCACGCCATCAGGGTCCACAGCAGGCCTGTGAAACAGACGATGGTGATGCAACGCACGCCGGTTGCAGTGCAATTTCTCTTCCAATCGCGAATCTGCATGCGGGCTCGTGGGTCCGTGGTGTCAGTCGGTCGAAGAAGCCGAATTTTCAATGGCCGGCAAGGCCTTTTTTCTTGATCTTCTCGATCAGGGTGGTGCGCTTGATCCCCAGGATCTCCGCAGCCTGGTTCTTGACCCCGTCGGCCATGTCCAGGGCCTCGAGCAACAGCCGCTCCTCCACCTCGTCCAGGAGGGCCTTCAGGGTCAGGTCCCGTTCCCTGAGGTCGTGCACCTGCGGCCAGACAAATCCGGCACCGGCAGCCTGGGGTGCGGCCTGCTCCGGCTGTCTCCCCAGGTCCTCCCAGATCTTGGCCGGCAGATCCTCGGGAGTGATGGTGTCCCCTTCCGACAGGATGGTCAGCCGCTCCATGAAGTTCTCCAGCTCCCGGACATTCCCCGGCCAGGAGTACCGCAGCAGCATGTCCTTGGCATCTGGGGACAGGCCGACCAAGGAGCGTTCCCTGAGTACGCAGGCTCTGTGCAGGAAGCTGCCTGCCAGGAGCAGGATGTCCCGGCCCCGTTCCCGCAGAGGCGGCAGGTGGATGGGTATGACATTGAGCCTGTAGAAGAGGTCTTCCCGAAAGCGCCCCCGGCGCACCTCTTCCTCGAGATCACGATTGGTGGCTGCAACGATACGCACGTCGACCTTCAGAGACCTGACGCCGCCGACCCGCTCGAACTCCCTCTCCTGCAGGACCCGCAGGATCTTGACCTGCAGGCTCGGGTCCATCTCCCCGATCTCGTCCAGAAAAACAGTGCCGCCGTTGGCCAGCTCGAACCTGCCCTGGCGCGACCTGATGGCATGGGTGAAGGCGCCCTTTTCGTGACCGAAGAGCTCCGACTCCAGAAGGTCCTTGGGTATGGCGCCGCAGTTGATGGGGATGAAGGGCTTTTCCCTGCGCCTGCTGTTGGCGTGCAGCGCCCGGACAATGAGCTCCTTGCCCGTCCCGGACTCCCCGGACACCAGCACGGTGCTCTCCGTGGGAGCCACCTTCTCCAGGACCCTGAACACCCGCTGCAGGACAGGGCTCTTCCCAATGATCCCCTTCAGCTCCAGTTCCATCCGCCCCCCCAGGCAGTCCGGCACAACGTCTGCCGCCTCAGCCTCGCAAAGATTTTGTCAAAACTATGACATCCGGAGACTTTCTGCAACAGGAAGGCAGGGTCTTTTAGGAAGACCGCTATGCTGCCCCCAAAAGGGCGTGAGTCTGCCAGCCTGTTGAAAAAGCCCTTTCTCTGCAGGCCGTTCAAAAACCACGCTGGCAACCCAGACTCCGCTTTGGCTTCCGTCTTCGCCTCTGGCTTCGCCGGGACAAGTCGCCGTGGCGCAAGAAAAGTGATTTGTAGGGGCAGGCCCCTGTGCCTGCCCTTCTTCGT
>CAZQOG010000136.1:0-7049 GCA_964594925.1 uncultured Desulfohalobiaceae bacterium
TTTTGAAGGGAAAATAATCCTTGCATTATTCGCTATTCGCGAATAGAGAATGGTCATGGTGCTCAAACCCCAAGATATTTTCATCCTGCTCAAGCTCTGGTTGCTCAGAGACGAAAAGTGGACCTTCAACCGGGTTGCTTCCCAAGTCTTCATGAGCCCCTCAGAGGTCCATGGGGCCGTGAAAAGAGCCACGCAGGCGCAACTCTTTGATGCGCACCTGCACCGGCCACGCCTCAAGGCCCTGGAGGAGTTTCTCGTCCATGGGGTGAAGTATGCCTTCCCGCCCGATCTGGGGCCGGTGACGCGGGGGGTGCCCACGGGCTTTGCCACGCCGGTCATGCAAGAGCATCTTTCGCTGAGCCAGGGGAACAACGAGATCTATGTCTGGCCGTATCCAGAGGGAGAGCACCGGGGTGTGGGCCTCTCCCCGCTCTACAAATCCGTGCCGCAAGCTGTGGCAGGTGATGCGGCTTTGTACAACCTTCTTGGTCTGGTCGACGCTGTGCGGCTCGGCCGGGCCAGGGAGCAGAAGATAGCGGTACAGCTCTTGGCTGCGCAATTGCGTCAGATCGTTTGAGGGTGTGAGACTTGAGAAGGAGCCATCACAACATCGAACTGGTCGTGGAAGCTGCCCGGCTTTTGGGGGAGCAGTATTGCCTCACTGTGAGGCCCTAGCGTTTGCTTTGTCCCTCAAGGGAAAGCCTGAGGGCGAACACCCCTCGCTGTTTTCACAGAGGGGCGGCCTCCCGCAGGATTTCTTGTCTCAAGTGCGGGGAGACGCCGGCCGGGGTCACCACGTCAACATTGATGCCCAGGGCGTCCTCGATGTCCTGCTTGATGGCGATGAGGTCCAGGAGGGAGCGGTCCGGTTCGATCTCGACCAGGAGATCGAGGTCGCTGTCCGCCTTGGCTGTTCCCGTGGCATAGGAGCCGAAGAGCAACACCCGCCGGGCACCGTGGGAGCGGGCGATGGTCAGGATGCGGTTTCGTTCTTCCGGTGTGAGCTTTCTAGGTGACATAGACGGCGTCCTTTTCCACTGGCTCCTTCATCCTGGGCTTGAGGGCCTTGCGGGTCACCAGGTCGACCTTGCGGCCGAGTTGTCCCGACCCCAAACTCTGTTGACAAAAGGCACACAAGAGGGATACTTCTTGAACATGAAATTTCTTGACTGGAACGACGCCAAGAACGAACAGCTTCGCCGCGAGCGGGGCGTGTGTTTCGAAGACGTGGTTCTCAGTCTGGCCCAGGGCGGGCTGCTGGACATCATCGCGCATCCTGATCCGACAGCCTATCCCGGGCAGCGAATTTTTATCGTCCGGATCAACGACTATGTGCACCTGGTCCCTTTTGTAGAGGACGGGAACGTTGTGTTCTTGAAGACCATCATTCCCAGCCGGAAGATGACCGCACGCTATCTGCGAGGAAAGAGAACATGAAACTCTCCAAGGAAGAACAGGCGCTTCTCGATTCCGTGGAGCGGGACGAATGGCAGCGCGTTCCCGAGTTCGATGCAGTAAGGGATCGCTACCGGGAGTATGCCAAAGCCGCCTTCACCAAGGACAAGCGCATCAACATCCGCCTGCCGGAAAAGGACCTCAAGAAGATCCAGTCACGGGCCCTGCAGGAGGGCTTGCCCTACCAGACGCTGATATCCAGCGTGCTGCACAAGTACGCCCATGGCAGGCTCAAGGACGTCTCCTCCGACTGAGCTTTGCCAAGAGTGGGGTCGAGAGATTTTTCGCCCCTACAGGGATGGGGGCGTTTCGTAAGGGGGGGTAAATATTCGTCCGCATCCTTCCAGGAAAATGGCCAAGCCGATTGGATCAGGTGGTGCATTTCTTTTGCCCACTGTTGATTGCATATGCACAGTGGTTCGGCACCAGTATGGGGGAGCTGTTATTTGCCCATGTTGAAAAATCCGTACAAATTTTCGGTTGGAAAAAAACAAGGGGTCAGGCGATTTGCCTGACCCCTTGAAATTTGTGGTGCGCCCGAGAGGATTCGAACCTCTGACCTACGGATTCGTAGTCCGGCGCTCTATCCAACTGAGCTACGGGCGCAGAGCGGAAAACTATTAGAGGTTGGATGCGGCGTTGTCAAGAAAACGGAGCCGAAAACAGGGGTGAGGGATTGAGGAGCCCTGGGATGGCAGCAACGACTCACCGCTTTTGTGCGCAGATGAACATGGCGGGCGCGGGGAAGCGGCTTGACATCGCAGGGGGCGTGACTACCACCCTTGTTTGTTCTTTTTATCACCACAGCCTGCAGGGGGCAGCCATGGCTGACCAGAGCCTCACCTTTTCCATTGGAGCGGGGCAGTTGATTGTTGCGCGGGGCGACATCACGACCTTTGACGGGGACGCTGTGGTCAATGCGGCCAACTCTCGCCTGGCCGGAGGCGGCGGTGTGGACGGGGCCATTCACCGGGCCGCGGGGCAGGAGAAGCTGCAGCGGGCCTGCCGGTCCATCATCGAGCGCATCGGCAGGTTGCCGGCAGGTCAGGCCGTGATCACCCCGGGGTTCGAGCTGCCGGCCCGGTATATCATCCACACCGTGGGCCCGGTCTGGCGCGGGGGGGAGCAGGGTGAGGACGGCCTGCTGGTCTCGGCTTACCAGAAATCACTCGAGGTGGCCCACGAGAACGGCGCGGCGTCCATTGCCTTTCCCGCCATCAGCTGTGGTGCCTATGGGTTTCCGGTCGACAGGGCCGCCCCCCTGGCCCTGGGCACGCTCGAGAACGGCCTGGAAGCAGGCCTGGTCACCGAGGCGCACATGGTGCTGCATTCCGAGGCGGACTGGCGGGTGTGGGCTGAGAAGGCGGAAGAAAGGATGAAGGATGAAGGATGAAGGCAGAAGGGTGGAAAGGGGGAGTGAGGCGCGGGAATGACTATGAGGTAAGCATGGTTCTGGCGATTAAATTTTGAAAAGCCTTTACACGGATCTTTAAAAAAACCGCACAAAATGTCGAAGGACATTTTTTGAAAAAACAGAAGGAAAGAGCATGCTACCTGAACTCAAGGGGACGACCATACTCTGCGTGCGCGGGCCGGACGGCATGGCCCTGGCCGGTGACGGGCAGGTGACCATGGGGCAGTCCGTGGTGCTCAAGCACGGCGCCCGCAAGGTCCGGCGGTTGTACAAGGACAAGGTCCTGGCCGGGTTTGCCGGGGCAACCGCAGACGCCTTCACCCTGTTCGAGCGGTTCGAGTCCAAGCTGGAGGGGTTTGGCGGCAACCTGGTCCGGGCCAGCGTGGAGATGGCCAAGGATTGGCGCATGGACAAGTATTTGCGCCGCCTGGAGGCCATGCTCCTGGTGGCCGATGCCGAGACCCTGCTGGTCCTGTCCGGCACCGGGGACGTGATCGAGCCCGACGACGGCGTGGCAGCCATCGGATCGGGGGGTCCTTTTGCCCTGGCCGCGGCCAGGGCCCTGATCAAGCACACCACCATGGACGCGGAGACCGTGGCCCGGGAGGCCATGGCCATTGCCGCTGACCTGTGCGTGTACACCAACGATCAGATCGTGGTGGAGACCCTGTCGAAGTAGACTTCCCCCACTTCAATCCCTATCGGGGTCGGTATCGGGATCGGTATCGATCCGATTGCTGCGGGAGAGTGTTGAGGGGATCGCAAAAAACATTCGAGATCGAAATCGGGGGAAATCTTTGAAAGGCATCGATCCCGATTCCGATACCGATACCGACCCCGATTGGGATGAAGAGAATGACCTTTCGTCGACCATTCTTTATGGAGGATTCATGAGCAGCAACCTGACGCCCCGGGAGATCGTCTCGGAGCTGGACAGATACATCATCGGGCAGAACGACGCCAAGCGCATGGTGGCCATCGCGCTCAGGAACCGCTGGCGCCGCCAGCAGATCGAGCCCGAGCTCCGGGACGAGATCGCGCCCAAGAACATCATCATGATCGGGCCCACCGGCGTGGGCAAGACCGAGGTCGCTCGCCGGCTGGCCAGGCTGGCCGGGGCCCCGTTTCTCAAGGTGGAGGCCACCAAGTTCACCGAGGTGGGCTATGTGGGCCGGGACGTGGAGTCCATGATCCGCGACCTGACCGAGATCGGCGTGAACATGGTTCGGCAGGAGGAGATGGACAGGGTGCGGGTCAAGGCGGAGAAGCTGGCCGAGGACCGGCTGCTGGACCTGCTGCTGCCGCCTCCCCGACGCGACCAGAGACCGGTCGCCCCGGGGGTGGAGACCCCTGCCCAGCCCGTTGAGCCGCAGCCCGGGTCCTCCTCCACCAGGGAGAAGTTCCGGGCCATGTGGCGCGAGGGCAAGCTGGACGACAAGCAGGTCGAGGTGGAGGTGCACTCCTCGGGCCCGCGGCTGGAGGTCATGTCCATGCCCGGCATGGAGGACATGGAGATGCAGTTCCGGGACATGTTCAGCAAGATCATGCCCAAGCAGAAGAAGCGCCGCAAAATGAAGGTCAAGGACGCTTACGAGCACCTGGTGCAGCAGGAGTCCGACCGGCTCATCGAGATGGACAAGGTCCAGGACATGGCCAGGGAGCGGGTGGAGCAGAGCGGAATCATCTTCCTGGACGAGCTGGACAAGGTCTGCAGCAAGCAGGACAGCGGCAGGGCGGACGTGTCCCGGGAAGGGGTGCAGCGCGACCTGCTGCCGGTGGTTGAAGGCAGCGTGGTCAACACCAAGTACGGCATGATCAAGACCGACCACATCCTGTTCATCGCGGCCGGGGCCTTCCACTTCTCCAAGCCCTCGGACCTCATTCCCGAGCTGCAGGGGCGGTTCCCCCTCAGGGTGGAGCTCTCGGCCCTGAACAAGGAGGAGTTCTACCGCATCCTGACCGAACCGAAGAACGCCCTGACCATCCAGTACACGGCCCTGCTGGAAACCGAGGGGGTGGCCCTGTCCTTTGCCGACGACGCCCTTCGGGAGATCGCGTCCTTTGCCCAGACCATCAACGACGAGACCGAGAACATCGGCGCCCGCCGCCTCTACACCATCATGGAGAAGCTCCTCTCCGACCTGTCCTTCGAAGCCCCGGACAAGGGCCACGGCCCGGTGACCGTGGACGCGGACTACGTGCGCGACAAGCTCAGCGACGTGCGGGAGGATCGGGATTTGTCGCGGTATATCTTGTAAAGGCGTGGCCCACCAAGGGCACGAAGGTTCACGAAGTAAAAGGCGGGTGGCGATTGATAATCGCCTCCCGCCTTTTACTGTTTGCCTTTTTGATAAAAAGAAAATACCTGCAAGAAGCGATGTATATTTATTTTAGAGAGAGATCAGAGAGTTGAATTCGAATCACAATGGTACATCTGCTCTGCAAGTCTGAAGTCTACGGGATCATCGGGGCTGCTATTGAGGTCCACAGGGAGCTTGGTCCAGGATTTCTGGAGTCGGTGTACCAGGAAGCCCTCGAGATAGAATTTGGTCTCAGGTCGGTACCGTTCATTCCACAGAAAAGGATACAGATCCTCTACAAGGGCAAGCCTCTCAACCGGGTGTATGTAGCCGATTTCGTTTGCTTCCAGCAGATTGTGTTGGAGATCAAGGCTGCCGAGGGATTGGTTGATCAGAATCGTTCTCAGTTGCTCAATTATCTCGCTGCAACCGGATATCGGGTGGGTGTTCTGATTAATTTCGGGAGCCAGGGACGCTTGGAGTGGGAGCGATTTGTGGGGTAAGCCCTGAATGGTCTCGGTTTCCTATTCGTGTTCATTCGTGCAGATTCGTGGGCAAAAGTCTTCCCGTCGACTTCTTGTCTCCCGGTTCGATCCGGCGTAGGAAGCTTTACATGAATCCCACACAGCACAGCCATTCCATGGCCGCCATCCTGATCGAGGCCCTGCCCTACATCCGGGAGTTCTGGGGCAAGACAGTGGTCATCAAGTACGGGGGCCACGCCATGAAGGACGAGGACCTGAAACAGGCCTTCGCCCTGAACGTGGTGCTTCTCAAGTACATCGGCATCAACCCGGTCATCGTGCACGGCGGCGGCCCCCAGATCGGGCGCATGCTCGAGCAGCTGAACATCGACTGCCAGTTCCGGGAGGGTCTCAGGGTCACGGACCAGGCCACCATGGACGTGGTGGAGATGGTGCTGGTGGGCAAGGTCAACAAGGAGATCGTGGGCCTGCTCAACCTGAACGGCGGGCGCTCGGTGGGCCTGTCCGGCAAGGACGGGGGCATGATCCGGGCCAGGCGGCTGGAGATGGCCGTTGACCGCACGGACGCGCCGCCCGAGATCATCGACCTGGGCAAGGTGGGCGAGGTCGTGGACATCGACGTCTCCCTGATCAAGACCCTGGAACGGGAGGGGTTCATCCCCATCATCGCCCCGGTGGGCGTGGACGAGGAAGGGGACACCTACAACATCAACGCCGACTCAGTGGCCGGGGCCGTGGCCGGGGCCCTGGGGGCCAAGCGCTTCATCCTGCTCACCGACGTGCCCGGCGTTCTCGATCCCGCCGGCTCCCTGGTCTCCTCCCTGACCCGGCGCGAGGCCGTGGAGGCCATCGAGACCGGGCTGGTCACAGGGGGCATGATCCCCAAGCTCAAGTGCTGCCTGGAGGCTCTGGAGTCAGGGGTGGAGAAGGCGCACATCATCGACGGCCGGGTGGAGAACTCCATCATCCTGGAGCTGTTCACCAAGGAGGGCATCGGCACCCAGGTGGTGTCCGGAAAACGGCTCTTAATGCCCCTGTCCGGCCAGCTGGGGACGGAGTGAGGAGCTCAAAGCTCAAAGCTGAAAGCTCAAAGCAAGAGAAGAGAGCTAGCTCGAGGCTGGCAACAGTACACAACGAGCATGTTTGAAACCGGAAGCAGGAGTGCAAGGTCAAAGCTGGAAGCGGGTCACGTGTGGCGATCGCCTTGACAGGGGGCGGTCCAGGCCCTAGAAATCTGATCCTCCCATACGCCCTCGTAGCTCAGTCGGATAGAGCGCAGGATTCCTAATCCTGGTGCCGCAGGTTCGATTCCTGCCGAGGGCACCAATAATTGTGGGCTTCCCGGAGTTTACCGGGAAGCCTGTTTTATTTTGGTTCTTCGACGTTTCCTATGAA
>CAZQOG010000137.1:0-6968 GCA_964594925.1 uncultured Desulfohalobiaceae bacterium
TGGACCAGGCCCTGAAGACCATCCGCAACCGCATCGACCAGTTCGGTGTGGCCGAGCCGGACATCCGCAAGCAGCAGGACGGGCGCATCGTCATCCAGCTGCCCGGCCTGGAGGACCCGCAGCGGGCGGTGAACATCATCGGGCAGACCGCCCACCTGGAGTTCAAGCTCGAGGACACCGACGCCGACATCCAGAAGGCACTTGCCGGGGTGGTCCCGCCGGGGAGCGAGCTGGCTTACATCGAGAAGGAGCTGCCAAACGGCACCGTGGATCGCGAACCCATCGTGATCCAGAAAAACACCGTGCTCACCGGCGACGTGATCACCGATGCCGGGACCCAGTTCGACTCCTATGGCCAGGCCTTCGTGAACATGGTCTTCAACAGGCAGGGTGCCCGGCAGTTCGAGCGCATCACCGGGGAGAACGTGGGCAAGCGCCTGGCCATCGTGCTCGACGGGACAGTCCACTCGGCACCGGTCATCAAGGACAAGATCATGGGAGGGCGTGCGGTCATCGAGGGGCAGTTCACAGTAGACGAAGCCCACGACCTGGCCATCGTGCTCCGGGCCGGGTCCCTGCCCGCCCCGGTGGACATCCTGTACCAGAAGAGCGTGGGACCCTCCCTCGGCCAGCAGTCCATCGAGCAGGGCGTACGCGCCGCGCTCATCGGGGGCGCCCTGGTCCTGGTGTTCATGGTCATTTACTACGGCTTTGCGGGCCTCATCGCGGACGCGGTGCTTTTTTTCAACATCGTGCTGATCATGGCCGGACTGGCCGGGTTCGGGGCCACACTGACCCTTCCTGGCATCGCCGGCATCATCCTGACCATCGGTATGGCCGTGGACGCCAACGTGCTCGTCTTCGAGAGGATACGGGAGGAGCTCAGGCGGGGTCTGACGCCGAAAAAGGCTATTGATGAAGGGTTCAGCAAGGCCACCCTGACCATCCTGGACGCCAACGTGACCACCATCATTGCCGCGGTGATCCTCTACCAGTTCGGCACCGGGCCCATCCGCGGGTTTGCGGTCACCCTGTCCCTGGGTATCGTGGCCTCGGTGTTCACCGCCATCTTTGTTTCCAGGATCGTTTTCGATCTCTGGGCCAAGAGCAGACAACCTTCCGCAAGCCTGAACATCTAGGGAGTCCTTCGCATGCCCCTGCAATTCATCAAATCGGATACGGCAATCGACTTCATAGGCCGGAAGAAGGTCGCCTTCATAGTCTCCGCAGCGCTCATCCTGCTCGGCATCGGCTCCCTGATCGTCAAGGGCGGACCCGACTACGGCATCGACTTTGCCGGCGGCATCACCGTGCAGATCCAGTTCGAACAGGAGGTGGACATCAACGAGGTCAAGGCCGCACTTGCCGATGCAAACATACCCGACCTCGCTGTACAGCGTTTCGGAATGGAGGGCGAACACTCCTACCTGCTGCGCATTCCCGTGGCGGAGCTCTCTGCGGAGACCATCCGTGAGCGCGTCCAGTCCGGGCTCGAGGACGACTTCCAGACCGGGTTCGCCATCCAGAGCACGGAAATGGTCGGCCCCAAGGTAGGCGCGGACCTCCGCTCCCAGGCCCTGGAAGCACTTTTCTACGCGGTGCTGATCATCGCCATCTACATATCCGGCCGCTTTGAGCAGCGCTGGTTTGCCGCTGCCATCATGGCCGCCGGCCTGGCCACCGGCATCTATGTGCTCAAGCTGGTGCACATGCCCATCGCAGTGCTCATCCTGGCCGCCCTGATCATCACCGTGGGCCTGTGCTGGTACCTGAAGCTCAACTACGCCCTGGGGGCGGTCGTCGCATTGATCCACGACCTGCTGATCACCGTGGGCATTTTTTCCCTGCTCAACAAGGAGTTCAGCCTGACCATCGTGGCGGCCTTGCTGACCATCATCGGCTACTCCCTGAACGACACCATCATCGTCTTCGACCGCATCCGTGAAAACCTGAGAGGCAAGGCGCGCTCCTCCCGGGCGGCCCTGCCCGGGATCATCAACTCCAGCATCAACCAGACACTGAGCAGGACCCTGCTCACCTCCGGGACCACCCTGGTGGTCGTGGCCTGCCTGTACCTCTTCGGCGGAGGCGTGATCAACGACTTTGCCCTGGCCCTGCTGATCGGGATACTCGTGGGCACCTACTCGTCGATCTTCGTGGCCAGCCCCATCCTGATAGGCTTTGGGGTTTCCCCCCCGGAACCCGAGGAGAGGACCGCAGCCACCGCATCCTGATCGTACGTCCACTCAAGAGATTACCAGCCGGGGCCTTTCCTTTTTCGGGGGAAAGGCCTCTGTTTTTGGAGGACCATGGAAATGCCCAGTGAATCAGCAAGGCTTCTCGGAGCCCACATGTCCGTTGCAAAGGGGCTGCACCTGGCCTTTCAGCGCATCCGGCAGGTGGGGGGAACCGCTCTGCAGATCTTCACCCGCAACCAGCGTCAATGGGATGTGGCGGACCTGACGCAGGAGGAGATCGAGCGATTCAGGCAGGCCTGGGACGCGTGGGGACCCTACCCGGTGGCAGCCCACACCTCCTATCTGATCAACCTGGGGGGCAGCGGGGCAGATGTGCGCGCCAGGTCGCGGCAGGCCCTCGTCCGTGAGCTGGTCCGATGCGAGCAGCTGGGCATACCCATGCTGGTCATGCACCCCGGCTCCCACACCGGAGCCGGACAGGAGGCGGGCCTGGCAAGGCTGTCCGGCGGACTGGACCATTGCCTGCGGGAATCGGGAGTAACCCGGGTCAGGATCCTGCTGGAAACCACCGCAGGCCAGGGCACCGGCCTGGGATCCACCTTTGCCGAGCTCCGGCAGATCCTGGACCGGGTGGAAAACCCGGACCGGTACGGCGTCTGCTTCGATACCTGCCACGTGTTCGCCGCAGGCCATGACCTGAGCACGAAAGCCGGGTACGAGGCCACCATGGAGGCGTTCGAGCGCACCATAGGGCTGTCCCGGATCGGCTTCTTCCACCTCAACGACTCCAAGACCCCTTGCGGCAGCAGGCGCGACCGCCACGAGCACATCGGCTTGGGACACATCGGTCTCTCAGGCTTCGGGCTGCTGCTCAACGATCCCCGCTTCGACGCAGTCCCCATGGTGCTGGAAACGCCAAAAGGCGAGGACCTCGAGCTGGACAGGCAAAACCTCCAGCGCCTTCTGTCTCTCTTGCGCTAAATCAAGGGTCGCCTTTGGGGGCGGTCCCCTGGATTCAATCCAAGGCAGCCTGCAGCAGCTCACGGGTGTAGGGATCCCGGGGGTCCGAGATGATGCGTTCGGTGGGGCCCGATTCGACCACCTTGCCCTGGTGCAGCACCAGCAGCTCATGGCAAAGGGCCCGGACCACCTTGAGGTCGTGGGAGATGAACAGGTAGGCCAGGTCGTGCTCCTCCTGAAGCCTGCGCAGCAGCTCGATGACCTGGAACTGCACGGTGCGGTCCAGGCTCGATGTGGGTTCGTCCAGGATGATCAGCCTGGGCTTGAGCACCAGGGCTCTGGCCACGGCGATGCGCTGCCTCTGGCCGCCGGAGAACTCGTGGGGGTAGCGGTGCCGGAGCCCGGGGTCGATGCCCACCTCCTCCAAAGCGTCTGCGACCATGTGGTCACGTGTCCCTGCATCACCGATGGAATGGATCTCCAGACCTTCGGCCACGATTTTGCTGACCGGGAGCCGGGGGGACAATGATCCGTAAGGGTCCTGGAAGACCACCTGGATCTCCCGGCGATAGGGCCGCATGCCCGAGGCTCCCAGGGTGTCGATGCGTTGGCCCTGGAAGGAAATGCTCCCCTGTGCTTCCTTGAGCAGCCTGAGCACGGCCATGCCGATGGTGGATTTTCCAGACCCGGACTCGCCCACAAGGCCCAGGCTGTGCCCTTCCCTGATCTCGAAGCCGGCCCCGTCCACGGCCCGGACGTGGTCCACCGTGCGCTTGAACACACCGCGCTTGATGGGGAAGTGGACCTTGAGGTCCTGGACCGAAAGCACGGTCCGGGCCTTTTCCGGCACTGGAGCGGGTCCCCCCGAGGGCTCCGCGTCCAACAGCTTTCGGGTATAGGGGTGTGCCGGCTGGGTGTAGATGGTTTCCCGCTCACCGGTTTCCACGATCTCCCCCTGGTACATGACCGCCACCCGGTCGGCCACCTTGCGCACGATGTCCAGGTCGTGGCTGATGAGCAGCACGGCCATGTGCATGCGCTGCTGCACCTCGGCCAGAAGCTCCAGGATCTGGTGCTGCACGGTCACGTCCAGGGCGGTGGTCGGCTCGTCCGCTATGAGCAGGTCCGGCTCATTGGCCAGGGCCATGGCGATCATGACCCGCTGGCGCTGCCCCCCGGAAAGCTCGTGGGGGTAGGCGGAAAGCCGGCCCGAGGCATTGCGGATACCCACCAGATCAAGGAGCTCCAGCACGCGGTCGCGCACCTGCCCCTTTCCCAGGGGCCTGTGCATGAGGATGGTCTCGGCGATCTGCTTTTCGATGTTGTGCAGGGGGTTGAGGGACGACATGGGCTCCTGGAAGATCATGCCCGCCCTGTTGCCCCGGATGGCCCGCAACTGGTGCTCGGGTGCCCGGAGGATGTCTGTGCCCTCGAACAGGATGCGCCCGGAGGGGTGTCGTGCCGGGGGGGAGGGGAGCAGCCCGAGCACGGACAGGGCGGTGACCGACTTGCCCGAGCCCGACTCGCCGACCAGGGCCAGGGTCTCGCCTTTGTGCACCTCAAGGCTGGCGTGCCGCACGGCCATGGTGGACGAGGAACCGGTCACGAACTCGACCGACAGGTCCTCGATGGCAAGCAGGGGAGGGCTCATGTGCGCGTTCCCTTTCTCATCCCTGTGCAGGGTCCTGCCTGGGGTCGAAGGCGTCCCGTGCGGCCTCGCCGATGAACACCAGCAGGGAGAGCAGCAGGGACAGGGTGATGAAGGTGGAGATGCCGATCCAGGGGGCGTGCAGGTTGGCCTTGCCTTGTGCCAGGAGCTCGCCCAGAGAGGGCGAGCCCGGGGGCAGGCCGAAGCCGAGGAAGTCCAGGGAGGTCAGGGTGGTGATGGAGCCGTTCAGGATGAAGGGCATGAAGGTGATCGTGGCCACCATGGCATTGGGGAGCACGTGCCGGAACATGATGGTCAGGTCCCCTGCGCCCAGGGCTTTGGCGGCGCGCACGTACTCGAGGTTCCTGCCCCGCAGGAACTCCGCCCTGACCACGTCCACCAGGGCCATCCAGGAAAACAGCAGCATGATGCCAAGCAGCCACCAGAAGCTGGGCTGCACAAAGCTGGACAGGATGATGAGCAGGAAGAGCACCGGCAGCCCCTGCCAGACTTCGATGAAGCGCTGTCCCAGGATGTCGATGCCGCCCCCGTAATACCCTTGCAGCGCACCGGCGGTCACGCCGATGAAGGAGCTGGCCAGGGTCAGGCAGAGACCGAAGAGCAGGGAGATGCGGAAGCCGTAGATCAGGCGGGCGGCCACGTCGCGCCCCTGGTCGTCCGTGCCCAGCAAGTTGACGGCCGACGGGGGTGAGGGGGCGGGCCTGTCGAGCTCGTAGTTGACCGTGTCGTAGGCATATCTGATGGGGGGCCAGACCATCCAGCCCTTCTCGTCGATCAGCTCCCGGACATAGGGGTCGCGGTAGTCCGCCTCGGAGGGGAAGTCTCCCCCGAACTCGGTCTCCGGATAGGAGATCAGGACCGGCAGATAGGGCCGGCTGTCGAACCAGACCAGGATGGGCTTGTCGTTGGCCAGGAACTCCGCCCCCATGGACAGGACGAACAGGATTGCGAAGACCCACAGGGACCACCATCCTCTCCGGTTGGCCTTGAAGTTGCGCCAGCGCCTCTCGTTGATCGGGTTGCGGGTCGTGCGGCCGAACATGCTACATCCGGGATTCGAAATCGATGCGGGGATCGACCAGGGTGTAAGTGATGTCCGAGGCCAGCTTGAGCAGCAGCCCGGCCAGGGTGAAGATGTACAGGGTGGCGAACATGACCGGGTAGTCCCTGTTGATGGTGGACTCGAAGCCGAGGAGCCCCAGCCCGTCCAGGGAGAAGATGACCTCGATCAGCAGCGACCCGGTGAAGAACATGGAGATGAAGGCGGCAGGGAAGCCCGCAATGACGATGAGCATGGCGTTTCTGAACACGTGGCCGTAGAGCACCTGGTGCTCGGTCAGCCCCTTGGCCTTGGCCGTGACCACGTACTGCTTGCCGATCTCGTCCAGGAACGAGTTCTTGGTCAGCATGGTCAGGGTGGCGAACCCCCCGATGACCAGGGCGGTCACGGGCAGGGTCAGGTGCCAGAAGTAGTCGGCGATCTTGCCGTACCAGGGCATGTCCCCGAAGCCATCGGATGTCAGGCCGCGCAGCGGGAACCAGTCCAGGTAGCTTCCCCCGCAGAAAAGGACCACCAGGAGGATGGCAAAGAGAAAGACCGGGATGGCGTTGCCGATGACCACGGCCGTGGAGGTCCAGATGTCGAAGCGCGTGCCGTGGCGCACGGCCTTGCGGATGCCCAGGGGGATGGACGCCAGGTAGATGATCAGGGTGGACCACACCCCGAGGGAGATGGACACGGGAAGCTTGGAGGCAATGATGGAGATGACACTGCGGTCCTGGTAGAAGCTGGTCCCGAAGTCGAAAACAGCATAGCTCTTGAGCATCTGGACAAACCTGACGTGCAGGGGCTTGTCAAAGCCGTACATGCGTTCGATGCGCTGGATGAGCTCGGGGTCCAGACCCTGGGCGCCGCGGTAGGTGGAGCCTTGTTCGCCGTCCGACCCCCGGGTGAGCAGCTCGGCAGTGCTCGATCCGGCAAAACGTTCGGTGGCCGCCGCCCCCTGGCCCTCCATTCCGGCGATGAACTGCTCCACCGGCCCACCGGGAGCAGCCTGGATAACGAAGAAGTTGATGGTCATGATCCCCAGGATGGTGGGGATGATCAAAAGCAGGCGACGGATGATGTAGGCGGCCATGGG
>CAZQOG010000138.1:0-6957 GCA_964594925.1 uncultured Desulfohalobiaceae bacterium
TGCCGGTGACCACGCTGCTCCAGCCGCGTGACTTCATCAACTCCCACCAGCTGGTCATCGCCCTGGTCCTGCTGGTGCTGGGCACCTTCATCGCGGCCTTTGCCCAGGCCGACTTCCAGCTGGTGGCCCCTGCCGTGCAGGCCAGCCCTGCCCAGGCCCCGCCCATGCTGCCGTTTTTGTTCATCACCATTGCCTGCGGGGCCATCTCCGGGTTCCACGCCCTGGTATCCTCCGGCACCACCTCCAAGCAGGTCCGCCTGGAGGAGGAGTCCCTGTTCGTGGGCTTCGGGGGCATGCTCACCGAGGCCTCCCTGTCCACCCTGGTCATCATAGCCACGGCCGCGGGCATCGCCATAGGATACACCACCGCGGAAGGGGCCTCACTGACCGGCGTGCAGGCCTGGACCCATCACTATGCATCCTGGGCTGCTGCCGCAGGGCTGGCTTCCAAGATCAGCGCCTTCGTGGTCGGCGCGGCCAACTTGATCGCCGCCATCGGGATCCCCAAGTCCGTTGCCGTGGTCATCATGGGTGTGTTCGTGGCCTCCTTTGCCGGCACGACCATGGACACCGCCACCCGCATCCAGCGCTACGTGCTCACCGAGCTGTTCACCGGGCTCAAGGTCAACATCTTCAAGAACCGCTACTTTGCCACGGGGGTGGCCGTGGTCCTGGCCGGGACCCTGGCCTTCTGGACCGGGGCCGACGGCAAGGGCGCCCTGCAGCTGTGGCCCCTGTTCGGCGGCATCAACCAGATTCTGGCCGCCCTGGTACTGGCCACCATCACCGTCTACCTGCGGTACGAAGGTGGGGCCAAGTGGGTGGTCTCGGCCGTCCCGGCCGTGTTCCTGGCCGGGATGACCCTGTGGGCGCTGGTCATCAACCAGACCCGCTACCGGGCAGCCGGCCAGGTGCATCTGGAGGTGCTCAACGCCATCATCATCCTGTGCGCCATCTGGGTCATCGTGGAAGGCCTGATCAAGTTCTTCCGGGTCTCCGGGCCTGAAGCCGTGGCCCCCTCCGAGGCCTGAGCTGACCACCGGCACGCGAACCGCCCCGGCCGGGTCTCCCCGGCCGGGGCACATCCCGGAGCAGGTATGAGTTCGCCGCATGACAACCTGACCCGTATACAGGACAGCCTGCTGTCCACCTACAGGCGCTGGATCCTGCCTGCCTGCCTGGCCCTGGCCTGCATCTGGGCCTTACGGCAGATGGGGGTGCTGGACATTTCCTCCGCAGCCGTGGACGCGGTTGCCGGCCCTGCCGTGTTCATCGCCGCGATTGCTTCGGCCCTGGCCTTGCCCCTGCTGCACCGCGGGCACTTCGTTCACCGGGTCCAGGGCTTGAAGTCAGTGCCCGCAGACGAGCTGCTCGAATTCGAGCGCACCCAGCTCAGGCTGGTGCTGCTCTCCTGTTATGCCGCAGCAATCGGCTATCTCCTGGACGTCTCCATCTTCCACTTTGGGGGGGCTTTCCTGGCGGCCCTTTACGGGGCGTACTTCTACTACCCCACCCGGCGGCGTGTGTCCCGGGAGCTGGTCATCTTCAGGGCTTCCGTGGGGCTAAACCAGGGGTCGCCATGAAAGAGCCCACGCTTTTCTCGAAGATCTATCAGAAAGGCAGGTCGTTTTTTCAACTGCTGGACGAGGTCAACCGTCACAACGCCACCGAAAAGATCGAGTGGGAGGCGGCCGAGCTGAACAACATCTTCTCCATCCTGGTGCTCGGGGTGTTCATCGGGCTGCCCGCCCCGCCCATGCAGCTGACCCTGGAGCTGCTGCCGGACATGGAGCAGGAGCTGCTGCTCATGCTCCAGCGGGTGGAGACGGCCAACGAGCCCCTGGCAACCCTCTACTCTGTGCTGAGCGTGGACTGAGATGGCACACAACACGGGATATGTTTTTTTCACCGGCAAGGGGGGCGTGGGGAAGTCCACCTCTTCTGCCCTGTCCGCCCTGTGCCTGGCGCAGCAGGGGTTTGAGGTGCTGCTGCTCTCCCTGGACCCGGCCCACAACCTGGGGGACATCTTCCAGACCCGGATCTCGGACAAGCCCTCCAGGGTTTCCGAGCACCTCCTGGCGGCGGAGGTGGACCAGGACCGCTGGACAGCAGCCTATCTCAAAGGGGTGCAGGAGCAGATCGAGCGCACCTATACCTACCACAGCGCCTTCAACCTGGAGCAGCACGTGCGCATCCTGCGCCACTCCCCCGGCATCGAGGAGTACGCCCTGCTCCTGGCCTTCAACCACCACCGCAGCCGCAATCCAGGGCTCGACTTCATGGTCCTGGACATGCCGCCCACGGCCCTGTCCCTGAAGTTCTTCCGGCTCCCGGCCCTGACCCTGGTCTGGCTGGACAAGCTCCTGGACCTCAGGCGCGAGATCCTGACCAAGAAGGAGATGATCACCACCGTGCAGCTGGGGCGCAAAAGCGTGCAGACGGACAAGGTCCTGAACAAGCTTGAGGCCCAGCAGCAGTTTTACGGGGAGCTTAAGGACATCTTCACCGACCCTGGCCGCACCTCGGTGCACCTGGTGCTCAACCCGGACAACTTGTCCCGGGCCGAAGGGCAGCGCATTGTCCAGTCCCTGCAGGAGATCGACATCCCCATCTCCGACATCCTGTACAACAAGTGCACGAACACCGACTCCCTGGCCAAGACCCGGGAGTGCTTCCTGAACAACCAGGTCCACCGCATGCCCCTTTCGGAAAATGGCCTGGAGGGGCTGGAGCGACTGCACTGCTACCTGGCCGACAATGCCGAGCTCTTCGCATTTTTGAACCGGGCAGGGGACGGGACACCATCCAGCCTCCGGGGACAGGCCAAAGATTACTCCTGACCTGACCGCTCCCTCCTACGTTCGTGCTCGGCCTCTTGCTCTACCTGGCGGCGCACCTCCTGCTGCAGATCGCTCACAGCGAAGCCTTGCAATGTCCCGAGCTTTCGCTACCCTGCGTCTGATGGTGCGGGGCTTTCCCCCGCCTGGAAACATCTTCAGGAGGAAGCATGGAAAAGACATCTCTGGGCGCCAAGACACTGGCCGTTCCCACCCCGGCCTGGGTCATCGGTACCTACGACACGGAAGGAAAGGCCAACGGCATGGTTGCGGCCTGGGGCGGCATTGCCTGCTCCAAGCCGGTGTGCATGACCGTGTCCCTCAGGCAGGCCACCCACACCTACGGGGCCATCATGGAGCGCAAGGCCTACACCATCTCCATCTGCAGCCAGGACCAGGTCGGCCTCATGGACTACTTCGGTCTGAGCTCGGGCCGGGACACGGACAAGTTCGCAGACCTCGGCCTGACACCTGTTCGCGGCCAGTACGTGGACGCCCCGTATGTGGGGGAGTTTCCCATGGCCATCGAGTGTAAGCTGCTGCAGACCGTGGACCTTGGCCTGCACACCCAGTTCATCGGCGAGGTCCTGGACGTCAAGGTGGACCCGGGCTGCCTGGACGATGCAGACAACCCGGTCATGGACAAGGTCCTCCCAGTGCTCTTCGGCCCCGGCGCCCGCCAGTACTGGGGGGTGGGCCCCTTCCTGGGCAAGGCTTTTTCCATCGGAAAGAAATGAACCCCTCTCTTCGGGCCGGATAGATCCAACTATCCGGCCCCTCACTCCTCCGGCACCCTCTCTTGATTTTCCTTTTCGTCCTTCCTTGACAACCCCGGCCCAAAGCCATAAACGGCGCTTCAAACATTGTTTCAATCCGGAGGGAATCATGCCGGAAACAGCCGGGACGCGGCGCAGGATCCTGGACCAGGCGCGCGTGGTCTTTGTGGAACGGGGGTTCGAAGCAGCCACCATCCGTGAGATCTGCCGCCGGGCCGAGGCCAATGTGGCCGCGGTCAACTACTATTTCAGCTCCAAGGAGGAGCTCTACCTGGCCGTGATCGAGGACCTGATGGACGGGTCGCTGGAACGCTTCCCGCCCCTGCTGGGGCTGGGGCCGGACGCCCCAGCCGGGGAGCGGCTGCGGGCCTTCGTGACCTCTTTCCTGCTGCGCATCGTCCGGGGGTCGGACGGACCCGACCAGGAGCGGCAGGGCCAGCTCATCGCCAGAGAGCTGACCACCCCTTCCCCCAAGCTCGAACGCCTGGTGGAACGCTATGCCAGGCCCCAGAAAGCCATGCTGGAATCCATCGTCTCCGAGCTGCTCGGACCGGAGGCTTCGCGAGAGGTCGTGCGCCTGTGCGCCTACAGCGTGGCCAGCCAGTGCCTCTATGCACTCTACGGCCGGGCCATGGACGCCCTGCTCGACCCTGGGGGAGACTCCCTGGAGTCCCGGGTTGACACCCTGGCCGTGCACATCGTGGCCTTTTCCCTGGCCGGCATCCAGTGCGCGGGGGCGCACCCGGCCGCATTTTCTCCGATCAAGAACCCCGAGGGCACCCGCCCCCTTCTGCCGCACAAGGAGTAGACCATGGCCAGGTTGTTGCCGTTGAAATTCTCCCGGGTGGGTGTGCTGCTCCTTGGGCTGGCCCTGCTGGCCGGATGCAGCGAGCCCGGCACCTCCGCCACCCCTGCCCCGCAGGTCAGGGAGGTCCGGGTCAGCACTGTGGAGATAACCCCTTCGACCATCCAGGATGCCTTGGTCCTTCCGGGACAGACCGAAGCCGAGCAGGACGTGCTCCTTTCGGCCGAGCAGTCCGGCCGGGTGGAATGGGTCGGGCCCCGGGAAGGCAGCCGCATCTCCAGGGGAGAGGGCCTGGCCCGCATCGACGTGGCCGCGCTCCAGGCCGCCCTGGACCGAGCCGAAGCCTCGGCACGTCTGGCCACTGCCCAGGCCGAGCGGCGCAGCAGGCTCCACGACAAGGAGCTTCTGGCCGGCGAGGAGCTGGAGCTGGCCCTGACAGAGGAAACCCTGGCCCTGGCCGCCCTCAGGGATGCCCGGGTGGCCCTGGCCAAGGGCGTGGTGCGGGCCCCTTTCACGGGCACGGTCAACCACCTCCACGTGGACCCCGGCGAGTTCGTCAACGTGGGGGACCCGGTGGCGGAGCTCGTGGACACCCAGACCCTGCGCATCCTGGTCAGCGTGCCCGAACTGGACGTGAGGCACCTGCGACAGGGACAGCCCGCCAGGGTGACCGTTGATGCCTGGCCCGGTCAGGAGTGGGAGGGGCAGGTCGACTTCCTGGCGGTCAAGGCCGACCCGGCCACCAAGACCTTCACGGCCAGGGTGGTTGTTGACAACTCGGACGGACGGATCCGCCCGGGCATGCTGGCCAGGGTGACCCTGCTGAAGCAGGTGGTGGACGACGCCCTGGTGGTGCCCCTTTTCGCGGTGGTGGACAAGGGCGGGGAGTACCTGGTGTTCGTGGTCGAGGACGGTGTGGCCAGGGCCCGCACCGTGACCTTCGGGGTGGTGGCGCAGGACCGGGTGCAGATCGTCTCCGGGCTGGAACCGGGTGACCGGGTGGTCGTCAGCGGCCAGACCGAGATCGAGGACGGCACCAGGGTGGCGCTGCAATGATCCTCAACCGCATCGCCCTCAAGCGCCAGACCACGGTCCTGGTGCTGGTCCTGCTGGCCGTGGTCGCGGGCATGACCAGCTATGTGGGCCTGCCCCGGGAGTCCTCCCCGGACATCACCATCCCCTACGTGTTCGTGCGCACCACCTACGAGGGCGTGGCCCCCGAGGACATGGAGAAGCTGGTGACCATCCCCCTGGAGCGCAAGCTCAAGGGGATCTCCGGCACCGAGGAGGTCCGCTCCATATCGGACGACGGCCTGTCCTTCATCGCGGTCAAGTTCCTCCCCTCGGTGGACATCGACGATGCCCTGCAAAAGGTCCGCGACAAGGTGGACCAGGCCACGGGGGACCTGCCGCCCGACCTTCCCGACGACCCCCAGGTCACCGAGGCCAACTTCTCGGACTGGCCCATTCTGCAGGTGGTCTTGTCCGGGCCGTTCAGCCTGAAAAGGCTCAAGGTCATGGCCGAGGACGTCCGCGACCGCATCGAGTCGGTCCAGGGGGTTCTCCGGGCCGAGATCGTGGGCGGGCTGGAGCGGGAGATCCACGTGGAGTTCGACCTGGACCGGGTGGCCTTCTACAACGTGCCCTTTTCCAGCCTCATCGAGTCGGTGGAGCGCGGCAACGTGAACCTGCCCGGCGGCTCCATGGACATCGGCCAGGCCAAGTACCAGGTCAGGGTCCCGGAGGACTTCAAGAGCCCGGCCGAGATCGACTCGCTGGTGGCCTTTGTACGCGACGACAAGCCGGTGTACCTGCGCGAGGTGGCCGGGATCCGCGACCACCACAAGGACCGGGCCACCATCAACCGCCTCAACGGGGAACCAAGCGTGACCCTGCTGGTCACCAAGCGCAGCGGTGAGAACATCATCCGCATCAACGACGAAATCCGGGAAACCGTCAAGGAGCTGGGACAGGAGCTGCCGGACAGCCTGAACATCAACCTGACCGCGGACATGTCCCAGGACATCCGGCAGATGGTCTCGGATCTCGAGAACAACATCCTTTCCGGGCTGCTCCTGGTGCTGGTGGTGGTCTTCCTGTTCATCGGCGGCCGCTCTGCCGTGTTCGTGAGCGTGGCCATCCCCTTGTCCATGCTGATCACCTTTGCCGCCCTGGACGCCCTGTCCATCACCCTGAACATGGTGGTGCTCTTCTCCCTGACCCTGGCCCTGGGCATGCTCGTGGACAACGGCATCGTCATCGTGGAGAACATCTACCGCCACATCCAGGAAGGTGCCACCCGCCAGCAGGCAGCAGGAGCGGCCACGGACGAGGTGGCCTGGCCGGTCATCGCCTCCACCCTGACCACCCTGGCGGCCTTCTTCCCCATGGTCTTCTGGCCGGGGATCATGGGCGAGTTCATGGTCTTCCTGCCCATAACCGTCATCCTGGCCCTGTCCGCCTCCCTTTTCGTGGCCCTGGTTGTGAACCCGGTTCTCTCCGCCAGGTACCAGACCATCAAGCCCCGGGAGCAGGTCAA
>CAZQOG010000139.1:0-6878 GCA_964594925.1 uncultured Desulfohalobiaceae bacterium
GGGGAGCAGCCCGCTGCGGAGCGCAGCTATGAGGAAAAGGCCATCCAGATCGCCCAGGAGCACTGGGAAAGGCAGAAACGCAAGGCCCTCAAAGAGCGCCGCACCTTCCGCGGCCTGCAGATCCTGCCCACGGCCTCCTTTTACGACGACTCCCACGGCCACACCCCGGGCGAGTCCAACTGGATGGGCTTCGGCTTCGACCTGCATCCCTTCGTGACCGTGGTGGCCGGGGTGCTGGTGCTGGCCTTCATTGTGCTGACCCTGTCCTTCGGGCTGCGGGCGGAGACCTTTTTCCAGGGCCTGCTGGACGGTATCGGCAACAGCTTTGGCTGGTTCTACATCCTGGCGGCCAACGTATTCGTGCTGGCCATGTTCGTCCTGGCCGTGAGCCGCTTCGGCAACCTGCGCATCGGCGGGCCCGACGCCCTGCCCGAGTTCAGCACCTTCAGCTGGTACGCCATGCTCATCAGCGCGGGCATGGGCATCGGCCTGCTCTTCTGGAGCGTGGCCGAGCCCATCTTCCACTACGCCACGCCCTCGCCCATGTTCGGGGTGGCCGGCAACACACCCCAGGCCGCACAGGTGGCCATGGGGCTGACCTACTTCCACTGGGGGCTGCACCCCTGGGGCATCTACGCCCTTGTCGGCCTCTCCCTGGCCTTTTTCGCCTACAACCGCGGCCTGCCCCTGACCATCCGCTCGGTCTTCTACCCCCTGCTCGGGGAGCGCATCTACGGCTTCTGGGGCAATGTCATCGACATCCTCTCGGTGCTGGCCACCCTCTTCGGCCTGGCCACCTCCCTGGGCCTGGGGGTGACCCAGGTGGCCTCCGGGCTCAACTTCCTCTTCGGCCTGCCCGCCACCACCAACTTCGCGGTAGTGCTCATTGCCGTGATCACCGGCTTTGCCACCCTCTCGGTGATCGCGGGCCTGGACAAGGGGGTCAAGCTGCTGAGCAGCGTCAACCTTTACCTGGCCGGGCTGTTCCTGCTCTTTCTGCTCGTGGCCGGCCCCACGGTCTTCGTGCTCCAGGCCTTCACCCAGAACATCGGCTTCTACATCCAGAACATGCCCCAGCTCAGCTTCTGGGTGGAGACCTTCCACGGCTCCACAGGCTCGGCCTGGCAGAGCCCCTGGACCATCTTCTACTGGGGCTGGTGGATCTCCTGGTCGCCCTTTGTGGGCATGTTCATCGCCAGGGTGTCCAAAGGGCGCACCGTGCGGGAGTTCATCCTTGGTGTGATGTTCATCCCCACCCTGCTCTCCTTCCTGTGGATGTCCACCTTTGGCGGCTCGGCCCTGTGGCTGCAGTCCACCGGCGTGGCCGACATCGCCGCGGCCGTGCAGGCCGACGTGTCCACGGCCATGTTCGTCATGCTGGAGCACTTCCCCCTGACCCAGGCGGCCTCCTTTGTGGGGGTGGTCCTGGTCACGGTCTTTTTCGTGACCTCATCGGACTCGGGCTCCCTGGTGGTGGACCACCTCACCTCCGGCGGCAAGCTGGACTCCCCCGTGCCCCAGCGCGTCTTCTGGGCCGTCATGGAAGGGCTGCTTGCCGCGGTCCTGCTCCTGGGCGGCGGGCTGACCGCCCTGCAGAGCGCATCCATCGCCACCGGCCTCCCCTTCACCCTGGTGCTGCTGATCATGTGCTACAGCCTGTACAAAGGACTGCAGGAGGAGCACTACCACGCCCAGCTCATCGAGACCATGACGCCGGAAACCAGGACCGTGGAGATCCCGGTGCACCCGCCCGACACAGCCCCTTCCGAGGTGCTGCGCGAGGCCCGGGAAGGCGGGCACCACGAGGAGCCCTAGCCCCCTCCCTCCTTCTGCCTTGCCAGCCCACCTGAAATGCCCTATTTTCGTTTTACAAATACTTCATCGATGCGAGGTCTGTATGCATACCGTGACCATTTCCAGCAAGTACCAGGTGGTGATTCCTAAAAAGATCCGCGCAAATCTTGATCTCAAGCCGGGCCAGAAGGTCCAGGTCATCAGCTACAAAGGCCGGGTGGAGCTGATCCCCCAGCAATCCATGGAGCACATGCGGGGGTTTCTCAAGGGGATTGAGACCACCGTGGACAGGGAGGAGGACCGGCTGTGAACGTGGTCGACTCCTCGGCCTGGCTGGAGTACTTTGCCGGCGGCCCGGGCGCGGACCATTTTGCAGACCCCATCACCAAAACCGCCTCGCTCATCGTGCCAACCATCATTCTCTACGAGGTCTTTCGGGTGGTGCTCAGGCAACGGGGCGAGGACGACGCCCTCCAGGCCGCGGCCCTCCTGCAGCAGGGCCGGCTCGTGGACCTCACCCCACGCATCGCCCTGGAGGCCGCCTCCCTGGGCCACACCCTGGGCCTGCCCATGGCAGACGCCGTCATCCTGGCCACCACCCGCCAGCACCACGCCACCCTCTGGACCCAGGACGAGGATTTCCAAGGCCTGCCAAACGTTCGTTATTTTGCCAGGAAATGAGGGCAAACGGGTCTTTGCGTCCGGGCCATTGTTTTGGATGGACCGGTTCATTGGCCGGTTGGAGTTGCACCGGGCGTGAGGACTTGGGATGACTGCGTCAACCAGACCATGAGCTGGTGTCCGGGTGCGGGCAGACAAGCACCTTTCCCAAACATCGTAAAAAAGTTGTGTCCACGGGCAGCTCTCCAGCTGGACCCCCTGGGAGCCGGAATACTGCTTGTCACCCGAGGCAAAGTGGCTTACTCATCAAGTTGATATCAATTGTATTCATAAAGAACCAGGGTGATACCATGCGTGGTTCAAGCACGACCTTTCGCACCGACCCGGAGACCCTTTCTTGCCTCGACGCCATTGCCAAGGAGCTTGGCAGGAGTCGCAACTGGGTGCTCAACAAGGCGGTCCAGGATTTTATCGACCACCGGGAGTGGTTCAAGCGCCAGGTCCAGCAGGGAATCAACGCGGCGGACGAGGGCGATGTGGCTCCTGCCGAGGAAGTGGCACGGCTGTTCGGGAAGTTCGGCGCCTAGATGCCGTCCTGGACCAGGCCGGCGCTGCATGACCTGGAATCGCAGCTCAGTTACATCCAGCGGGAAAATCAGGATATTGTGAGCCGGATCGCGGTGCAGATCAAAAAGGCCACGGAAGCGCTGGATACGTTTCCCCACCTTGGCCGGCCCGGGGTGGTCGAGGGAACCCGGGAGCTGGTTTTTCCACACCTTCCCTTTGTCTGCGTCTATCGCATCCGGGATGACCGGATCGAAATACTCAGGATCCTGCACCAGCGGATGCAATGGCCCCGGTGATCCAAACCAGGGCCACGGGCATTTCGGGACGGATCTGGGCGAATGGTTATTCGCCCTGCTTTCTGCCTTCTGATTCCCTTTCCGGATCTGTGGCTGGACCACTCCCGCCGGGTGCGCTTTCCCCTTCATCCTCAAGAAGGGTGCACAACTCCTTCCAACGCTCGATGGCCTCACTGTACTCCGAGGCGGGCCGATCCATGCCGCAGGACCTGCAGACAACCCGGGCGCGGCTTCAGGTACCTTCGAGCTCCGCGGGCGAGCCGCAGAACAGACACGCAATGTGTGGTTCCTGACGGAGCATGAACTACTCCAAGGAGACGTCCTTGAGGCGGCCGTGGGCGTACTTGTGCAGGATGCTGGCGCTCAGGGTCTGGTAGGGCAGGCCCTCCTGCAGGGCTCTGACCTGGGTCATTATTCAGACGATCTCCCGGTATTCCGCTCCGACAACGCTCGGATCGAACAGACCCGGGAAGAGGTAGCGCAGCGCTGTGACCGGCAGGCCCATGGTCAGGGGGGCGCGGTGGGTCGGGGACTTGAGGAGGCCTGCCGCGACAAGGGGGGCCACGACGTTGCGCCGGGCCGTGCGGGCCGGCATGTTGGTGATCTCGGAAACCTCGCCCCGGGGGACCGAACCGCGGCGGAACACGGAACGCACCAGCCGCGACGCCTCCGGGGCCAGCTTGGGCAGGTCGGTGCGGATCAGGGTCTCCACCATCCACTCGATCCTGGCCTCCACCTCCTTCAGGTCGAGCAGCCCGTCCATAAAGGAGATCTGGTCCAGGCAGATCTCGAAGAAAAAGCGGCAGAAGTCCGCGGTGAGCCCTTGGTGAAAAAACGTGCCCTGGCCAGGTTCGCCGGGGCTGTCCGTGGCGTTCAGGTTGAGCATGTAGCCCTGTTTGTTGCGGGAGAAGCCCCGGGACAGGGACCACAGGTTCCCGGTGTTGACCCGGTGCCGAGCCAGGAGCAGAGAGGTGTGCAGCCTGGCCACCCTGCCGTTGCCGTCTCGAAAGGGGTGCAGCCAGGCCAGTCGGTGGTGGGACACGGCCGTGGCAATAAGACGCTCGTCCCCGTGGTGCCCATCCGGGTCGAAGCAGCTGGCAAACTCCTGCATGAGCCCGGGGAGCTTTGCAGGGGGAGGGCCGTGGGGCGTGCGGGTGTCCAGGGAGACCTCACCGTCCCGGAACGTCCCGGCCATGACCGGAACATCTGTGAACCCTCCTGAGTGGTGTGTGTAGTGGTGCTTCTCGGGCAGGAAGGCATAGAAACGCAGGTGGATGCCCCGTATGTATCCGGGAGCGCACACGTTCAGCCCGGGCCGGGCGGCCAGCCCGTCCATGAGCTCCTGCTCCACCCGCACGTGCGCGGCGCAGAGCTCCTGGGCGTAGCGGCGTTCGGGGTGTTCGGCGTACTGCTGGTCAAGGGCCTGCTCGATCTCGGGAAGGGTGGTCTTGTGGCCTTCGATGAGGTTGGAGTAGTAGCTGTTCACCAGCCGCAGGCACCTGCCCAGCTCGCGGGAGGTCTCCCGGGGCAGGCTCTCCTCCAATCCGGCCGAGGTCACGGCCACCCCCTGGGCCATGTCCTTGAGCAAACCGATATCCTGCGGACCGGGAAGGACCGGGGTGAGGGCAGGTCGTGACCAATCGTAGGCAGACATGTCAGGTTCATTTTTTTGGCCGGTTTTCCGGCCTATTTGAATCGACTATAACATGCTTTTATTCTTATGAAAAGAATATCATTAACAAAAATCAATTAGCTTTTCTGGCCGGTTCACTGGCCGCTTGTGGTGCCTGCTTGAAGCCCACATCGATGACATCAGGATGTTCTTGCCGTGCATGGCCCTTTGACCTTGACGCACACCAACGCTCCCAGGCCCCTGTGCCGGACTGCGGACGCGTCCCGGAACCGGACCTGAAGAGTGGATCCTGAGACCGGGATCTACCGGGGTCCCCTGCACGTGCCGGCAGCAGGACCCGGGCCGAGCCATGGACTTTCCCGTCCATCCGGCCTATGCACATCCCGACCCGGGCCTGACCCGGGCCTGACCCGGACACCCTCAACCCCGCACTTCCATGCCCCCGAACATCCTGGCCAGCTGCCGGTCCATCAGCAAGTCCTTCACCCACCAGCCCCTGTTCAGGGACATATCCCTGGTCTTCCACGCCGGGGAGCGCCTGGGGCTGATCGGCCCCAACGGGTCGGGCAAGTCCACCCTGCTCAAGATCCTGGCCGGGCTGGAGCCGGTGGACAGCGGCGAGGTGGTGCGCCAGCGGGGCGTGCGCGTGGTCTATCTGCCCCAGACCGACGCCTTCCCAGCCGCCTCCACCGTGGAAGAGGTCCTGCACGCGGCCGCACCCGCCCCGGTTCAGGACGCGCAGCACCTGCACCGCGCAGGTGAAGTGGCCGGACGCGTGGGGTTCGATGACCTCGCCCAACCGGTGGGCACCCTGTCCGGCGGCTGGCGCAAGCGGCTCTCCCTGGCCCGGTCCCTGATGCAGGAACCCGACCTGCTGCTGCTGGACGAGCCCACCAACCACCTGGACCTGGAGGCCATCCTCTGGCTGGAAACATTTCTGGTCAGCGCCCCCTTTGCCTTTGCCCTGGTCAGCCACGACCGCGCCTTCCTGGAGAGGGTGACCTCGGCCACGGTCGAGCTGAACCGGGCCTACCCCGACGGGTACCTGCGGGTCGAGGGCCCTTACTCGGCCTTTCTGGAGAAGCGGCAGGAGTTCCTAACCGCCCAGGGGAGGCAGGCGGCGGCCCTGGCCAACAAGGTCCGCAGGGAAATCGCCTGGCTGCGGCGCGGACCCAAGGCCCGGACCACCAAGGCCAAGTCCCGCAAGGACGCGGCCCACCGCCTGGTTGGTGAGCTTGAGGAGGTCACGACGCGCACCGCAGGCACCCGCCAGGCGGGCATAGCCTTTGACGGGACCGGCCGCAGGACCAAAAAGCTTCTCCAGGCCCGGGGGCTGGGGATGCGCCTGGGCGGGAAGACCCTCTTTGAGGGGCTGGATTTCACCCTCTCCCCCGGATCCTGCCTGGGGGTCATGGGCCCCAACGGGTCGGGCAAGTCCAGCCTGATGCGCCTGCTCATGGGCGACCTGCCCCCGGACGCTGGCCAGATCAAGCGGGCCGACGACCTGCGCATGGTCCTGTTCGACCAGAAGCGGGAGCAGCTCGACCCGGACCAGTCCCTCAAGGACGCATTGTGCCCTTCCGGGGACACGGTTGTCTTCCAGGGCCGGACCCTGCACGTCATGGCCTGGGCCAGCCGGTTCCTGTTCACCCCTGAGCAGCTCCCCCTGCCGGTGTCCCTGCTCTCCGGCGGGGAGCAGTCCCGGCTGCTCATCGCCCGGCTGATGCTGAAAAGCGCCGACGTCCTGCTCCTGGACGAGCCCACCAACGACATCGACATCCCCACCCTGGAGATGCTGGAGCAGAGCCTGGAGGACTTCCCCGGGGCCGTGGTGCTCATCACCCACGACCGTTTCATGCTGGACAGCTTGAGCGACCGCCTGCTCCACCTGGACGGCCGGGGCACGGCGCGCTTCTTCGCCGATGTGGACCAGTGCCTGGCCGCCCGGCAGCAGGCCCAAACGCCAC
>CAZQOG010000140.1:0-6748 GCA_964594925.1 uncultured Desulfohalobiaceae bacterium
AGGTTTTCCTTGCTGGTATGATCTCAAAAAATTCCACATGGGACGTCGAAGAACCGAAAAGGGGTTCTGCCCCAGCATGAGCAAGGCCAAAGCCGGGAGTACGTCCATAAAAAAACCGCCGGAAAACTTCCGGCGGTTTGTTAGTTTCAAAGCGCCAGGGGCACCCTCTCTACTTGAAGAGCTGTGCGTACTCCCCGTACCCTTCCTCTTCCAGGTCTTCCTTGGGGATGAACCTGAGGGCGGCTGAGTTCATGCAGTAGCGCAGGCCGGTGGGCGGAGGGCCGTCGTCGAACACGTGGCCCAGATGGGAGTCGCCCTGCCTGCTGCGCACCTCGGTCCGGGTCCTGAACAGGCTGCGGTCCTCCCGCTCCACGATGTTGTCCGGCTCCAGGGGACGGGTGAAGCTGGGCCAGCCCGTTCCGGACTCGTACTTGTCCTTGGAGCTGAACAGGGGTTCCCCAGAGACGATGTCCACGTAGATGCCCTCTTTCTTGTTGTCCCAGTACTCGTTGTCAAAGGCAGGCTCTGTGCCGTCTTCCTGGGTTACCGTGTACTGCAGGGGTGTGAGCCGCTCCTTGAGCTGCTCGTCACTTGGTGTGCTGGATGTGCCGGTGTGCTCGGGCGTGTTCATGGTATCCCCTTCGGGTTTGCCCCCGGAGCAGGCCGGGGAGCTCAGGATGACAAAAAGCAGGGCAAAAGGGAACAGGGCCTTGAGGGTTCTTGTCATTGCGGATACCTCTATCTCGGATACGGTTGATGCGCATTGAGAAGAGTGCGCACGAAAGCACGGCCTGGCAAGGCCCAACACACTGCCCCGCGCCGGTGCGCCTTCTTTGCGCTGGGCTCAGCGGGTGGAATCGAGGAAAGGATATGTTTCTGTTCTTCTGGATCGGGCACAAGACAAGCAGGAAAAAAATCGGCTCCGGCCGATTCGTCTGCCCCTCCTGCGGCAAAAAGCGATCCTTCACCCGCTATGCCGTGACCAGCCAGCCCGCCCTCTACTCGATCATCCCCATCTGGAAGCCCAGGGACATCGGCCACATTATAGTCTGCGACGCCTGCCGGTCGGAGTTCCCGGCCGACATCCTCATGTCGGGCCCGGTCGTCGAGCCCGGCCAGGGCACGGTCTGGGTCTGCCGGGAGTGCGGCAACGTCAACCCCGTGGAGCGCCCCGCCTGCCTCAAGTGCGGCCGCGGGAGGTAAGACCACCAGATGGAGCTGCTTTTGCGGCCTTGACCCCACCCCTCCGAGTGCTTCAGCCCTGCTCTTTCCCCAGATATCTACCCGGGACCGGCGTCACCCTGGGAAAGGGGCCCAGAGGGCTCTGGTCGGCCAGCAACACGCATCCGTAGGCCTCCTCCAGGGTCTCGAAGGTCAGTACACCTTTTGGCGGGCCCTGCCTGAGCACCGTGCCCTCCTTGAGCAGCAGCAGGTGGCGGCCGTACATGGCAGCCAGGTTGAGGTCGTGGGAGACCATGACCACGGTCATGCCCCCGTCCCGGCACAGCCGTTCCATGAGGTCCATGATGCGCACCTGATGGGCCAGGTCCAGGGCGGCGGTGGGCTCGTCCAGCAGCATGATGCGGGGCTCCTGGCACAGGGCCCGGGCAATGACCACCCGTTGCGCCTCGCCCCCGGAAAGCTCGTCCAAGGTCCTGTCGGCCAGGTGGTCGACCTGTGTGAAGCGCATGGCCTGTTCGGCGGTCTTCCTGTCTGCCTCACTTTCCAGACCGAAAACGCCCAGGTGCGGGGCCCGGCCGAGCAGGACCATCTCCCGGACGCTGAACGGACAGGGCTCGGTTCTCTGCTGGGGCACGTGGCCGATGATCCTGGCCAGCCTCCTGGGGGGGATCCCCTGCACCGCCTCGCCCTGCACACGCACCCTCCCGGAAAAACCACCCTGCAGCCCGGCCATGATCCTGAGCAGGGTGGTCTTGCCGGAACCGTTGGGCCCTATGATCACAAAAAAGCCTCCCGGGCCGACTTGGAAGGAGACCTGTCGCAGCACCGGCTGCCGGCCATAGCCAAAGCTCAGATCGTGCACGTCCAGGGCGTGTGTCATGGCCTGGCCGACCGCCTCAGGAGCATGATGAACACCGGGGCGCCGATCAGGGCCGTGACCACCCCCACCGGCATCTCCCCCTGAGAGGGGATGGTCCGGGCCAGGGTGTCGCAAAGCACCAGGAAGCCCCCTCCCCCCAGCACGCAGGCCGGCACAAGCACCCGGTGGTCCGGGCCAAGGGCCAGCCGCAGCACATGCGGGACCACCAGTCCCACAAACCCGAGCAGCCCTGACTGGCACACGGCCACGCTGACCATGAAGGAGGTCGTGACCAGCAGGGCCAGGCTGACCCTGCCCACCCTGAGCCCCATGGACCTGGCGCCCTCGCGTCCCATCTGCAGCAGGTTCATGGGGTAGCTGAGAATGAACAGCAGCAGGAAGCAGGGCAGCAGCAGGGAGGTGAGTGCCCCGAGACGCTTCGGGTCGGCCAGGGACAGGTCTCCCATCATCCAGAAGAGCACGCTGTGCAGCCTGGCGTCCTGCACCAGGGAAAGGAGGAACAGGATCAGCGCGGCACACAGGGCATTGACCATCACCCCGGCCAGCAGCAGGGTGTTCCGGTGCAGGAGGTGCCGTCCCGAAGCGATGAACAGCACCAGCGCAAGGGTGGCCATGCTGCCGCCGAAGGCGGTCAGGTTAACGCCCGGGAAGGCGGAAAGACCGAGCAGGATCCCCAGCACCGCCCCCACGGCAGCCCCGCCCGAGACCCCGAGGATATACGGCTCCGCCAGGGGGTTTCGCAGCAGCGCCTGGAAGACCAGCCCGCCCAGGGACAGGGCCGCCCCCACCAGCAGGGCCAGCACCACCCGGGGCAGCCTGAGCCGCCAGACAATGTCGGTCACAACCGATGGTTCGGCCCCGCCAAGGATCTCCGACAGGACGCGCCCCGGCCCATACCCGCTGGAGCCGAGCAGGAGGCCGGTCAGGGCTGCTGCGAGGCAAAACAGGCTTCCCAACACCAGCACCAGCGCCAAGCGCGTCATGACCCGTGCCTGCGCCGCCTTCACTGGACAGCCTTCGGGTCGAAGCCCGGGCCGGTCTCCGGGAACAGGTCAGGATGGAGCAGCGCGGCCAGGGCCTCGACTGCCGCGACCGTCCGCGGGGAAGGCCTGTCGAAGAGGTCTGAATCCACTCGGTGGATGCGGCCTTTGGTCACGGCAGGGACCGAGGTCCACTGAGACAGAGCGTTGCAAAATGATGCCGCGTCACCCTCCCCCCCCATGGTGGACAGGATGATCACCTCCGGGGACAGGACCACGACCTCCTCCATGGACAGACGGGGATAGGCACTGTTGAGGGTAACCACGTTGCGGCCGCCTGCGGCCTGGATAAGCTCGTGTGCAAAGGCCCCTCTGCCGGCGCCCACGATCGGCCCTGTCCCCACTTGGTAGAAGACCCTGGGGGCATGCCGGGCCTGGGAAACACGTTCGCGCACCAGGGTGAGCCGGGACTGCATGCCCCGGACCAGCTCCCGCCCCTGCTCCCGGGCGTGCAGCAACCCGGCAAGGCTCGTGATGGCTTCCATGAGCCCGTCCAGGTTGCGCGGGTCGACCGCAAACACGGGAATACCCAGGGACTCGATCCTCTTTACCGCACCAATGGGGTTGCCGTCCTTTGTGGCCAGGCACAGATCAGGCTCGAGAGCCGCGATCAGCTCCAGATCCGGACGGACATAGCTGCCCACCCTGGGCAGCTTTGCCGCGGCCGGGGGATGGGTGCTGTAGGTGGTCGCCCCGACCACCCGCTCCCCCTGGCCCAGCGCAAACACGATCTCGGTCAGGTTGGGCGCCAGGCAGACAATGCGCTCGGGGTGTCCAGCCAGCACGACCCGGCGGCCGAGCTGATCCTCAACCACCCGCTCCCCCCATCCGGCAGAAGGAAGGAGTGCAAGACCCGACACCAGCAGAAAAAAAACCACTGCGAAGCCTTTGCGCATGTCTGTCCGCCCGAGTACCCCTGGAGTTTTGTTGGTGCCTGACCGCAGCGTTCAGCCCTTGTGATGCGGGTTTTTCATCTTGAGGCCCGCATCCACCTTCTCCTGCTCCGACGGTCCGGTGTCACGCTTCGAACCTTCTTCAACAAGAAGGTATCTCAGCTCGGCAACGGATCTGCCGGTCTTTGCCGCCAGCCGCTCCAGGGCCTCGTACTCCGCCCGGGCAAGATTCCTGCCCTCCAGCTCCATGGCCTTGGCCTCCACCGGTCCGTACCGGGTCTCGACCGTGATCCCCCTTCTGGGCAAAACGACCCGCTCCATGCGCCTCCTGCGCATTCCAAGCGTCAGGGAGTGGCGGAACATCGCCCCCTGCACCGCTTCCAGCACACCGTGTTCGCACACAACCTGAAGCTGGCCTCCGGGCCGGTTCTTTTTCATCACCCCCGGCAGGTAGAGCACATCCGCGGCCCCGGCTGCAAACAGCGGATCGAACAGGGAGCCCACCTCCTCGCCGGTCAGGTGGTCGATGTTGGTCTCCAGGACCCAAACCTCCTCCACCTCCCTGTCTGCCCTTTCAAAAGAAAAGACCCGCAGCAGATTGGGCCTCCGCCCCAGGTCGTGGCTGCCCCAGCCTCCTCCCATGCCAAGGACCTTTCCCTGCGGTCCCTCGGCAAACCCGGTGACCGCCTGATCCACCAGCAGGGCGCCGGTGGGGGTGATCAGCTCCATCCGAGAGCCGCTGGGCCTGACGGGCTTGCCCTTGAGCAGCTCAGCCACGGCAGGCGCGGGAAGGGGCAGCAGGCCATGGGCACTCTCCACCCGGCCCTGGAACCAGGGCAGGGTGTTGCACAGGACAGTGTCCACCCCCAGGCTGTCCAGGGCAAAGAACATTGCCGTGATGTCCACCAGGGTGTCGGCGGCACCCACCTCATGGAAGTGGACATCATCCTCGGAAACCCCGTGCATCAGGGCCTCCACCTCGGCCAAACGCCTGAATGCCCGCTCGCACTTCCCGGACACGCCAGAGGGCAGGTCCAGGGCCTCAAGCGCCGCGAGCAGGTCGTCCAGCCTGCGCAGGGGCTGCTCCTTGACGCATGAGACCTGCAGGGCTTTTCCCCGCAGCCCGTTGCGCATCTCCTCGGAAACAGAGAAGTCAATGCCGAGCCCGGCCCTGCCAAAGCGTGACCGGAGCGGATCGAGATCGGCGCCCAGGTCGGCCAGGGCAGCCACCAGCATGTCGCCGCCAATCCCGGTGGCGCATTCAAGGTAGAGATGCATGCTCATTTCCCAGCTTTTTTTTCCTGTTGGAGATACTACCCGGGGATTTCGCGCAAACTCCCGGACACACAATGACCTCATGCGGAAAGACCGTTTTCGGCCCAAGCCGGTCCTGCATACGATGTCGGGCCCTGCCTGTACACAGGCTGTCTTTCCGGTTCGAACGTACTTTCTCAAATCGCGTCCGGTTTCGGAAAGAGGCCGTGACTTCAAGCCTTGTCCCGGGTGCCAATGAAAGCATAAACGAATATGTTTTGACGCGTGGCACGATGCGGAATAAATACAGGTATATTTCCACCTGAAAAGTTCCTACACACGGCAAGGAGGATACCATGCTCGTTAAGGATTGGATGTCCAAGGACCTTGTCTCCGTCCAGGAAGACACCTCCATGATGAAGGCCTCGAAGCTGCTCAAGGACTCCGACATCCGGAGGCTCCCCGTGGTGGACACCCAGGGCCGCCTCACGGGCATCGTCACCGACCGGGACATCAAGGAGGCCTCACCTTCCAAGGCCACCAGCCTCGACGTGCACGAGCTCTATTACCTGCTCTCCGAAATCAAGGTCAAAGACATCATGACCCCCAAGCCCTTCACCGTGAACGTGGAGGACACCGTGGAAAAGGCTGCGGTGGTCATGCTCGAAAAAAAGGTCGAGGGGCTGCCGGTGGTCGACTCCGGGGACAAGGTCCTGGGAATGATCACCGAAAGCGACATCTTCCAGGTCTTCATCTCCATCACCGGCGTCTACCAGGGCGGCGTGCAGATGGGTTTCAGGCTGCCCAACGAGCCGGGCAGCCTGAAGGCGGTGCTGGACGACATGCGGGCCTACGGGGCACGCATCGCCAGCATCCTCACGGCCTACGAGCGGTCTGAGGAAGGCTTCCGGCACGTCTACATCCGCATCCTGGACCTGGAAAAGAGCGAGATGAAAAAGCTCAAGGAAACGCTCCAGGGCAAGTACGACCTTCTCTACTGGGTCCGGGACAACATCAACCCCACCACACCGCAGTAGATCACACCCCCTGCCCTATCCACGGCCCGCTCCCGGGAGCGGGCCGTGCTGTTTTTACCAGAAATGGGCAAAACCCCGCTGCCTCGACCGTCACTGTGCGCCCCTGCCTGTCCGCGTGGATGACCAGCACCGGCTCCACCACCAGCCCGGGGCCGCCGTTCTTGACCGCCTCCACCAGCACCAGCCTGGGCGGGGCTTTGCTGTGGCCCGCCACAAGCCGCATCCGTTTTGGCTCCAGTCGCTGGGCCCTGAGGGCCGTGAACAGGTCTGGCAGCCGTTCCGACAGATAAACCATTGCCAGCCGTCCCCTGCAGCCCAAGGCATAGGCCGCGGCCGAAAGAAAGTCATCGAGGCCTGCGGCAGTCTCGAAACGGGCAGCCCGCCGCTCCTCCCCGGGCGACACCCTGCCCCGGCCTTCCTCCCGGTACGGGGGGTTGACCGCCACCAGGTCGAAGGACTCCG
>CAZQOG010000141.1:0-6584 GCA_964594925.1 uncultured Desulfohalobiaceae bacterium
GTATTTCAAATTACAAAAAAAAAACAGACTTCCAGTTTTTTATTTATGGGCTTTTAGGTGCCATCATGACGTTGACCCGATACCAAAACGGGCTGTTCATGATCTTTCCATTGCTGGAAATAAGTGAACAGCTTTGGAAATCACAAAAAAAAATTTTAGATTTTTCAAAGTATCTTCGTACCGGTTTGATTTACTTGTCTGGCTTCCTACTAGCCATACTACCTCAATTGATTGTCTGGAAAATCATATACGGTGATTATCTCATATACAGCTATGGATCTGAGGGATTCAGTTTAAATGTTTCTCACTTCTTTAATGTTCTTTTTTCAGCAAACCATGGACTTATAACCTGGACTCCTCTTATATTTTTTTGTCTATTTGGCTTTTTTTACTTCATAATACAAAATAAAAAATATGGATTTTTTTTCCTTTTATTTTTTTTACTTCAATATGTAATTAACTCTACTTGGCATTCTTATGGATTTGGTGCTTCCTATAGTATAAGGTCGTTTATGAATTGCACTTTTATATTCAGCATTGGCTTAACAGCCTTGATGTATCGATTTAGAAACTATTTTAAAATTACTATTTTTATTATATTTTTTTTCATATTATGGAATTTTTTACTCATAGTCCAATACACACTAAGAATTATTCCCTCAATGGGGAACTACGAATTGAGTTCAATAATAAGCAACCAATTTCATTTATTAAGAAATGTGCTTGAATATATAAGTCAAATACTTTAAATACTGGATAGACAGTGAGTATCAGAAATACAAAAATAGCAAATATCTACTTTAGGATTATTGAAAAAAGAATCATTCCATTTTTAGTCTCTCTCAAAATACACCCCAACTCATTTACTTTAGTAGGCGTTGGCCTCGCCTTGTTCGTCCCTGCAGGCTTCTACTTCCATTCATCTTTCGGGCTCATCTTTCTCGTCCTTTCAGCAATCTTCGATACTTTTGACGGACTCGTGGCCCGTGTTACTCAAAAAACAAGCACATTTGGGGCCTTTCTTGACTCGACCACAGACCGAGTTTCCGACTTTCTCTACCTCTATGGTTTTTGGATACTCTTCTGGAAATCGGGACAAGGCTTGATTGTGTCTAGCGCTTTCGTGTTTTCTTCCTTTCTCTTCACACTTCTCATCAGCTACACAAAAGCCAGGATCGAGGCGCTTGGGGGTGAATGTGAGGTGGGGGTCATGAGCAGGGCAGTCAGGGTTTTGTTCCTGTTGGGATGGGCCCTGATTCTGAGCTTTGACCAGGGGGCCTTCTTCCTGTGGGCGGGGCTGGCGATCTACTGGCTATTGACTTTGGGCACAGTGCTGCAGCGCGTGAAAGCGGCCTGGCACGAGCTCAACAACACCTGACCCCAGTCTTCACAAGAAAAGGGAAGCCCGCAGGCTTCCCTTCCCGATCGATCTTTCGCGCTCGTTCAGTTCGGGACCGAGCCATCCCCGGAAATGAAATCCTCGGTCAGCTGGTAGGCCACGTCGTCGGTAAACTGTCTGGGCGGGTGCTTCATCAGATAGGAGGATGGACCGATCAAGGCCCCTCCTTCCCCGCGGTCCAGGGCCAGCTTGCAGCACCGGATGGCGTCGATGGCCACGCCGGCCGAGTTGGGTGAGTCCTCCACAGAGAGCCGCAGCTCGAGGTTCATGGGCACGTCCCCGAAAAGTTTGCCTTCCATGCGGATGAAGCAGACCTTGTTGTCCTTTTGCCAGGCCACGTAATCGCTGGGCCCGACGTGGATGTCGTCGTCGTCCAGACGGTGTCCGGCAACAGCCTGCACGGCCTCGGTCTTTGAGGTCTTTTTCGAGGCCAGCCGGGTTCTGTTGAGCATGTTCAGAAAATCGGTATTGCCGCCTGTGTTGAGCTGATAGGTCCGTTCCAGCTTCACCCCCCGCTTGCGAAAGAGATCGGTGAGCATCCTGTGGGTTATGGTCGCGCCCATCTGGGCCTTGATGTCGTCACCGATGATTGGAATGTTTCTGTCTTGAAACCGTTTCGCCCACTCAGGGTTGCTTGCAATGAATACAGGCATGTTGTTCACATAGGCAATCCCGGCTTCCAGGGCGCATTCCGCATAGAACTTTGTAGCTTCTTCCGACCCGACCGGGAGATAGTTCAGCAGGATCTCGGAGCCGCTCTGCCTGAGAAGCGCGACCACTTCATCCTGGCTCGGCTCCTGGTCATCTGAAGGAACGAAGGTGTGATTCTCCGGATAGCCCTGCATATGCTCGGAAAAGCCATCCAGAATCCTGCCCATGCTCACGGGGACGCCCAGCTCAGGGATGCCGGAATGAAACACTGCCGTGCAGTTCGGGTGGGCGAACATGGCCTTTGAGACGTCCAGTCCAACCTTTCTCCGGTCTATATCAAAAACAGCGGCGATCTCGATGTCATGGGGCCTGTACCCGCCAAGCTCCCAATGCATCAGACCGATGGCGTCTTCCCGGTTCTTGTCAGCGTAGTAGTGAATCCCCTGAATGAGAGAGCTGGCACAGTTCCCGAGGCCGACAATGGCTACCTTGATCTTCCCCATTCAGCTTCCTCCTTGCGTGTCTTGGGCATTGAACTGCATTCCAACCTCGTGAAGTCAGGCAAGACCATAGCCCGCCACAAGGCGCATGACAAGATGTGAATACCGGAAAATCCTCTTCCCTGACGAATGGTTAAGATGTCTCAAGCAGGGTCTCCGGTCACAGGAACTCACAACTTGAAATTCTGAGCACGAAAAACTTCGGTTCATCCGAAAACGGATTCGGCTGGGCATGTATGCCCTCGGCCACCAAGTGTGGGCTGTCAACTTACTCTTGAGCCGGATGATCTCCAAAAAAAATCCGGCCCCCGAAAGGGCCGGAACAAATCACACCTCAATGTATGATCAGGCCTTTTTGCGGCGCTTCCAGAGCTGCATTTCCTGCATCTTCTTGCGACGCTCACGGCCAAGGGATTTGGCAATAAGAGACGTCCCCTTTTTATACCCCCACTTCTCCTTGTACTCGGCCGGGGTCAGGTCATGTGTTGCCAGATGCCTTTTTGTCAGCACCTTGAAAGACTTCCCGCATTCCAGACATATGACTGACTTTTCGCGGATAGCCTTTTTAGGGTCAACTGCGGGCTCCTGTGCTTCTCCAGCAGGCTCCCCCCCCTCGGCAACAGTCTTGATGTCCTGGGAAAGCCTTTGGACCATGGCCGTAATTTCATCTTCGCTCATGGTCCTGACGCTTGCCTGAGCTTTAACAATCTCAAGTGCTTCCCTCAGATAGTCGTCCATAAGAATACCTCCTTAAAACAGTTTTTCTGCAATGGTTAACGATTCATTTATAACCAAATAAAAAGGTTTGTCAAAACACTTTTTCCTAAATGCCGGTGCTGTAGAACATACAACGCGCGTTAGCACAGAAATAAGTGAAGGAAATAATTTCCAGACTCCCTGTTTGGTCCGAACGGGACGGAATTGCCCTTTGTTCTGTTCTTGAATAAACAAGGTGTGAAAACTTACTCAGGTCAAAATGCAACCCCATCGTGCAGATGAGGGCAACCGTGGACCGTACACATGATTCCCCTATGAAAACGTCTCCCTTTGATCACTTTTTCCAGCGGGTCAAAAAGCACACCCCTATCGAGAATCAATCCCAGCTGGCTCAGGCACTTGGGATCGGGCGGGCAGCCGTCTCGTCCGCGAAGCACAAGAATCGAGTGCCACCGGGCTGGGTTCTCACTCTCTCCGACAAGTACGCCATTCCCCTGGAATGCCTCTCCCCGCCCGAAATACCACTTCTCCCCCCCAATACACCCAGCAACGGCGCACTGGGCACATCCGCATCCACCGTTCTGGGCGATATCCTGCGTATGGTGGCCCACCAGCTCGAGCCCGGACAGAATACATCCTGGTTGTCAGCCGTTGGCGACCCAGGGTCATTGGCCCTGCTGGAGGTCACCGAGGACAATATGTCACCGGAAATTCGTCCGGGTGGCGCTGTGGTGATCGACGGATCGCAACGCGACCTGCACAATGGGCACGTCTATGCCTTGGAGGTGGAAGGGAGGGTCACGCTCCGACGCATTGACAAGGTCGCGGGATCACTGTGCCTGCTCAGCTCCAACCGGGACTACCCGCCGGTCTGCATCAATGATGGACACGCAACCGGGATTTCGGTCCTCGGCAGGGTCCTTCTCAGCCTGCACATGTACCCCCGGGGAAGCCTGTCCCCCCAGCCGTCAGGACGCGGAGCGGCCACATCAGAGCCCCAAACGGCACATGGACCGCAACAGTTGCCGCTCTTTCCTCCCAGACGTTGATTCCGGGCCCCATGATCTTTCCAGAAAAGGTTCTTCGACGTTTTGTATGGAATACGCTGAGAAAACGGGACACATAAGATTTTCAAGAATCTTTGGCTTTGAATTACGCCTTTGTGCCTTTCGGGCCTTGCTGCGGTCCCGCCAGACCCGGAGGAAGCCTTTGTGGAATCGACGGGGTTGATTTTAAGGATGAAGTCAAAAGGATGAAGGATGAATTGAAAAGTTCATGTATATCGTCTTTGCTGCCATTATTTCATCCTTTATCCTTCATCCCTCATCCTTTTCTTCGGACCAGCAAAAAAGTACCTCGTCCCGCAGGGACGAAACCCTGCCTTTTCAAGTCATGATTGAGCAAACGATCACTGGAAAAAAACCGATTACGATTACGACAACGACAACGAAACACCTCTCCAAGCCGTACAAGGGAATCTATCAAACCGACATAGGTTTTCCTTGCTGGTATGATCTCAAAAAATTCCATACGGAACGTCGAAGAACCCCAGAAAAGGAAACACGACATGAAAGCCGACATTCGAGTCTTTGGCGAGCTCATCGGCCTGGAAGATACGAGCACCGGGACGGAGCTGCCCTTCGACTCTGTCCGGCACGAGGACGGCAAGCTTGTATTCGAGCACGAAGGGCTTCTCTTTGAGGAGATCGAAGACACACTGAAAAGAATGCAGCAAGCCCTGACTCCCGACGGTTCCGGCTGGGTCGATATCATCGACAACAGGGCCTGGACACTCTCACGGTACTTGCTGACCCGCACGAAGCTGGACGTACAGCACCACAGGGTCGATGACTACCTTGACCGCTACCGCTATTATGAATAATTCCCGCACCGAAAGAATTCGCCGCTGACACAAACCCACAACAAGGCTGGACCCATGACCAAAGACAACTTCAAGAAGGCGCTCAAGGAAGCGACTGACGTGTGCAAGTTCGAAGCCTGGCTCCGCTTTTATTTTCTGCGGGACAAGAACGGCGTGCTGACTGTCGAGCTGGAGCCGGAGGTTCTTGAGCACATTCAAAAGGAGTACCCCGCGCTGGCCGGACTCGCTCAGGAGTACGACCACCAGGTCATCAGCCCTGAAAAGTCCCAGACCACTGTGGTGACCTTTATCAATAACACCCTGGACGGGACCAGGTTCAAGCCCGGCTTCATCCCAAGCGTGCTGAACAGCAAAAGCTTCTCCGTGGAGATGAACGCCTTCAACATATGGCTTTCAGCACACGAGCCCCAGCTCGATGAAAAGGTCCTTGATTTTGCCGAATGGATGCAGCTCTTCGAAGCCTGGAAGAGAACCGAAAAGGGTCAGAACACGTTGCTGAATCTTACCGGACCCAGCGCCGAGACCAGCTCCAAGACACATTGATCCGCCTCTTTTCGCAGCAGGGGCCGGAGATTCTGGTCCTGTTGGCCATGCCTTGACTGGACGCTCCCGCAGTCCTTTCTTTCCCATTCCTGGAGCCGGACGGCAAAGGGCGGCACCGTCATGGTGCCGCCCTTTGTGCTTTTTTCCCTCCTAACCGAGGGTGATCCTGCTATTTTCTTTTCATCCAGGGGGTTTTCCGGTTCCTACTGACCAAGGCCCTGCTGGATTTCCCTGAGAAGCACTCCCGCCTGCTCGAGCTTGGCAGCCTCTTCACCCTCCAGCTGTCCGCTCAGGTACTCTGCCTTCTGGGACATTTCGGCCAGGTCGTTGGAAAGGATCAGATTCCGGGTCTGTGCGGGAAGATTTTCCATGTCCGTCACCCTGGCGTCGAGGGCGTTGAGCTCCTGTTCCAGGACCGCAGCTTCCTGGACCTGACCGGACAACCCCGAAATATTTTGATCGACCACGAAGTAGAGCACCACGACCAGGACAACCGTGAGCAAAGAGACGAAAAGGGCCACCTTGCCCATGTCCTTGCGCGTTTCAGCCAGGATTTTTTCCGGGTCAGAGCCTCGGGGTTCCCGCTGCTGATCTGTCTTCAGGGTCCGGACTTTTTCACTCTGTTCCATACCGTATACCTCCATGACACGATTGCTTTTTTGCATTCTGAACGCAAATAACACCTGATTCCAACCAGATATATAACATACCCAAACAAGTGCCCTTCCGCAAGCTGAAAAGCCCCACCACAGCAGGATCCTTTTACCTGGGCCACCCGGTTCGAGCGTACTTTTTCCAAGATTCACGGTTTCGGAAAATGGGCCTTGGCCGTTCACGAAACGACAAAAGGCCCGCAAACGTGATCTGTTTGCGGGCCTTTTGCGGTGGTCGA
>CAZQOG010000142.1:0-6554 GCA_964594925.1 uncultured Desulfohalobiaceae bacterium
AAGGCCGAAGCGTATTCTTCATACGTGAGGGTTTGCTCTTGATGGAGCAACGCAGACCAGCGGGGATTTTTCAACGGCCTGCTAGGGGGAGACCTTGAGGAGGTAGGCCTTGTCCCACTGGAAGTAGCGCCCGGCCAGCCCGGCCAGGTCCTCGGCGGTGAGCTCGACCGCTTTTTGGATCAGCTCTTCCTGGTAGTCCAGGGACAGCCCGTAGGAGAGGAGCTCTGCTGCTTCGCCGCTGCGGCTGCCCAGGCTCTGGCGCTCCCTGTAGTACTGCCCCTGCAGCAGGTTCTTGGCCCGCTCCAGATCGCCTTCCGTCACAGCCTCCTCCTGGAGCCTGTGCACGATGTCCCGGAAGCTCTCCAGGGCCTGGTCCACCTTGTCCGGATAGGTCCCGATGTAAAAGGCCAGGAAGCCGGTCTCCGGGACCTGCCAGAGCATGGCCGTGACCGAGTAGCCCAGCCCCTGCCTGTCCCGCAGCTCCCTGAACAGCACGCCCCCCTGTCCCGCCATGACCGTCTTGAACAACGACAGCCCCGCAGTGTCCTCGTGCCTGAGCCCGGCCACCGGGAAGAGCACCAGCAGGTGAGACTGGTTTCGCTCGGCCAGGGTCAGGTTCAGCTCCCTGCGTTCGGTCCACTCCGGGGCTCCGGGAAAGGCGGCCGTTTCCGGGCTCTGCTTGGTCAGCGACTTGACAAATGTGAAGATCCTGGTCCTGTCGAAATCGCCGCAGACGGCCACGGAGAGCGGCTGGCTGCGCTGCACCTTCCAGAAGGAGCTGAGCTGCTCCCGGGAGTACTCCCCGATTTCGCCGGGCTGCCCGAGGTGGTAGGAGCCCAGGGGATGCCCTTCAAAGAGGAAGGGAAAGGCATTGCGGAACATCAGCCCCAGGGGCTGGTCCTCCTGCTCGACAATGTCCGAGAGCTGCTCCTCCCTGGCCCGCTCCACTTCTTCCAGGGGCCAGGTCGGGTTCAGGACCATCTCCCTGACCAGGTCCAGCACATCCCGGGTGAACCGGCTGGGGAACTTGAGGTGCAGGGTGAACTGATCCCTCCCGGCCCGGATGGACAGCCTGGTGGTGCGGTCGGCCAAAAACTCCCGCACGGCAGGGGCGTCCATGCCCGGCACCCCCCGGGAAAGGCCCCTGGCGGCCAGGGCGGCCAGACCGGCCTGGTCCTGGTTCAGGAGCAGGTCCCCTCCCGGCCAGGTCAGGGTCAGGGCGGTGTAGGGAAGGGTGTCGTCCGGGATGAGTGCCAGGCTGCCCCCTCCCCCCAGGTCGAAGAGCTCGGGCTCACCCGGCGCGGCCTGAGTCGCGGGGTCTTCCTGCGCAGCCGCTTCCTGCGGCCAGAGCTCGGGGATCTTTTCCAGGAAGATGTCGCCCTCCCGGGGCAGTGCTTCGGGCAGGACCATGCTGACGCACAGCTTCGAGGGAGTGAAGTGGGTGTCGATCACGTCCTGCAGCTCGCTTCTGTCCACCCGCCGGAGGTGGTGCAGGTACCTCTGCTCGGCCTGCACCCCGTTCTCGTAGAACTGGAAGTAGCCCAGCTTGGAGGCCAGACCGGACAGGGTTTCCTTGGCCTGGAAAAGGGAGTCCTCGATGTTCAGCTTGGCCCGGTCCAGCTCATCGTCCGTGAAAACCGAGGCCTCCAGGGAGGCCAGCTCCTGCAGGAGCTCGCTCCAGAACGGTTCCAGCCTGTCCGGGTCGAGCTGGGCGTTGAGGTAGAGCATCCCCCCCCGCTCCAGCAGCAGCGGGGAGACTGAAATCTCATCCACCAGCTTGCTGTCGTACTTGAACTTCCTGTAGAACCTGGAGGTCTTGTCCCCGCCAAGCATCTGGGCCAGGACCTCGATGGCCTGCTCACTCCCCGAGAGGATTCCGGGCATGGGCAGGCCCACGGACACGTGCACCTTCTTCCAGGGACCGGACTCGATGTGCAGCTGCGGCCCGGGCCCGGCCTTGCGCAGCTCCCAGGGCTCGGCAGGGCTGAGCCGGCCCCTGTTCTCAAGACCGCCGAACAGCTTCCCGACCTCTTCGAGCACCTGCCCGGACTGCACATTGCCGCAAACCACGAGCAGCATTCCCTGCGGCTGGTAGAGCCGGTCCAGGTAGGCCAGGATGTCCTCCCGTGAGATTTCGGCCAGGGTCTCCCTGCTGCCGATCACCGGCCGGGCATACCCTGTGCCCGGCCAGACCAGGGGCTGCAGGGACTGGAAGACCACCCGGTCGGGATTGTCCTCGTTGCGTTCCAGCTCCGACAGGACCACGCTCTTCTCCTGCTCCAGCTCCCGGGGGTCCAGGGCCATACCGAAGATCATGTCCTTGAGCACGTCCAGCCCCAGAGCCCAGCTCTTGGAAGGCAGGTCCACGATGTAGACGGTCTGGTCGAAGCTCGTTCCCGCATTGAGGTACCCGCCGGCACCTTCGATCTCCCGGGCGATCTGGCCGGGCCGCCTCTTTTCTGTCCCCTTGAAGACCATGTGCTCCAGAAGATGGCTGATCCCGGACTCCTCCGGGGTTTCGTAGGCCGACCCGGCGTGAACGAACAGACGCATGGACACCAGCGGAAACCGGTGGTCCTCCTGAATAAGGACCTTCAGGCCGTTGGGCAACACGGTGAGCTCGGCCGCCTGGGAGGCGAAGGCGCTCGTGGACCCCGTGGCCCCGGTAGACATGGTTGCCAGCATTGCCAACACTCCAAGACAGTAGCATGTTTTTCGAATCATGATCCCCTCGCACAACCGGGAGTTGATTCCAGGAACCCGGGGCAAAGCACCCGGGGAGAGGAGTGAGCAGGCAGCTCCGGGGGTCGCGTCACGGCCGCACCGGACAACAGCGGCAAACAAAAAGGCAAAGCGGGATGAACACCCCGCTTTGCCTTTTTGTCACTGTGCATACGCTTCCTGGGCTCACACCTCGCAGGCGTCTGAACCAAGGCAGTAGTTCTTGACGAAACGGCCCACCTGAACCCCGAAATAGACACATTCCACACCCTCGAGGCAACGCTTGGCATCCTCGGGGTCGATATGCGTAGACAGGGAGTCCTCCCCCTTGGTGAAGGTCGCGAGCCAGGCATTGGTCTCTTCGTCAAACGTTACGTCCAGGTCGATGCCGTACTTTTCGATCTCCGGATGCATCTCCCTGAGCTTGGCCTCCAGAGCCTTGCTGTCCACAGTCATGCTCGTCCTCCTTTCAAGTTGCCCGCAGTTCCGCTGTTTTGCTCACCAGCTGAAAATAGCACCCCGCCCTGTGCAGCGCAAGGTCCCTCTGGTTTCACCAGCCCTGATCGAAGCATGACCCGCTCCAGAGCGCCCTGCTCCTTCCCCTCCATCCACTGTTTGACCTTGACCAGGTGGAAATCCCTGAGAGAGCTCTGCCGGTCCACGCTGCGCACGATCACCAGCGGGCTGAGATAGTCCGACTCCCAGGCCAGCCTGAGGCAGACGCGCTGCTGATCGATGGTGCTCACCTCCTTGAGGAAGGAGCGCACGTCCTTGCGGCGCACACCTTTTCGTGTCTTCCTGTCGATCCAGAGGTGTCCCAGCTGCATGACCCCCTCCCAGGCCGCAAGCCCACTGCTCCCGGGACTGCGGTAGGTCAGGCAGAAATCCTCGGCCACTGCCTGGGGCTGCCGCCTGCCCATCCCCAGACGCTCGATCCGGTCCAGCACGAGACCCACGGGCAGCTGCGCATTGATCGCGGGAAGCAGACCCGCCGGGTCGCACTCCTCACGCAGATAAATGTTCAGCCACTCCTCCAGGCTGCCCACCCCCACCGGCAGGGCGCGGCCGAATGATATCAGGGGCAGGGGGTGGAACCCGCTGGAAAAGGTCATGTCCATCTTGGCGCGGCGGAAGGCGCGCTCGAAGATCCGCTGCAGCTCGAGCTGGCTCAGGTAGGCTGCCGGGCCTGTCTTGACGTACCAGAGACGGAGGTGGTCGGCCTTGGTGTCCAGCCGCTCCCGCCCGGGCCCCTGCGCTCCGGGCCCTTGCCCCGCCTGGTCCCTGGAGGCCTGGTCCCTGGAAGTCCGGTTGAGGCGCGGCACCACTGTGAACGGCCCCGCCTCGGGGTCAGGGACCCCCTGATTTGTGTCGCAGGCCCCGCAGCGCGCGCACCGGCCGTACCGGCAGTCCTCTGTTGCCTCTCCGGACAGGGCGCGGCCACGCTCCCGAAGCAGAAAGCGCCTGCTGATCCCGGCGTCGATGTGATCCCAGGGCAGCGGGCCCTCGGGGTCCCTGGCCCTGTGGTACGCCCGGGGGTCCACCCCCTCCGTCTCGAAAGCCGTCAGCCAGCGCGGCAGGGAAAAATGCTCCACCCAGGCGGTGAGGGTGTCCCCCAGGCCGTAGGCGCGCTCGATGACCGGTGCCAGTGCCCGGTCCCCGCGGGCGAAGACCCCCTCCACAAAGCTCATCTCCGGTTCCTGCCACCTGAGGGCCAGCCTCCTGTGCGGTGCAAAGAGCCTTTTGAGCAGGGCCAGCCGGGACCGGACCTGGTCCATGGACAGCTGCTCCTCCCACTGGAAAGGGGTGTGCGGCTTGGGCACGAACGGGGATATGGATGCCGTGACCTGCAGCCTCCGGGACTTTCTCCCGGCCGTGGCCAGGACCTTGAGACACAGCTCCTGGATGGCCCTGAGGTCCTCCTCGCGCTCCGTGGGCAGCCCGATCATGAAGTAGAGCTTGACCCCGTTCCACCCCAGCCGGAACAGCGAGCCCGTGTGCTCCAGCAGCTCCTCCTCGGTGATCCCCTTGTTGATCACGTCCCTGAGCCTCTGGCTGCCCGCCTCCGGGGCCAGTGTGGCCCCGGTCCTGCGAATGCCCGAGATCATGGCCATCAGCCGGGGGTTGAGGGACCCGACCCGCAGGGAGGGCAGGGAGATGGAGATCTGCTCGGCCCGGCAGCGGTCCAGGCTCTGCTCGAAAAGACCCTCCAGGGTGGAGTAGTCCCCCGTGCTCAGGGAGAGGAAGGAGACCTCCTCGAAGCCGGTCTGGTCCAGACCCCGGCACAGCAGGCCGTCCAGGACCGGGAGGCCGCGCTCCCGCACCGGGCGGTAGACCATGCCGGCATGGCAGAAGCGGCACCCGCGGGTGCACCCCCTGGCGATCTCCAGGCTGTAGCGGTCGTGGACGACCTTGCCGAAAGGCACCACCTGCCTGGTGGGATAGTCGATGCGGTTCAGGTCGGGCGCCACCCGCCTGGTGACTTGCGTGGCTCGGCTTGGCCCCAGTTCGGCGGGAACGTAGATCCCCTTGCGGCCCTGCATCGATTCCAGGCACTGTGCCTTGCTCCACCCCTGCCCCCTGGCCCTGTCGACCAGCTCGAGCACCTCGGGAAGGACCTCCTCACCGTCGCCGACCCCCAGCAGGTCGAAGAAGGGGGCCACGGGCTCCGGCTGAAAGGCCATGCCCCCGCCGCCGATGATCAGGGGCCACTCCCCGCCCCTGTCGGCTGCCCGGAACGGGATCCCGGCCAGGTCGAGCATGTGCAGGACAGTGGTGTAGCACAGCTCGTGGGTCAGGCTGAAGGCCACCACGTCGAGCTGTGCCAGGGGGGTGTCCGACTCGAGCGTGCACAGCGGGGTGGAGTGCTCGCGCATGACGGCTGCCACATCCTGCCCCGGGGCGAAGACCCTCTCGGCCCACCAGTGCTGCCTCTGGTTGACCAGGTTGTAGAGGATCCTCTGGCCAACGTAGGCCATGCCCACCTCGTAGAGGTCGGGAAAGGCCAGGGCCACGCGAAGGCGCACCTCGCCGGCGCGCTTGTGCACGGCATTGACCTCCGTGCCGAGATAGTGGCTCGGCTTCTGGATCAGGGGCAGGATGTCACGCATGCAAAGAAAAGGAACCGGCAAAAGAAGCCTCTTGCCGGTTCCTTCTGTTGGCTGGGAGGGGCTGGAACACTTTCCAGACGACCACGCCTACTTCTTCAAAAGGCTGCCGATGTCTGCGATCTTGCCGCCGCCCTGCCCGCCGCCGGCGAGGTTCTGGAGGTTCTTCAGGTCGCCGGGGGAGGAGATGGTCAGGTTGCTGGTGGCTTCGAAATACTTGTTCTTCAGCTCCTCGGGCACATTCTGGTACTCGTAGAGGATGTGCTTCTGATCGATCTCCCCGCTCATCTCCACATCAAAGGGGTACCCAAAGGGCAACAGCATCATCTGCATGCCCCCCTGCTGGGTGGGGACCATCTGCAGCAGGGCGGGCTCCTTGATCACGCCGCCCTCCTCGTCCCACTTCCCAAGGACCATGTCTCCGTTGATCAACTTCACGAGACGAACTTCATAAGCCATTGGTGCTACTCCTTATTTTCTTTTTGATTCTTCGACGTTTTGTGGGGTTCGATGAAAAAAACTGGACTTTCTGCTAACGAGAATCTCTGACGTTGGTTTTCGCCTTATTGTCTTTGGGCCTTGCTGCGGTCCCGCCAGACCCGGAGGGAGCCTTTGTGGAATCGGCCGGGGTTCTGTACATTGCAACGAGTGAATACATAGTTACCGTCAGGCACCCAATCTTTCCGATTCCACCCGCAGGGTCTGGCGAGAAAGGACCGTAGCCGGCCC
>CAZQOG010000143.1:0-2999 GCA_964594925.1 uncultured Desulfohalobiaceae bacterium
GTGCCTGCATCGGGCCTGACAGTGCCCGCCACCATGCTCATCAAGGTGCTCTTGCCGGCGCCGTTCTCTCCCAGCAGGGCCTTGATGCGACCGGCATGGATGTCCAGGGAGATGTCCTTGTTGGCCCGGACCTCACCGTAGGACTTGCTCAGGCCCCTGATGCCGATCAGGGGCGGGTCCCCTCTCCGGGCTGCCCCCCTGGTCACCCCTGCACCACCAGCGGCTTGACGAACTGCGAGGCCGTGTCCCAGGGGAACAGGATCCAGGTGTCCTGGCTGACCTCGGTCACGAAGGTGTCCACCAGCGGGCGCCCCTCCGGCTTGGCATAGACCGTGGCAAAGTGGGCCTTGGGAACGATGTCGCGCACGATCCTGGCCGTGCGGCCCGTGTCCACGAGGTCGTCGATGAGCAGCCAGCCCCGGCCGTCGGTCTCGAGGCCCTTGAGCACAGAGGCCGTGCCCTGCGCCTTCCACTCGTAGCTGGAGACGCAGATGGTCTCCACCAGGCGAATCTCCAGCTCCCTGGCGATGATCGCTGCCGGGACCAGGCCGCCCCGGGCAATGGCTATCAGCCCTTCCCAGCGTCGTCCCATGTCCAGCAGCCGCCAGGCCAGCGCCCTGGCATCCCGGTGCAGCTGCTCCCAGGAGACCGGATAGGTCTTCTCATACCGCGCCTCACCAATCACATTCGCCATCTCCTCACCCTCCCAAACTTCTTGGAAGAGGTATCCTGAATTTTACCGTCGTGGTCAGCTTTTCGGGTTTTGAACTCTTCCTTTCTTGCTTTCAGCTTTGAGCTTTGAGCTTTGAGCTTTAAGCTTCTTCTCTTGCTTCCAGCTTCGAGCTTCCAGCTTCAGACTTCCATTCATTCCCCGGGCTCGATGTTCACCCCCAGCCAGGCCGGGGCCTGGAGCCTGGCCTTGCGCCAGGAAGACAGCACCAGCACCAGGATTGTCAGGCCGTAGGGCAGCATGAGCAGAAGGGAGGACGGGATGTCGGCCCCCATGGCCTGAAGCCTGAGCTGGAAGGCCATGACCCCCCCGAAGAGGTAGGCCCCCAGCACGGCCCGCCCGGGCCTCCAGAAGGCAAAGATGACCAGGGCCACGGCGATCCACCCCCTGCCGGCGGTCAGGCCGCTGGTCCAGAGGTGCGTGTAGGCCAGGGAGAGGTAGGCGCCCCCCAGGCCGACCAGGAACCCTCCCACGGCAATAGCGGCGAAACGGTAGAGCACCACCCGCACGCCGGCCGCGGCTGCGGCCTCCGGGCACTCTCCCACGGCCCGGATGCGCAGGCCCCACCTGGTCCGTTGCAGCAGCAGCCACAGCAGCACCGGGAGCAGAAAGGAGCCGTAGACCATGATGTCGTGGCTGAACAGCACCCGGCCGAGCACGGGTATCAAATGGAGCAGCGGCAGCTCAAAGGCGTAGAACCCCGGGCTGGCCTGGCCGATGAACGGCGTTCCCAGGAAGTTGGCCAGCCCGGTCCCCAGAATGGTCAGCGCCAGCCCGGAGACCACCTGGTTGCCCTGAAATACCAGGCAGACCAGGGCGTGCACGCTACCGAGCATGGCCCCGCCGATTCCGCCCACTGCCAGACCCACCCAGGGGCTTCCCGAGTAATAGCTGCCCAGGAAGGCAGCCAGGGCACCCACCAGCATCATGCCTTCCACGCCCAGGTTCAGAACGCCGGCCTTTTCCGTGAGCATCTCCCCGAGCGTGGCATAGAGGATGGGGGTGCCGGCCTGGACAGTGGCCGCCAGCAGCGTGAGCAGTATCTCGAAGCTCATGGCCCGCCCTCGTGGCTGCCTGCCTGCAAGCCTTTGAATGCCCGGGGCAACCGCTCGATGCGGTAGCTCCTGAAAAACTGCCCGCACAGGACCAGGAGCAGGACCGAGCCCTCGAGGATGAACCCGAAGGCCGCGGGCACCTGCAGGTCGAGCTGCAGGCTTTCCACGCCCACCCGCACCCCGGCCAGGACAAAGGCCCCCAGGGCGATGGCCACCGGGTTGAGCCTGGCCAGCCAGGCCACCACAATGGCTGTGTAGCCGTACCCGGACATCACCCCCGGCTGCAGCCTGTTCACCACGGCCGAGGTCTCCAGAAACCCCGCCCACCCGGCCAGGGCGCCGCTGACGCACATGACCCCCAGGACCAGCCCGGCATAGGGGATGCGGGCATACCGGGCCACCCTGCGGCTCTCCCCCGCAACCTTCAGCTCATACCCCAGGCGCGAGGATCGCAGAAAAACCGTCAGCACCACCCCGATGGCCAGACACAGGACCAGGCCCCAGTGGATGCGGGACTGGCCGATACTCCCGACCACCGCCTGGGGTGAGAACATCGCCGACATGGGGAAGCCGAAGCTCTGCGGGTCCTTCCAAGGGCCGTAGATCAGGTACTGCAGAATGAGAATGCCGATGTAGTTGAGCATCAGGGTGGTGATGATCTCGTTGACCCCGAGCCTGACCTTGAGCAGGGCCGGGATGAACCCCCAGGCGCCGCCGGCCATGCCGGCCGCGGCGAGCATGGCCGGGAGCACCAGCATGGGCGGAAGGAGATGCGCATTGAGGGCCACGAAGGTCGCCCCCACCGCCCCCAGGGCGAACTGACCCTCGGCACCGATGTTCCAGATCTGCAGCCTGAAGGCCACGGCAACCCCCAGGGAGCACAGGAAGATGGGGATGGCCTTGAGCGCCGCGTCCTGCAGCGCCCAGGCATCCCCGAAGCCCCCCCTGAGAAAGAGCGCCATGCCCTCCAGGCCCGGCTTTCCCTGCAGGGCCAGCATCACTGCCCCCAGAAGGCAGGACGCCACCAGGGCAGCGGCCACCACCAGCAGATACCCGAACCAGTGCAGCGGCCTGCCCCTTTTCCTGACCCGGAGCTGCATGGATTTCACTTAGAAGCTGGAAGCTCGAAGCTTGAAGCTTGAAGCAAGCAGGCGATGAAAGCCCTGAGGCATCATTTTCCACCCCTCTGAACTCCCGCCACTCCGAGCCCCCCC
>CAZQOG010000143.1:3009-6554 GCA_964594925.1 uncultured Desulfohalobiaceae bacterium
CATCACCCATGATTCGACCCCCCAACGATGAATATTCTTAGCATTCATCTTGCTTCCAGCTTCGAGCTTCCAGCTTCAAGCTTTCTTCTACTCTTCTTACTTCCAGCTTCCAACTTCCAGCTTCGAGCTTTCTTCCATTCTTCTTGCCTCCAGCTTCAAGCTTCCAGCTTCGAGCTCTCTTTATTCCGTGGTGCCGACCACGCCCTGCACGAACCAGGTCATGCCGAGCATCTCCTGATCCGTGAGTGTTTCTCCGGCAGCCACCTTGAGCTCACCCTGTTGATCGTTGATCGGGCCTGCAAAGACCACGATTTCACCCGTGGCAATGCCCTTCTTGGCCGACTCCACCACCGCCCTGACCTCGACGGGCACCATTGTTCCGTACGGGGCGATGTCCACGGCGCCTTTGTCCAGGCCCCACCACAGGTCCTCGCTCTTCCAGGAGTCCTTAAGGACCTGCTCCACCACGTGGCGGTAGAGCACCCCCCAGTTCCACACGGCACTGGTCAGGTGGGCATCCGGTGCAAAGGAACTCATGTCCGAGTTGTAGCCCACGCTGTAGGCGCCCCGTTCGGCCGCAGCCTCCTGAGGCGCGGGCGAGTTCATGTGCTGGGTAATGACGTCGGCGCCAACGTCGAGCAGGCTCTTGGCCGCTTCTTTTTCCGTGGCCGGGTCGTACCAGCTCTTGGTCCAGACCACCCGGACCTGGGCCTCGGGGTTGACCGCCCGCACCCCCAGGGTGAAGGCGTTGATGCCCCGGATGACCTCTGGGATGGGGAACGCGGCCACGTACCCCAGGATGTTGCTGGTGGTCATGGAGCCGGCCACCATGCCGGTGAGATAGCGGGACTGGTAGATGCGGCCGAAGTAGGTGCCCACGTTTTCGGCCCGTTTGAAGCCGGAGCAGTGCATGAACACCGTGTCCGGGAACATTTTTGCCACCTTGATGACCGGATCCATGTACCCGTAGCTGGTGGCGAAGATCAGGTCGTGGCCCCTGCGGGCCATGTTGGTCAGCACCCGCTCTGAATCGGCCCCCTCGGGCACGGATTCTACATAGGTGGTGCTCACCCCGTCCATGGCCTCGACCACGATCCGCCCCTTGTCGTGGGAAAAGGAGTATCCCGCGTCACCCACCGGGGAGACGTAGATGAAGCCCACCTTGAGATCTTCAGCCCCGGAAAGCCCCGGAACCAGTGCCAGCAGCACGGCCGCCAGCAGCAGAATGAACCTCTGTCGCATGTCCTCCTCCTTGTTGTGCAGGGCGTTTCAGTGATTGTTCCACGCACCCACTCGGGTCCAGACGTGTGGACTTGGCTCCGGGCGTGGTTTCGGCCCTGGTCTTGATTGACCGGAGAAGCCTCGTCAATTACAGATGACCCGCGACAAGGGCAAGTGGTGTTCCCTCCCTCATCCGGCAGGACCTCTTTCTTCAGAACCCCGGGCTGCATGGTTTTCCCGGCTTGTGACACCGACCCCCCGGGCTTGACAGCATCAAGAACTTTATCAAGCTTCGTAAAAAAGGGAAGAAAGCACCTTCCTGAATCGGACCGCGCCATGAACCTCAATTTTTTTCACCTCCTGTTCCGCAAACGCGGCCCGAACGGCCAGGAGCCTGCCCCGGACCGAGAGGGCTCCCTGCTTCCCACGCACCGGCTGGTCTGGACCGCGCTCCTGGCCGCCCTGGTGGCGGTGGGCGCCTATCTGCAGCTTTCCTTCTGGGCCGTGCCCTTTTCCCTGCAGACATTCTTCGTCCTTCTGGCCGGTTTCGTGCTCGGCCCCGTGAACGGCTCCCTGGCCGTGCTCCTGTACATCGTTGCCGGGGCGGTCGGCCTTCCCGTCTTTGCGGCCGGCAGGGGCGGCCTCGGGCACATCCTCGGACCGACCGGGGGGTACATCCTCGGCTTTGCCTTTGCTGCTTGCGCTGCCGGTGTGGGGCGGGCATTGTGCCGCCGCGACCCCCTGCCTTGGACCTGCGGGATCGCGGCCGCGGCCCTGGCCCTGGTGCCGATCTACATATTGGGCCTGCCCTGGCTGAAGTACACCCTGGATGTGAGCTGGCCCCGCGTGGTGGCCATCGGCCTGCTCCCGTTCCTGCCGGGAGACCTGGTCAAAATGGTGGCCGTGGTGGCCGTGTACCGCTACCTGCAAAAGCACGACCTGGTGAAGCTTTGATCCGTGTCCGCTCCCTGAGCTTTTCCTATCGCCGGCACCACCCCGTGCTCCGCGATATCTCCTTTGACCTGGACCAGGGCGGGTTCATCGTCCTGGCCGGGGCCAACGGCAGCGGCAAGTCCACTCTTTTGAGCATCCTGGCCGGGATACACCCCCCGGGGCAGGGCGGTGTCCTGCTCCCTGGTGAAGATGCCCCGGCATCGCAGCGGGCCCTGAGGCGGCAGGCCGGGCTGCTCATGCAGGAAGCCGATCTGCAGATCCTGGGCAGCACCGTGGCGGAGGACCTCATGCTCGGCCTGGAGCACAACCCGGACACCACCAGGCTGTGCCGGGAGACCGCCTCCCGCCTGGGGCTCCTGGAATGGTGGGACGCCCCGGTCCACGCCCTGTCCTGGGGGCAGAAGCGCAAGCTCTGCCTGGCCGCCACCCTGCTCCGGCAACCGGCCGTGCTGCTCTTTGACGAACCTTTCAGCGGCCTGGACTATCCTTCCGCAACCGAGCTGCGCCGCATCCTGGCCCACAACCGCGCTCAGGGCATGACCCAGGTGGTGGCCGTGCACGACATGGAGCCGGTGCTGGACCTGGCCGACCGGCTGCTGGTGCTCAGCCGCGGCGTCCTGGCCCTGGAAGGCCCTCCTGCCACGGTGCTGGACCACGTGGCCAGCCACTCGGTGCGCCCCCCCTGTTCCTGGCGGCTGAAGCGCTCGCTCCAAGGCTGGGGCTGACATGGACGCCCCCCACCCCTTTGCATCCCCCATGGCCTCACTGGACCCCCGGCTCAAGATCGTGTTCACCCTGGGCATGGGAATCCTGGTCTGGCGCACCGGTCCGGTGGGCCTGGCAGTGTTCGTCCTGTCCTGGCTCCTGCTTGCCGCGGCCCTGTTCCACGGCGACCCCGTGTGGCGGGGCATTGCCCGCTCCTGCGCCCTGTTCATCCTGCTCTGGGCCGGGCTCAAGTTCGCACTGGAAGCCCTTGTCGGGGGGCAGCCCCTGGTGTGGTCCGCCCTGGAGAGCGTCTCCCTGGGCAGCCGCATCCTGGTGGTGCTGCTCACCGGCCTCTGTCTGGCCCGCACCACCTCCGCCCGCCAGATGGGCCGGGCCATGACCAGCATCATGCGCCCGGTGCTCGGCTCCTGGGCCTGGCGGCCGGCCCTGGCACTCTCCCTGATGATCCACTTCCTGCCCATGACCCTGGCCACACTGCGCCAGACCGGCCAGGCCGTGACGGTCCGTTGCCGGGGCATGTCCCTGCACCGGCGCATGGTGCTCCTCACAACTGCCTCCCTGCGCAGCCTCAGTCAGAAGACCTGGAACCAGACCATTGCCCTGGCCTCCAGGGACCTGGACCGCTCCCAGCCCTGGGAAGCACC
>CAZQOG010000144.1:0-6487 GCA_964594925.1 uncultured Desulfohalobiaceae bacterium
GACGAGGCCGCCGGCCACGCCGGCGAGATAAGCCGGCATCGGAAAGCCGAGCAGCGCGCGCCAGGCGAGGTGCATGAGCAGGCTGAAGACGATCATGACGGCGACGGTGATGGCGAGGCGCTGCCAAAGGTTCATCGGGTTTCCTCCTCGGCGGGTTGGTGCAGGTCGAAGTCGAAGAGCGTGTCGCGGCCGAGATCGAAGCGGCGGACGCGCGGGCGCAACGCCGCAGCGAGCGTCTCGACGGCGGGCAGTGTCAAGGCCGGGCGGCCCGAGCCGATGAGCATCGGCGCGACGGCGAACTGCAGGCGGTCGACGGCACCGGCGGCAACGAAGCTCGACACCGTCCGGCCGCCACCCTCGACGAGGATGCGGGCGAGGCCGCGTGCGGCGAGGGCGGCGAGCACCGCCGCCGGCGGCAGGATGCCCGTCGGCGTCGGCGGCACCGCGAGCCGCGCGACATGGGCCGGCAATTCGGGGTCGACGGCCTCGGCGTGGACGACGAGGGTAGGCGCGGCGCCGTCGTCGAGAAGCGAGGCCGGCGCGCGCAGCCGCCCGCGCGGATCGAGAACGACGCGGGTCGGGTTCGGGCCTTCGACGTGCCGCGTGGTGAGCCGGGGCTGGTCGGCGAGCACGGTGCCGATGCCGACGACGACCGCGTCGACGAGCGGTTTTCGGGCGAAGGTCAACAGTTGTCGGGTCAGAATCGCTGAGCGCTCGGCGGCCTTCCGAATTTCCTCCAGGTCGGGAAATAGCGGCTGCGCCGGGTCCACCTGCTCCAGGGCCATCTCCGCATGACCGATGATCACGCCCAGCATATTGTTGAAATCGTGTGCTACCCCGCCCGCCAGCCGGCCTACCGATTCCATTTTCTGGGCCTGGGTGAGCTGCTCCTGAAGCTTTTCGCGCTCCTCCTCGGCCCGTTTTTGTTCGGTGATATCCCTGAATTCGACCACGCGAACCATCTTGTCCTTATAGGGAATGTTTCTCGCCTCAAGACGCAAGGGAAATTCCTCCCCATTCCTGCGCACCCCGAACACTTCATAAGGCTTCTCATAGCCGGAACGGATATTGTTCCTGACGGCTTCACGGGAATTTTCAGCGATCAACAGAAGCCCGTCCATCCCGATCAGCTCATCATAGCCAAACCCGGTAATCTCCGTGAGTCCCTGGTTGCATTCCAGGATGACGCCTTGATCGTGAATGGTGATGCCGCCGAATGAGGCATTATGCAAAGCCTTGAAACGGACTTCGCTTTCCACGAGATCCCGCTCGGCCTGCTTGGGGTCGGTGATGTCGCGGACCCATTCCATGAACAATTCAACCTGGCCGTCTTTTCCGATAAACGGAAACACCCGAAGGTCCACCCATCTTCCATCCGGCAATTTTACTTCTTCCTGGAAGGAAACACGGGTTTCGAAAACAATTTGAGCCCGACAGTCAGGGCAGGGGTTATCCAGGCCCCGATAGGTCTTGTGGCATTTTGTGTTGATGATTCTCTTCTCCGGGGAGACCTCGGCAAACCCCTGCCAATTGCTGTAGAGGATGTTCATGTCTTTATCATGAATCGAGATCATATCCGGGACAACGGCCAGCATTTTTTCGAACCGCTGTTCACTCTCGCGCAGTGCCTCCTCCGCCCGCTTGCGCTCGGTGATGTCCTCGAAAGTGGCATAGGCCTGAAAGGGTTTTGTTTCTCCCGGTTGAAACAGGGGAACGACAGTAATGGACAGCCAGACATACGTGTTCCTGTCCGGATGAAACACTCCCCGGATCACGGGCCCCACAGTTCGACCCGAACGCAGGGCGAGCATAGTCGGATGGTCCGTGCCTGGAATATCTGTGCCGTCTTCCTTGATCATTCTCCAGCGGGGGTTTATGATCGATCTGCCCCGCATTTGCTCTAAAGAGAGGCCAAGGATCCTTTCTGCGGCAGGGTTGGCCGAGATGATGGTCCCGTCGGCTGCCTGATACACAACCCCCTGGGCCATGGTCTCGAAAAGGCGGCGGTGTTTTTCCTCGCTACCCCGCAGGGCCTCCATGGCTTGCTTTGTCTCAACCATTGAACCGATCAGCTTGGCTGTGCTGTGGAGTCGCTTTTTTGCCATCTCAATAATATTGGGTGGGCGGGAATCATACGCCGCGGCTTTGCCGAGGAGCTCGTCAGGGTTTAGATGGTAGACTTCAGCCAGCATCTTGAGCTTTTCAGGGTCTTTCGGCGGATCCCCATACCCGAAATTGATCACTCCAATGACATTCCCGCAGGCAAAGATCGGCATGGCGTACAACCGGATGCCGCCATTGCACGCGATGTCCACCGGCGCTTGTTTGGCGATGGCTTCTTTGGAGCAGTCGGTCCAGCAGGATTCATGGCACAACCACCGGCCGGAGTTGAGTGCTTCAACATTGTCTGGGGTATGGCAAAGATTGCGGGATGCCCTGTCCATCATTCGGCACCAGCCCGAAGCAAAAATTCCGAAGGCATAGTCGCCGTTTGCTTCGTAGATCGCGGAGGATGTATCGAGCAATTCCAGGTAGTCGTTGGCAAAACTTTTCAGAAGTTCGTGTCCAATGGATTTCAGGATAATGCCATCACGATTCAATTCCGTCAGGTCGCCGTATCCCTGGTCGTGCGTCTCTGTCTGCGTTTCGACGTTCAAAACCGACTTTTTGAAAAGCATCCCTTCAATCCTTTTTAATTGTCCTTCGGCTTGTTTGCGCGTCGTGCCAAAACCTAGGTCACCAAAACCTAGGGTCTATGATCTTAGCGATTTGCCTCCAACCTAAATTGAGCGATTCATTTTTCATTTAATTGCGATCTCCCTCAAGCCGGCCTCCGTCAGCCTGGTTTCCAGCCGCTCACGGCTCCTCCAGCAAAAACTTGATCAGATTGCGCCGCACGATGCCTTTGTGATCTTGAGGACCGATGCTGTCCATGGACAGGACCATCTTGGGGTAGTTGTCCTGGATGCGCGCCAGGGGGCCGAACTCCCGGAGGCTGGTCTCCGGGCTCGCCAGGAGGTAGCAGACCTGAACGTACATGCGGGAGCCCTCCTTTTCGGCCACGAAGTCAACCTCCAAGTCCACCAATTTACCCACAGTGACCCGGTAGCCTCTGCGCAAAAGTTCCAGATAGACAATGTTCTCCAGAAGACCGGCCACGTCCTGGTCCCGGTAGCCGAGAAAAGCGTGCCGCAGGCCCACGTCGCCCAGGTAGTACTTCTCGGAAAACTCGAGCCTGCGCCGCCCCTTGAGGTCGAACCGTTCGGCCTTGTGCACGAGAAAGGCCTGCCTCAGGTAGAACAGATAATTCTGGACCGTGTCCACCGAGAGCCTCACCTTCTGAGACTTCAGATAATCGCTGATCCGCTTGGCGGTGGTGATGCTGCCAACATTGTCGAACACGAACCTGGCGATCCTCTCCAGAGAGGAAACGTCGCGCACTGCATACCGGGACACGACATCCTTGAGCAGCACCGAACTGAGGATCGAATCCAGGTACTGAAAGACCACTTCGTCATGCAGTTCCAGAAAATGGATGCCAGGCAGGCCGCCGTACTTCAGATACAAAGAGAATTCCCTTTCTGTGTCCGGACCTTGCGCAGCCTTGTTCCGGAAGTCGAGAAATTCCCTGAAGCCGAGGGGGTACATGGTCAAGGTCACATAGCGACCCGTCAGGAGTGTGGCCAGCTCAGAGGAAAGAAGGCCTGCGTTGGACCCGGTGATGACCAGGTCGGTCCGGCCCTCGGCCAGGAGCGAGGCAACGGCCTTTTCCCACCCGTCGATCTCCTGGATCTCGTCGACGAACAGGGTCGCACGTCCGGGCAAACGTCCGAGCCGATCAAGAACATGGGCGTTCAGGTCACGGAAGTCGGCAATGGCTTCAAATTCCAGTGATTCCTTATTGATCCAGATCACTGTTTCCGGATCATGCCCGCTCGCCAGGAGGCGTTCGCGCAGCATGGCCAGAAAGGTGCTTTTTCCCACCCGGCGCATGCCGGATATGACTTTGACCACAGGCTTGCCCATGAAGGGCAGGATCTTTTGCAGGTAGCTGTCTCGAATAATCATAAGTTTCGAATACACTAGAAACTAATCCTATTCAAAGAAAAAGTTTCAAATATGAACTAATAAATTTCTAGAACCATTCAATCCTTGCAACACCAGCTCAGGAGCAGGGCACGCCTTGTCATTTCCACCCCCCTTGCGTATCCAACTTCCTTTCACAGACCATCCCCCCTTACGGAGTGACTCACACCGTGGGGGGGTCAGGTCTTTGATCTTAGCGATTTGCCTTCAAGATACCGCTCACCGTGGTGTAGTGCAGCCCCAGATGGTCGGCGATCTCCTTCTGCCGGTAGCCGTGTTCGAAGTGAGCTGTTCGCATAGCCTGGTTGCGGAGTGTCTTGTTCTTTCGGGCCGATTCTGCAAACAGGGCCTGCAGTGACGGCCGGTTGGCCAATCTGTCGACTGACCTGATCTCCTTGAGGGCTGCCTTCTGCCTGAGGTAGGGAGACAGCCGCTCCAAGAACTCTGCTCCCCCCAAGAACGATTGCCCTGTCAATTGCTTCCAGGGCGACTCCCCTCCCACACCTGCCAGGACGAACCGGCGGTACTCGGTCCGAGCCTTGGTGCGGGTCTCGACGATCTGCCTGTCGGTCAGATCTTTGCTCTTAACCGATTTGCCTTCAAGAGACCACTCACCGTGTGTAGTGCAGCCCTGGGGTAGAACTCGCGTTGACACAACCCCTTTATCCACATATATTCCCACGTATATGCTAACAGGAGGCACGTTATGAGCCAAGTCACCATCTATCTTGATCCTGACACGGACCGCAGGCTGCAGGCCGCGGTCAAGGCGGCCGGCATCTCCAAGAGCAAATGGATCGCAGAGCTCATCCGCCGGGAGGTGGCCGAGGAATGGCCTGCTGCCATCCACGCCCTTGCCGGGGCCTGGCCCGATCTGCCGGACCAGGAGGCCATCAGGGAAACACAGGGGGGTGACGCTCCCCGGGAGGCCGTCTAGTGTTCGTGCTGGACACCAACACGCTGATTTACTTCTTCAAGGGTCAGGGCAGGGTGGCCGAGCATCTTTTGGCCACGCCTCCACGGGAGATAGCCGTCCCCACCATAGTGCTCTTTGAGCTTCTGGTGGGCATTGCCAAGTCCACCGGACCCGCCAAGCGGACCAAGCAGCTCCATGACTTCACCGGCCTGACCGCCCTGCTCCCCTTTGGGCCGGCCGAAGCCGAGCACGCCGCACATATCCGGGCCAACCTGGAACAGGCCGGCCGCCCCATCGGCCCTTACGACATCCTCATCGCCGCCACCACCCTGGCCCGGAACGCCACCCTGGTCACCCACAATACCCGAGAGTTCGAACGCATCCCTGATTTGCGCCTGGTTGATTGGTATTGAACATGGTTTTGGATCGTGTGCGTGATGGCATGGGGAGTTATAGCCGCTCATGTGACGGCTTACGCACCGCCTGTAGGGTCAGGTGTTTGATCTTAGCGATTTGCCTTCAAGATACCGCTCACCGTGGTGGAGTGCAGGCCCAGATGGTCGGCGATCTCCTTCTGGCGGCAGCCGTGTTCGAAGCGGGCTGTTCGCATGGTTTGGTTGCAAAGCGGCTTGTTCTTTCGCGCCGGCTCTGCGGACAGGGCCTGCAGTGACGGCCGGTTGGCCAATCTGTCGACCGACCGGAACTCCTTGAGGGCTGTTCTCTCCTTCAGCCGGGGAAGCTCACCCAAGAGTCACAACGAGACTCGACCCCATGCTCCGCTCCCATTCTTCGACCGCTCCGGCAGGGCCGTTCTTGCCAGGCCGCCGGTTCCGGCGCATAAGCAGGGGCCGGCCCATGATCAGCCCCAACAGCAGGAGCCTTTTGTGCAGTACGAGTACCGTTTTGCCAACGCCGCATCAGGCATCGGGTATTACGAATGCGCCCCGTTGGAATGCCGGAACCTCTCCCAGGGGCTGGCTTACCTGGAGGGACACGGAAACGACGTGTTCATGCGCCAGCACCTGCTCGACCTGCTGGCCGGGCACAGCTGGGCATCGCTTCTGGAGACGGCAGGCCCCTCGACCCCGCTGCTGCAGAGCCTGGTGCTGGAACGCCACCTCCTGCACGAGGATTTTGCCGAGCCGGGCCGGGAGCTGTCCGGTCGGGCTCAGGAGCTGGAACAGCTGTCCCCCCTAGTGATCCTCCGGGCAGGCACCCTGCCCGACCATGGACTGCAGCGCTCTCTGGCCCGGGCCGCGCGGGCCAACCTCGAGGACCATGTTCCCCTGGAGCTGACCCCGGAACAGGCCTCCTTCCTGCGCGCTGCGCCTCTGCCTGGCCCCGAAAGGCCCACGTTTGGTCGGATGGAGGCCGACCCCTCCCTGAGCGCCCCCCCTCCCCCTTTGGCCAGGGAGGTGGCCGGCGCGGCCCTGCGCGCGCTGCAGGCCAAAAATATCTTTGCCGGACCGGAGATGCGCCACAGCA
>CAZQOG010000145.1:0-6484 GCA_964594925.1 uncultured Desulfohalobiaceae bacterium
GAAAGGCAAAAAGGCGTAAATCAAAGACAGAGATTCTTGAAGACCTAGGTGTCCCGTTTTCGCCGCGTATTCCACACAAATCGTCGAATATTCTCGAAAGCATGCGTCGAAGAATCAAAAAAAGTACCTTTGAATCGGGTGAACCTTTTTGGAACCGGGCGAACTTTGAAGAAGTATTTTGAACTGATGAAACATGTGTCGTGGAATGCTTCCCGGCGATGGAAATCGAAAGTTGTGGTCGGGTGGAAGATGTGGTTTGGGTTTGAACAGTTGTTGAACGGGTTGATCCGGGGGTGGCGTGATGGGTGACAGGACGACTGGGGTGTTCAGTCCGCTGGAGATCAGGGGCCGGGAGGAGCTGGCGGAGTACCGGCTGGAAAGTGCGCTGCGGCTGTGCGAAGCCGCGGCCGGCACGTCGCGGGAGTTTGCCGCCAGGCTGAAGGGTGCCGGGATTTCGGTTGCCGACCTGACCTCCCTGGAGGCCTTTGCCTCCATACCCCCGCTGCGGAAGAAGGAGATCATCAGGCTGCAGGCCGAGCACGGGCTGGGGTGGATGCTGGCCACGGAGCCCGGCAGATTGCGCCGCATCTACCAGTCCCCCGGGCCGATCTACGACCCCGAGGGCAGGGGGAATAACTACTGGGGCTGGGCAGAGGCTTTCTATGCCGCGGGCTTCCGCCCCGAGGACCTGGTCCAGATGACCTTCAGCTACCACCTGACCCCGGCCGGGCTGATGCTGGAGGAGCCCCTGCGTGAGATCGGCTGCTGCGTCATCCCGGCAGGGCCGGGCAACACCGCTGTGCAGCTGGAGATCATGTCCACGCTCCCGGTAACGGGGTTCGTGGGCATGGCCAGCTATCTGAGGACCATCGGCCTCAAGGCCGGGGCGCAGGGGCTGGACCTGCGCGCGGACATCGGCCTGGAGGTGGCCTTCGTGGCTGCGGAGCGGCTCACCCAGGGGCTTCGCAGCGAGGTGGAGGAGATGTTCGGCATGGTGGTCCGCCAGGGGTACGGCACGGCCGACGTGGGCTGCATCGCCTACGAGTGCCGGGAGCTGGGGGGCATGCACCTGTCCACGCGCTGCCTGGTGGAGATCTGCGACCCCGTGACAGGTGTCCCGGTTGAGGACGGCCAGACCGGAGAGGTCGTGGTCACCCCGTTCACGGAGGACTACCCCCTGATCAGGCTTGCCACCGGGGACCTGTCCTTCCTGGTCAGCGAGCCCTGCCCCTGCGGCAGGGGCTCGGCCAGGCTGGGGGGCATCGTGGGGCGGGTGGACGACACGGCCAAGGTCAAGGGGCAGTTCCTGTACGCGGCCCAGGCCGACTCGGTGATGCAGGAGTTCCCGCAGATACGGTCCTGGCAGATCGTGGTCGCCAACCCGGGGGGCAGGGAGACGCTGACCCTGAAGCTGGAGCTCGAGGGGGAGCTGAACGAGCCGGCCCTGCTGAAGCTCTTTCAGGAACGGCTCAAGCTCAGGCCGGTGGTGGAACGTACCGACAAGGGGTCCATCCCTGCCAAGGAACCGCGCATCGTGGACCGCAGGGAGTTCGACCAGTCCTGAGCCCGCTTCGCGGACGGGGGGCACCGTGCCCTACAAGACAACCCCATTCCTGGTGTGGGCGAAAAATCTTTCGCCCTGCCTTTGGCCGCACCCTCGTGCCGGAACCAAATCCCGGCCGAAGAAGGGCGCGCGCCACGCGCCCCTTCCAGAGGAAGAAAAGCCCTTGATTTTTCGTCCTGCCGTCCCAAAGGCATCGTTCACAAACTGTAGGGGCAGGCCCCTGTGCCTGCCCTCTTGGCGTGATCGGGTGTTCACACCGAAGAAGGGCAGGCACAGGGGCCTGCCCCTACAAACTGGGTTCTATGGGCATTATCGGTAGGAACGCGGGCGAATGATTATTCGCCCCTACAAGACACCCCCATCCCTGTAGGGGCGAAAAATCTTTCGCCCTGCCTTTGGCCGCACCATCATGCCGGAACCAGGCCTCGGCCGAAGAAGGGCGCGTACCACGCGCCCCTACCAGAGGAAGAACCCCACATCGTTTCATCGTCCCCCCAATACGTGAGGGTTTGCCTTTGGTGGAGCAACGCGGCCCAGCGGGGTTTTTTCAACATTTTCCTCTTCGCAGGCCGTTCAAAAACCACGCTGGCAACCCAGGCTCCGCTTAGCTTCGCCGTGGCATGGGGCGCTTCATCAAGAGCAAGGCCGAAGCGTATTCTTCATACGTGAGGGTTTGCTCTTGATGGAGCAACGCAGTCCAGCGGGGATTTTTCAACGGCCTGCTAGCGGATCATGACCAGGAGCATCTTGAACGGCTCCGGGGCGTGCAGGGCGTGGGGCTGGTTGGCCGGCATGATCACCATCTGTCCCTTGGAGACCTGCTGGGTCGTGCCCGCTATGGTGATCTCGGCCCGGCCTTCGGCTATGAAGACCATGGCGTCGAACGGGGCGGTGTGCTCGCTCAAGCCCTGGCCGGTGTCAAAGGCGAACAGGGTCACGGTCCCAGTCTTCTTCTTGATCAGGGTGCGGCTGACCACGGCCCCCTCCTGGGTGGCGATGAGGCCGGAGAGCTCCGCTGCGCTGGAAAAGTTCGATTCAGACATAAAGCTCCTTATTTGGTGAAGCAAAGGCAGGCAGCCGCGTCACTGTTCTTCCGTGACTGCCTCCTGGCTCTCGTTGACCTGGTCGGCAAAGTCGTTCCACTGCTGGACGGCGCGGGTGGCGGCCTCCTGGTGGGCCTTCATGAGGGCTTCCTGCTCGGCCACGAAGGCGTCGATGCACTCCTTGTAGGCGTCGACCCTGGTCATGAACGCGTCCACCTCGTCCTGGGTGGAGAAGGCCTCCGGGATGTCGGGGGGCTCGCAGGGGGCCGTGGGCACGGCCGCGTCACTGGAAAAAGCCTGCCCCGCAGTCAGGGGCGTGGCAGCCACGAGGGCGAGCAGGGCCAGGGCCAGGAAGAGGTGTCTGTACATGGGGGGTCTCCTTGTTGTCCGGTTTGGGCGCCCCTGGATCAGGCCTCGGTCAGGGGGCCGCAGATGCGGTTCCTGCCTTCTGACTTGGCCTGGTAGAGGGCCTGGTCAGCGGCTTCGATGAGGCGCTCCCGGGCGTTGTCGGACACGCCCGGCTCCAGCTCGGCCACGCCGCCGCTGATCCTGAGCTTGTCCTGCTTGACGATGCGGCCCGAGAGGTCGCGGATGGAGAAGTCATAGGCCGCGACCTTCTTGCGCAGGATCTCGGCCAGGTGAAAGGCCCCCAGGCCGTCGATCCCGTCGAGCACCAGGGCGAACTCCTCCCCGCCGTAGCGGGCGAAAAAGAATCCCCCGTCCACCTCGGCGCTCATCTCCTTTTCAAAGGCCTTGAAGAGCGCGGCCACCGAGGCCAGGGCCTGGTCCCCGATGCGGTGGCCGTAGGTGTCGTTGACGCGCTTGAAGTGGTCGATGTCCAAAAGGACCAGCGAGAGCGGGGCCTGGCCCTGCAGGTTCCTTTCGATGCAGGCGCCCAGGTGGTGGTCGAAGTCAAGCCGGTTGGCCAGCCCGGTGAGCGCATCGGTCCGGCTGCGCTGTTCGAGCGCGGCCACATCCTCCTCCATGTAGGACACGACCTCGTGGAAGGCCTCCTGGATCTTGTGCATGGCCGACTCGGGGTCGTCTTCCCCAGCGATGGTGTCCAGGGTGGTCTGGGCCAGGCTCTGCACGTCGCCTTTTCTGGACTGCAGGGTGGCCTTGAACTCCTGCAGGCTCCTGGCGGTGTCCTCCATGGCGGCCAGCACCTTCTGCTCGAAGGGCTTGAGCAGGATGCGTTTCTGCATGGTCATGGCCTGCTGGAAGCCCTGCTCGGTGAAGGCCTCCTCCCTGATCAGCGAGCACACCAGGTCCTGGATCTGCTCCTTCTGCTCCGCGCTCAGGATGTCGTAGTCCTCAAGGCTGCGCAGGTAGAGGATCAGGGTGCGCCACCTGGGGTCCCGGGGCACGCCGATGCGGTCCAGGAAAAGGCACATCCGTTCCTGACAGGAAAAATCGCACTGCTCCCGCTCGGGCAGGCCCCGGCTCTTGTCCTGCCCCTTGAGCTCGTTGAGGATGCGCATGCTCATCTTCGACATGGGGGTTCCCTTTTTAGAGGGGATCGTTTCGATCCGGCAGCCATTTCCAGTTGACCACGTTGACCGGCTTGCCGTCCAGAAAGGCCTCGACGTTTTTCACGGTCTGCCGCATGAGTCGCTGGCGGGCCTCCTGCGTGGACCAGGCCATGTGCGGGGTGATCAGGCAGCTGGGCAGGGTCAGCAGCGGGCTGTCCCCGGGAATGGGCTCGGGGGAGACCACGTCGAGGGCCGCCCCGGCAATGGTCTCCTTTGCGAGCGCCTCGACCAGGTCGTTCTGGTTGACCAGGTCCCCCCGGGCGGTGTTGATGAGCAGCGCCCATGGCTTCATCCTGCGCAGCAGGTGCTGGTTGACGAACTCCTTGTTGTCACCGGTCATGGGGCAGTGCAGGCTGACAACGTCGGCCGTGGCAAAGAGATTGCCCAGACTGGTGAAGGTCACGTAGTCAGGCGCGGTCTTGGGCCTGGGGTTGTAGGCGGTCACATTCATGCCGAAGGCGTGGGCCAGCTCCCCCACCCGGGCCCCGATCCTGCCGTAGCCCACGATGCCCATGGTCTTGCCGGCCAGCTCCACCTGGGGGGTCTTCCAGAATGAGAAGTCCCCCCGGGCGGACCACTCCCCGTGACGCACGGCGGTGTGGTGCAGGGCCGCGCCGTGGCAGAGCTCCAGGAGCAGGGCAAAGACGAACTGGGCCACGGAGTCGGTGCCGTACTCGGGAACGTTGGAAACCGGTATGCCCAGGGCCCCGGCAGCCTCGACGTCCACCACGTCGTAGCCCGTGGCCAGGACCGAGACAAAGGCCAGCCTTGGCAGCGCGCCGAGCAGCTCCTGGTTAAGCCTGGTCTTGTTGGTGAACAGGATGTCTGCCTCCCGGGCCCGGTCTTGCACCTCCCCCGGCCCGGTCCGGGCGTGGACCGTGAGCTCGCCGAGACGGGCCAGCCCGTCCCAGGGGTTGTCCCCGGGGTTGAGGGTGTGCCCGTCGAGCACGACCATCTTCATTGCCGACCCCCATGGTTCTCGGGTTGCCCCGTCGCGTTTCCCGCCACGACGCCCTTGGCGGCGTTGACGAGCAGGCTCATTGCCATGGCCCCTCCGTTCGGTGGGGTCAGCGAAACCCCGACCGTTTCAGGATGAAGCCCACCGGGCACCAGCCGGTGACGGCGAACTGGAGGAAGTTGACCCCGATCAGGGCGTTGGGCAGGAGCCACCACGGGGAGTGGGTCAGGGCCAGGGCAATGGTCACAAAGACACCCGCCCCGTAAATGCCCGCCCGCCAGCGCTCGAGCACCAGGAATGATCTCAGCTCCACAACTCCTCCTCATTCTTCGCAGGCCGTTGAAAAATCCCCGCTGGACTGCGTTGCTTCACCAAGGCCAAACCCTCACATATGGGGAATATGCTTCGGCCTTGGCCTCGGTAAAGCGCCTTGCCAGCGTGGTTTTTGAACGGCCTGCCCAGCGGTCCACATCCGCGGCCCGTCCGTGTACATATTCTTTGCAGCAAGAACGGGGAAAATTCAAGCCGGAAGGCAGGCCGTGCCGGAACAGGGTGGCGGGGCCGAATCAGCCGGTCGCAGCACCGGCAGGGGCGCGGCCCGAGAGCAGGGCGATGCGTGCCAGGGCCTCGACCTCCTCGGCCAGGGCCAGGGCCTGGATCAGGTCCGGGCCCCGGGTGACCAGGCCGTGGTTCTGCAGGAACACGGCCTCGTGGGCCGCGGCCTCACGTCCCACTGCCGCGGCCAGCTCTTCCGAGCCCGGCGGCAGCCCGGCCACCCGGCCGAGCCTGTGGCTTGCGACCCCGGCCTCGTACAGGGGCAGGGAGATGAGTTCGGATTCCCGGGGCAGGGAGAGGGACAAGGCCAGCAGGTGGGGGGGGTGGGTGTGCACCACGGCCGCGGCATCGGGGCAGGAGCGGTACACGGCCGCGTGCATTGCCCACTCGGACGAGGCCTGGACCGGCCCTGCGGCATTCCCGCTCTCCATATCGACCACGGCCAGGTCGCCGGGCACGAGATGCCCTTTGGCGCTCCCCGACCTGGTGATGACCATGTTCGTGCCCAGGCGGCAGCTCAGGTTGCCGCTCGTCCCGCTGACCAGTCCCCTGGACCAGGCGTCCCTGGCGGTGCGCTGCAGGGCCCGGCCCAGGTCGGTGGGGACGCCGGGGCCCCAGGACCGTCCCGTTCCCCGGTCCAGCGAGGGCTTGATGTCCACCACCGGGGTCCCGTTCACGGCCTCCAGGGGGTGGACCCGCAGCACGTTGCCCTGCATGCCCAGGATGGTGACCCGGTGCAGGCCGACGGGGTTGGGGCGGTTGGGGGAGCGGGTGGCGAAGACGCCGTGCAGGGGGCGCTCCGGGTCGCCCCGGGGGTGGCAGCGGAGAACGG
>CAZQOG010000146.1:0-1404 GCA_964594925.1 uncultured Desulfohalobiaceae bacterium
GGTGCGGCAAGTGCGGACAGGAGATTCCGGGAGTGGGGCTGGGCTGAAGACGTGGACCAAGTGGACTTGGTGGACCCAGTGGACAAAAGCCGTAGGCTCCAGACTCTTCGTCCGCCAAGTCCACCAAGTCCATCCAATCTTCACAGCCTCCTGGTGATGGCGTGGTGGTTGACCACCACCCGGCTGATGTAGGTGACGGTCTCCTCGTAGGACGGAATGCGCCCGAAGGGCTTGTACAGGCCCGGGGCGATGGTGGAGGACAGGCCTGCGTTGTAGCCGGCGGCCGCGGCCAGGATGTTGCCGTTTCTGGCCCGAAGGCCCCCGGCCAGCATGTGCACCATGGCCGTGACCGGCTTTTTGTAGGTCACCCGTTCGTCAAACCCGACCAGGAAACCCACGTCTGCGGGGTTGAAAATGCTGCGGCCCGCAAAGTTGGCCCGCAGGTAGTCGCGGTAGCCCTGCCTGGCCCTGTCCATGTCCTGCTGCACCTTCTCCGCCTCCGCCAGGTAAGCCAGGTGCTGGGCCGCCTCGGGTACGGAACGCCCCTTGACCAGGGCCTCGAGCGCCTGCTTGAGCTGCTCCCGGTTGTTGAGGAAGCGCCTGTTCTCCCGGTTGAGCTCCAGCCGTTTTTGGCGCAGCTCGTAGTAGACCCCGAGCATCCCGGCGCCTTCGGTCCGGGCATAGGGGAGGGCGTGGTGCCCGGGGTCTTCCCCTGCCACCTTCATGTCGTAGGAGCGGGCCGTGGGGGCCACGAACTGGCACACGCCCACGGCCAGGGCAGGGGAGACCGCGAACTCGTGGAAGAACGACTCGGCCATGATCTGAGCCATGACCCAGGCCGGGTCCACGGGGTGGACCTTCCGGTGTTCCCGGACCCCCTCCAGGACCCAGTGGACGATGTTGACGACCCGCTTTTCCAGGTCCACCTCGGCCAGGGGACGTCCCCAGATGGGAAGCTTTCCCCGGCCGTAGTGGTCCTGGACGAAATCGAGCACCGCCCGGCCAAGCCGGTAGGCATAGCCGCTGTCCGAGGGGGGGGTATAGTCCCTGGGGACGATAATCCTGATGGGGGTCCCCCGCTCTCCGGTGGAGGTCGCCGCCTGGGTCGCAGCGGGCCACAGCCCGGGCAGGGTCATGGCCAGGGCCGCGGCCACGCCTGTCTTGATAAATTCCCTTCGATCGTTGTGCATGGTCCTCTGTCCGGTTGGGTGTCGCAGTGAAAAGGCCTCCCAATTCCGCCTGGTTCATCAGCTTCTGTCAACAGGTATTGTTCTCAGCTCGTGCCGATGGCCCTCCCCCCTTCCTGAGCAAGGCCGCGGCCCTCGACCAACAGCCGCGACTGCAGTATACAGAAATATCGTCCTGATTCATGAACCCCGTCACGGAGCCAGCATGAGCATTCTG
>CAZQOG010000146.1:1414-6374 GCA_964594925.1 uncultured Desulfohalobiaceae bacterium
AGACTGCCCCAACTGCGGTCCGGAAAAGCTTCTCTTCCGCCGCCCCCCCAACCACCTGCTGCACTTTTTGCTCAGCCTTCTCACCCTGGGCCTGTGGGTCCCGGTCTGGGTGTACGTGGCCTGGCAGGCCCGGCGCTGGACCTGCTCGATGTGCAGCAGCCTGGCCGGGCGCGGCGAGGTGGGGCTTAAGCGCATCGAGAACATCGACCTGACCCCGGAGGACCGGCAGCGCATCGAGACCAACACCACCTTCGTGCGCAAGCCCCTGACCGGCTTCCTGCTCTTTGCCGCCCTCATCGCCTGCATCCTCTACCTGGCTTTGAAGGGGTGAATTTTTGGGGTTGCGTGTTGCGTCCGTCTTTTTCGTCGATACTCATGCGCGGGAGAAAAAGTCGCGAACACCTCACGTTGAACCCGTGATCCACACTGGAGTGATCCATGCATCGCGGCCTTTTGGTTCTCCTTCTCCTCCTCGCCCCGGCAGTTTCCCCGCAGCACGCTCCCGCCGCTGACGACCTGCCCTCTGCCAGAAGCATCCTGGACCGGGTGGACGACCTCTACCGCGGCGAGTCCAGCCGTGGCCGCATGACCATGGAGATTGTCACCGAGCACTGGACACGGACCCTGGAGCTCGATTTCTGGGCCAAGGGCAAGGACAGGTCCCTGATCCGCATCCTGGCTCCCAGGAAGGAAAAGGGCACCGCCACCCTGCGGGTGGGCACCGACATCTGGAACTTCCTCCCCAAGGTCAACCGGGTCATCAAGCTGCCTTCCTCCATGATGTCCGCCTCCTGGATGGGCTCACATTTCACCAACGACGACCTGGTCAAGGAGAGCCGCTTCACCGGAGACTACACCTTTGAAATCACCTTTGAAGGCCGACGGGACGGCCGCGAGGTGGTTGACATCACCTGTGTGCCCAAACCCGAGGCCGCCGTGGTGTGGGGCAAGGTCGAGGTCACGGTGCGCGGCGTTGATTTCCTTCCCTTACAAAGCGTCTACTTTGACGAGGACATGCATCCTGCCCGGACCATGACCTTTGACGACATCAAGGAGCTGGGTGGCCGGATGCTTCCCAGCCGCCTGACCGTGCACCCTGAGGACAAGCCTGACGAGCGCACCGTGGTCACCTATCAGGCGATCGACTTCACTGTGGACCTTGCGGACTCCTTCTTCTCCCTGCGCACCCTGAGGCGCTGAACAGCCAGCAATGAACACGCTGCTCACGGCCTGGCGGAATCTTTGGCGCAACACCCGGCGCACAGCCATCACCCTGACGGCCGTGGGGCTGAACATGGCCGTGCTCATCGCCAGCTACGCCTTGATGGACGGGCTGCTTTTCCACACCGTGCAGAACGCGGTCGATCTGGACACCGGCGAGGTCCAGATCCACGCTCCAAATTATCTGTCCGACCGCTCCATGTACAAGGACATCGATGAGCACGAGCGCATCCTGAACCAGCTCCGTAAGCAGGGCGTCCCCGCTGCGCCCCGCAGCTACGGCTACGGCCTTGCTGCTTCAGGCACCAAGTCGGCCGGGGCCATGTTCTGGGGCGTTGACCCGGCTGCGGAAAAACGGGTCTTCGAGCTGGCCGGGCAGGTCAAGCGCGGCGTCTTCCTGGATGAGGAGCCGTCCATGGGGGTGGTGCTGGGGCGCAAGCTGGCCCGCTCGCTGAACGTGGACGTGGGCGGCGAGGTGGTCGTGGTTGTCCAGGCCGCGGACGGTTCGCTGGGCAACGAGCTGTACACCGTGACCGGCATTCTCAAAGCAGCCGGTGAGAGCATCGACCGCAGCGCCGCCATCCTCCACCGGGCCGAGTTCAACGCCCTGTTCGTGGCCGGCGGCCGGGTGCACGAGATCGCGGCCAACACAGGGGGCAGCATGGAGCTTGCCCGGCTCAAGCGCCTTGTCGAGCAAGTCGCCCCGCACAACGAGGTCGCAACCTGGCGCGAGCTGCTGCCGGCCCTGTCCGACATGGTCAACCTGTTCGACGTGTCCATCTGGATCTTTGGCTCCATTTTCTTTCTGGCCGCTGGGTTGGGGGTGATGAACACCATGCTCATGGCCACCTTTGAGCGCATGCACGAGTTCGGCCTGGTCAAGGCCCTGGGGGCCTCCCCCTGGCGCATCGTGCGCGACGTGACGGCAGAGGCCCTGGTGCTCAGCCTGACCGCCACCCTGCTTGGGCTTTCCCTGGGGCTTGGAAGCGCCTGGTACCTGCAGTCGTTCGGCCTGGACACCAGCCGGTTCGTGGCCGAGGGCTACTCCCTGGCCGGCGTGGCCTTCGACCCGGTCTGGCGGGCGGTCATCTCCATCCAGGGCACCCTGCTGCCGGTGGTGGCCATGTGGGCAGTCTGCGTCGCCGCCGCCCTCTACCCCGCCTCCATAGCCGCCCGACTCGACCCGGTGGAGGCCATGACGAAGGTTTGAGCTCAAAGCTCAAAGCTCAAAGCTCAAAGCTCAAAGCTCAAAGAAAAAAAAGAGGATGCTTATGCTCTTGTCGTCAACCCGATTGCAAGGAAAAATGACCCTGGTGTTTGGATTGGTTTTTTAATTCTTGCTTCCACCTTCAAGCTTCGAGCTTCGAGCTTATGCTTCTGATCCGTCTCGCCTGGCGCTCCCTGTGGCGCAACAAGCGCCGCACCCTGATCACGGTCTCCTCGATCGGGTTCGGGCTGGCCTTTGCCGTGTTCTTCGTGGCCCTGGGCGAGGGCATGTATGGACAGATGGTGGACCAGGTGGTGCGCATGCAGGCCGGCCACGTCACCCTGGAGCACCGGGGTTACGAGGCCGCTCCTGCCGTGGACCTGTACATCGCGGTCTCCCCTGACCTGCGCCGGAAGGTCGCGTCTGTCCCGGGCGTGGAACGTACCAAGCTGCACGTGCTCGGGCAGGGCATTGCCAAGTCGGCCACCGGGACTGTCACCGCTGCTCTCATGGGGGTGGAGCCGGAGCTGGAGCGGCTGACCTCGCCCCTGCCGGAGCACATGGTTCAGGGCTCTTTCCTCGAGCAGGGCGACGGCGCCCTGGTGGTGGTGGGCAGCGAGCTGGCCGGCCGCCTGGACGTGGAGGTGGGCAAGAAGGTGGTTCTGACCACCAACGATGCGCAGGGCGACCTGGTGGAGGAGCTGTGCCGGGTCAAAGGCATCTTCCGCACCGGATCGGACGAGCTGGACGGCTACTTCATCCAGATGCCACTTGATTTTGCCCGCCGGCTCTTCCGGATGCCGGAGGAAACAGCGACCCGGCTGGGAGTTGTGCTGGGCAAGGCCGATGCGCAGCAGCGGGTGCTGACGGACGTGCGCGGACTCGACCTGCCCCCTTCCGCTGTTGTGCGTCCCTGGCAGGAGGTGTTGCCGGAGCTGGCGGCCTACATCCGCATGGACCGAGCTTCCAACTGGATCTTCCAGGGTATTCTGGTCTTTTTGATCCTGTTCACCATCCTGAACACGTTGCTCATGTCGGTCATGGAGCGGCAGCGGGAGTTCGCCGTGCTCCTGGCCCTGGGCACGCTGCCCGGCCAGATCAGGCTGCAGCTCCTGATCGAGTCGGCCTTCCTCGGTCTGGCGGGATGCGCCCTCGGGGCGTGCCTGGGTTCCCTGGCCGCGGTCTGGGTGGACCGGGCCGGGATCGACCTGTCCGTGTTCCTCGAGGAGGGCATCACCATCTCCGGTTTTGCCGTGTCCACCACCCTGAACACCAGGCTCACCCCGCAGATCCTGGCCACGACCACGGCCGTTGTCTTCGCCGCCACCGTGTGCCTCAGCCTGATCCCCATGCGCCGCGCCACCAGGGTGGCTGTTGCGGAGACGCTGCGCTAGGAATGAGGGTATGATGACGACGAAGCCTTTGTCTCGCCACTGGTCAGCAGCCCGGGAAATGGACGGGTGCGTGCTGATGTTGCATCCTGATTGCCGCAGCGATTTGATGGGAACCCTGGACCCTGAACACAACCCCCATGACTGAAACCGTTCACGTACAGGATGTGGCCAAGGAGTACGGCCAAGGCGAGGTGGTCACCCGGGCCCTGCGCGGGGTGGACCTCACTGTCGAACCCGGCGAGTTCACGGCCATGGCCGGTCCCTCCGGGTCGGGCAAGTCGACGCTGCTGAATATCATCGGGGGGCTGGACCGGCCCACCAGCGGCAGCGTGCGTTTGGAAGGCCGCGACCTCGGCACCCTTTCCGGGCGGCAGCTCAGCCATCTCAGGCGCGACCGCATCGGGTTCATCTTCCAGAGCTACAACCTCATCCCGGTGCTCACCGCCCTGGAAAACGCCGAGTACGTGCTCATGCTGCAGGGCGTTCCCGTTTACGAACGACGCGAACGCGTCCGCCAGGTCCTGGCCGATGTCGGGCTTTCGGGCATGGAGCGCCGCTTTCCCCGCGAGCTCTCCGGCGGCCAGCAGCAGCGGGTCGCCATCGCCCGGGCCATCGCCCCGGAACCCGCACTGGTGCTGGCTGACGAACCCACGGCCAATGTCGACTCCAAGACCGGCCACGCCCTGCTGGAGCTCATGCAAAAGCTCAACCAGGACAAGAACGTGACCTTTTTCTTCTCCACCCACGACCCCACGGTCATGCGCATGGCCGGACGGCTCATCCTGCTCAAGGACGGCCGCATCGACACGGACGGCAGCTTCGATCCCGGGGAGGCAGGGTTTTGAGACAGGGCCAGACCCCATTACCCTACCCACTTAAAATCGAAATCCAAATCGAAACCGAAAAAATCAAATGACCCTTGACGAAGAAAAGACAAAGGCAGGAATCGATTTCGATTTGGATTTCGATTTCGATGGAAAACGTATCCTCAAGGTGCTTTGCTGCTCAGCCCTGACCTGCCTGGTCCTGCTTTGCTGCACCGTCACCCCCTCCCGCGCTCTGGTCGGTGACACATACGGGACCTTCGGCCTGGACGGCAGCCTGCGGCTTATCGGCGCGATGGCTGACAACTACGACT
>CAZQOG010000147.1:0-6315 GCA_964594925.1 uncultured Desulfohalobiaceae bacterium
CCACACCCTGGCCGAGAGCGTGGAGAAGGACATCCGCAGCAGCGTCCCCAGGGTCGTGGTGTTCATCCACATCGAGCCCCTGGAGGACGAGGCCTCCTGGCGGGATCAGTGCCTGGACCGGGACAAGCCCTGCAGGGAATTTGAGAAAAAGGATGAAGGAGAAGGGATGAAGGATGAAGGATGAGGAAGAAAGGAAATATTATCTAATGAATAGAGTTGCTTAGATATATAAAAATCTTCCATCTCTTCAATTTCATTCATCCCTCATCCTTCCGCCTTCCTCCTTTAGACTCCCTCACATCCCCGGCAGCCCGTCCAAAAGCCGGCCGTCCGTTGACCCGTTGAGCTGGAAGCCGGCCACTTTCCCGGATGCAGTGAAGCTGATGTAGCCGGCTTCGGAGATGTCGTGGCCGGCAAAGATCTCCTCTGCATAGCCGACTGTTTTGGCGTGGGGGCCAAGATCGAGGGAGGCCGTGCCCGAGACGCTGCCGTCGTCCTGATATGCGGTAAGGGTTATGGAGACGGTAGCTTCCGTGGTGTTCACCAGGGCGATACCGGTCCAGCCCTCCTGGTCGATCTTGGGGAAGACGCCCGATGTTCTGTCAAGCCCAACAGCGGTGTATCCCGCCAGGATCCTGCCGTCCCAGGTGCCGAACAGCTCGAACCCGGTCACCGGCCGGGAGGCATGGATCTGCAGCCAGCTCGCCGTGGCCGGAAGCCCCAGGTCTTTGGCAAACCCAACGTACTTGCTGCGGCCCGGCACGGTCAGGGTCTGGGAGGCCAGGGCGGTGCCGTCGGCCGCGTAAGGGGTGATGGTCAGGTTGCTGGCGGAGCCGGAGGGGTTGTAGGCCACGATCCCGGTCCACCACTGATCGTCGGAGTGCAGGTGGGGGTAGAACAAGGTCGAGACTGTCTGCTCGCTGAGGCGGATGCCGCCCAGCTGGTTGCCGCTGCCGAAAAGCTCCAGCCCCACGACCCCGGTCGAATCCTCGAGCACTGCTGACTGGATGGTGGGTTGGATTGTCCCCCCGAACAGGTCCTGCACCAGAAAGGCGGCCTGGCCTTTGGAGGGCAGGGCCATGGCCGCGCTCTGGCCATCACTGGCCCGAAAGGTCAGGGTCTTGGGCAGGCTGGAGGTGTTGACCAGGCCGATGCCGGTCCACCACTGGGGGTCCGAGGCGACGTGGGAGACGTACAGGTCATCTGAGGCCGGAGAGGAGGAGGCTGGCAGGGCGGCTCGGTACTGGCCGTCGATGGAAAACTTGGTGTAGCCGCACACGTCTTCTGAAGCGCCTTCCAGGACCAGGTAGCGGATGCTCCCGGGAGAGGCAAAGGAGGGGCCGACCGGCCAGGCATAACGGGCGTGACCGGCCAGGCTGAGGGAAAAGGCGCCGATGGCGGTCCCGTTGGAGGAGTAGGCCGTGAGTGTTCCGTTGGCAGCTTCAGGGCTCTTGTTGATGACTGCGATCTCGGTCTCCCAATCCCCGCCGGCGTCAACGTGCGGGAAGTAGAGCCGCGGTCCGGGCCAGGTCGTGCCCACAGGGGCCTTGACCACGCAGGCGGCCCCGCCCAGCATGAGTTCGATTGGCCTGATTCCCGCGTTTGTCAGCCGGACGGCCAAGTGCTTGCCCTGGGGAAGAACAAACCCTGAGGGCTCGGCAGCGAAGGTGAGGATGTGGCTTGTGCCGTCCCCCGGGGTTGCAACGCTGTTGCCGGCAGCAACGAAGTTGTTGCCCAGGGCGTCGCTGTACCCGAAGTTGACGTTTACGGTCTGCACCACGGATGGGGGCGCGGCAAAGGTCAGCCACCCGCCCCAGGTCGAGTTCGTGTCTGTTGTGCCGCCGGCAAAGGTGATTTCCCTTTCGCTCGGGTCGGGTGTGCAGAAGACCCGGCCCCCCCCTATGGGGAGAGAGATGATCTCGCCCTGGCCGGAAAAATCCGATTTCCGCAGTACGGAACGCCCTTCGAACAGGCCCAGGCTCCAGGCCATGACATCGTAGCCCAGCGGGGGGCGGGTCAGGGGGGAGTCGTCCTGAACATTGCCCGACACGAAGGGGGTGTCCCCGATCCCGTCCCCGTCGGCATCGCTGCCGCTGTAATCGGAGTAATAATTCCCAAGACTGCCGGTATGGCGGGTTGCGTTGAGTTCAAAGACGCAGGGGAAGGGCGAACCGAGCCGGGACCCGGGCGAAAGAGCGGCCACGTCCAGGCCGTTGTATAAGTCGTTGAGGAAGACGGCCTTTTCCGGCTCAGCGAAAGAGAAAAGCAGGCCCAGGTCGTTCTCTTCGAAGACGTTGTGAACCCAGACCGAATCCCGGGAAAGGGCGACCCTGCTCCCGGCAACGGTGCCGTTGATATTGCTTCTCACGAGGTTGTCCGAGAGCACGTTTTCCCTGGCGCTCAGCATGATCCCGGTTTGGCTGTTGCTGACATGGTTGCCGGTCAACAGGTTTGCCGAGGACCCATCTTCTGCGGAGCTTGAGACAAAGATCCCGGCGGCTGCGTTGTAGCTTATGGTGTTGAAATCAAGAATGTTCGCGCTGGAGCTGTCCAGGTAAATCCCAGCGAACTCGTTGTCGGAGATCTGATTGGAGCGGATGGCATTCTTTCGGGAAAAGCCGAGGGCAATGCCCCACTGGTTGGTCTGGATGGGTGAAAGCCCGATCCGATTGTTCTCCAGGACGCATCTGCTGGCATTGTTGACCAGGATGCCCGCGGCGCCGGTTGCTCCATGGATCTCCAGGCCTTTGATCTCGGTTCCGTTGCTGTTGATGGTGAAGACGTGTTGCGCGGGGTCGGCGGCACGGACCCGGGGAGGGGCGCCGGCACTGTCATTGCCGTAGATGCGGACCCGCTTGTTTACGGTCACGTTCTCCTCAAAGTCATTGTTGGCTGGTGAGGCGTCCCCCATGACCATGATGATGTCGCCGGCATCGACCTCGCTGCGGTCGATGGCGTATCCGATCGAGGCCCAGGCGGCTGCAGGGCTTCGCCCGTTGCGCATGGGGGAGTCGATTCCGGAAGGCGAGACATAATAGGTCAGTATGATGTCGGCGTCTCCAGGCCCGGCACAGAGCAGTGCAGCAAGGAGCAGGAGGCAGGCCACAGCGGTTTGGATGCCTTGCGGACCTGTGCCGGAAACACCGGGGGATGGAACTGAAAAGCGCACCATGGAGCCTCCTGTTCAATGCATTGCAACTGTGGAATATCGCCCCGGGTCAGCTCACATCCCCGGCAGCCCGTCCAAAAGCCAGCCGTCGCTCGAGCCGTTGAGCTGGAACCCGGCCACGGGGCCGGTGGCGGAGAAGGTCACGTAAGTCGCGGCAGTGATATCGGCCTGGAAAAGGTCCTCCACGTAGTCGACGCTCTTGGCATGTGCAGGCAGAGGGAAGGAGGCTGTGGCAACCTGGTCGCCGTCGTCGTCATATGCTTTCAGGGTGACAGTTATGGAAGCAGCTGTGGTGTTCACAAAGGAAATTCCGGTCCATCCGGAAGGGTCGATCTTTGGAAACACCCCGGAGTCTTTGCTGAGGTTGAGGGCTGTGAAGCCCGCCAGGAGCTTGCCGTCCCAGGTGCCAAAAAGTTCAAATCCTGTCACGGCCTCTGAGGAGTCGATCTTGAGCCAGGCCGTTGCGGTGGGCAGGTCAAGGTCGCGGACAAAGCCCACGTACTTGGCCTTGGGGCCGAGGGTGATGGTTTTCTGGCTCAATGCGTCCCCGCCAGTGCTGTAGGGAGTAACAGTCAGTGTGGTGGAACTGGGGGCAGGGTTGCAGGCCACGAGTCCGGTCCACCAGGTGGCGTCGGAGTGGATGTGCGGGAAGTACAGGGTCCCTGCCGTGGCGTGGCCAAGACCGATTCCGGCCAATTGGTTGCCCTGGCCAAAGAGTTCGAGCCCTACGATGCCGGCAGCATTTTCCAGCACGGCGGACTCGAGAGAGGGTTGGGCCACCCCGCCAAACAGGTCCTGCACCAAAAAGGAGGTCTGCCCGTGCGCGGGGATGGTCACCGTTCTGGTCTGGGCGGTGTTGCAGCTCAGGGTTAGGCTCTTGGTCAGGCCGGTCAGGTTGACCAGGCCGATGCCGGTCCACCAGTTGGGGTCGGAGGCAATGTGAGGCACCTGCAGGGCCCCGGAAGATGGTGCTTTGCCGGCGGGCAGGGCGGCCCGGTATTGGCCGGAGCTGGTGAACTTGGTGTATCCTGCCGCCTGGCCCTGGCCACCATCATGCGTAAACAGGACGTATTTCGCGGTTGCGGCCCCTGAAAAAGCAGTGTCGACATTCACGGCCATACGTCCCCGGGCAGGGAGCGTGGCCTGATACGGGGAGCCGACAAGGGCCCCAAACCGGTCGTGGGCCGTGAAGGAACCGGTCAGCTCCCCGGCAGTCAGATTGATGGCGCAAACTTCCGTGGACCAGGGGACGGTGACGTCCACATGGGAATAGATGAGACGGGACCTTCCCGTCAGCAGAATGCCGACGGCACCGGCTTGGTCGGCATGGTCGAAGGATTCTTGCGCACCGATTGCCACGTCGGACAGTCCGTCCCCGTCAAAATCCCCGGCTGCCAGGGCAATGCCAAAGGCGTCGTAAGACTCGGGCAAGTCGAGCCCGGCCGTGTGCTGCGCCAGGACAAGCGCATCGTCATTCGTGATGCCGCTCGCAGACCCTTCCAGAATAAGCACATAGCCATAATTGATCAGTGTCCCGGAATCTTTGAACGGGCAGCCCACGAACAGGTCGGCGTATCCATCGCCGTTGAAATCCCCGCTGGCCAGGGAGATACCGAACATATCCTGTTCCAAACCCGGGATGCCAATACTGTTCTGGGTCCACAGCTGGTCGTTGTCGGTGGAAAGGCCGTTGTCCGCTCCGTAGAACACGGCCACCCCTCCTGAAGCGACGAGACTTCCCGCGTGTTCTCCGGGTACCCCAACGGCAAGATCAGTTCTGCCATCCCCATTGAAATCGCTTGCAGTCAGGGAGAAGCCGAAAGATGCATAGGGGCCGGCTGAGCTTTCGACCTCGACCTGGTCCTGGTGGAGCAGTGCGTTCCCTGCGGCGCTCAGGCCCGAAGCACTTCCAAATATAATGATGACCCTGCCGGCGTTATTGAAGCCAGATTGATCCTTGTAGGGCACACCGATGGCCAGGTCGTCGAATCCGTCAGCATTGAAATCGCCGCCGGCCAGGCTCCTCCCGAACTGGTCCCCTTGCTCTGCGTTTCCTGGAATGCCCGGTGTGTCCTGGGTCCAGGCCTGGCTTCCGACTGCAGTGAGGCCGGAAGCCGAACCGTGAAGGACATGGACCAGGCCGTCGGCCGAGTAGGAAGAGCCGGTCAGGTGTTCCAAGGTGCCGACTGCCAGGTCGGCGTAGCCGTCCCCGTTGAAATCGCCGGTTGTCAAGGCTACGCCAAAAGAGTCATTGTCCTCGGCAATCTCTGCAATCCCGGGGGAGTTTTGAGACCAGACCTGAGTGCTGTTGCTGGACAGGCCGGTGGCCGATCCATACAAAACGTTGACTGCGCCTGCCATGGTCATGGGAAACATGCCAACTGTTTCTCTTACAGCACTGATGGCCAGGTCGGTATAGCCGTCCCCATTGAAATCCCCGGCAGCCAGAGCTGTCCCAAACCTTTCGTTATCTTCTGCCGAGCCTTCGGACACGGCAGAGTCCTGGGTCCAGATCTGGTCGGTAACCGGATCAAGCCCGTCGCTCGAACCATAAAAGACCTGCACTGCCCCGGCATCGACATGACCGCTGAAACCTTCCCGAGGCACGCCTACAGCCAGGTCCAGGTAGCCGTCCCCATTGAAGTCCCCCGAGGCCAGGGCGTCTCCGAAGTGGTCATTTTCTTCGACTGACTCCTCTACACCGCTGACGTCTTGGTGCAGGAATTGAAAACGGGCGAAGGGGTCCGCTGCGATCGCGGAAGAATGGGCGGGAGCAATAAAAAGCACCATCAGGAAAATCGTACGCACCACGAGCCCTGCCATACTACCCCCCGCAATGGTTTCAGCGGTTGCGACGCGATGTTGCACCACGCAACGGATGGAAAAGCCTTCAGCTTCATCTCTGAAAACACTTCTGCATATCTCTGTCAAGGAAGGGATATTCCCAAACGGGCGGAGTGGGCTCAATAAACAATCCAAAGCTAAAAAGACCGAGCAGCACCAGATCTGTATTGTTCTCGCAGTTCAGACCCGGGTCAGAGGCTTACCTTCGTTTTGGGGAAAAAAGTAAAGAGTTTGCATTGGAAACGATCGCTCCAAGGTGCTGCGCTACGCCTGGCTCTCCCTGGCCGCGGCCCTGGCCACCA
>CAZQOG010000148.1:0-1272 GCA_964594925.1 uncultured Desulfohalobiaceae bacterium
AGGGTTTGCCCTTGGTGGAGCAACGCAGTCCAGCGGGGATTTTTCAACGGCCTGCCAACCACGCTGGAGTCAGTGATGGAAGTACTTGGTGCACTGGAATCCGGTGATAAGTACAGGCTCGAAATCCCGGGGCTGCCCTCCTCCATCGACCTGCCCTATGTCGAGATCCCCGAGGGGGGGAAGCGGTTGCGCATCGTCTCTCTCAACCTTGTCGGCCTGACAGGGTTGAACCGGGACCTGGGCAAGCTGCTTGCCGAACGCATCCGGTCAGCCATTCCCGATTTGTCCGGAATCGTTTTCCTCACCGCCGTGGAAAAGGCCCTCATGCTCTGCCAGGCCGTGGCCGCTGAGCTCGGCATCGAAGCCGTGGCCGTGGCCTACAACAGGGTCAAACCGCACATGCAGGCCCACAGAAGGCCCACCCTCCAGGTGGGGTCCTCATCCGTGACCAGCGGCAGCAAGTTCCTGGCCCTGTACGAGAGGGACATCAACCTGCTGCTCAGTTCCACCCGGGGGGTGGTGGTGGTGGACGACGTGGTCAGCACCGGAGGCACCCTCCTGGCTTTGAACGACCTGCTGGAGGAGCTTGCCGAGCGCCACGGGCGAGACCCGTTGCAAATGCGGGGGATCTTCTGTGTGGCACGTGAGGGGGACCCCCAGGTCTTGCTGCCGGCCCCTGTCTTTTCCCTGGCCAGGCTTCCCCAGCCCGTGCTGCTGTGAGCCCCGCCATGGCAGAGCCCGCACCCCCCGTTCTCGAGCTTCAGGGGATCTCCAAGAGCTTCGGCCCGGTCAGGGCCAACCACGACATCAGCTGCGTGTTCAGGGCAGGGACCATCCACGCCCTTCTCGGGGAGAACGGTGCGGGCAAGTCCACGCTCATGTCCGTGCTGGCAGGCCGTCTGCAGCCCGATTCCGGGCGTTTGCTGCTCGGCGGGCGACCGGTTGTTTTCAGCTCTCCGGCCCAGTCCCTGGCTTTTGGCATCGGCATGGTCTACCAGCGCTTCATGCTCATTGAGCCCCTGACCGTGGCCGAAAACATCGTCCTGGGTTCCACTTCCGTCCGGAACATGCGTGCCGAACGGGACTCCATACGCAGCCTGTCCAGGGAGTACGGCCTGGAGGTCGAACCGGACGCCCGGGTCTTCGAGCTGTCCATGGGGCAGCGCCAGCGGGTGGAGATCCTGAAGCTCCTCTACCGTCAGGTCAGGGTGCTCATCCTTGACGAGCCTACCGCCGTCCTGACCCCTCAGGAGGTAGAAGCACTCTTTGCCG
>CAZQOG010000148.1:1282-6176 GCA_964594925.1 uncultured Desulfohalobiaceae bacterium
GTGCTGCGACGCCTCAAGCAGGAGGGGCGCACCGTTGTCTTCATCACCCACAAGCTGGAAGAGGTCCTGGCCGTGGCCGATGCGATCAGCGTGCTGCGCCGTGGGCGGCTGGTGGCCGGAATGCCCGTGGACCAGGTGCGCAACCGGCATGAGCTGGCCCGGCTCATGGTGGGCAGGGAGGTCATCCTCAGCGTGGACAAGCCAAAGGTGGCCCTTGGGGAGCCGGTGCTCCGGGTCAGGGGCATCGAGGCTCGCGACCCTCAGGGTCGCATCGCCTTTCAAGACGTCAGCTTCGATATCCGCCGGGGGGAGGTCTTTGCGGTCATCGGTGTGGCTGGCAACGGCCAGGAGACCATGGTGCAGGCCCTGAGCGGACTGGTTCCTCTGACCGGCGGCACCCTCAACTTCCTGGGGCGGGAGATTCGGCCCGCCCACTGGGCTGCGCGTTCCAGGCGGCACCTGGGATACGTGCCGGAAGACCGCTACCGCGTCGGCTCCGTCCAGTCCATGACCCTGGCGGACAACTTCATCCTCACCACCCACTACAGGTACGGGAGAGGCCCGTTTCTGGACCGTGACCGGGCCAGGCTGGCCACGGCACGGGCCATAGACGACTTCGACATCACAGCCCCGGGCCCCGATGCCCTCGCCCGGCAGCTCTCCGGCGGCAACCTGCAGAAGGTCATCCTGGCCAGGGAGATCACGCGCCGCCCTAAGCTCCTGTTGGCCGAACAACCCACCCAGGGGCTTGACGTCCGGGCCGCCGAGGATGTCTGGCAGGCCATCCTGAAGCAACGGGAGCACTCCGGGATCCTCCTGGTCTCGGGTGACCTCCGCGAGGTGCTGACCCTTGCCGACCGCATCGCGGTCATCTTCCGGGGGCGGATAGTGGAGACCATCGAAGCCTCGGACGAGCAGGGTGTGGCCCGCATCAAGCTGCTCATGGCGGGTGTCACGGACAGGGTGGCCGCGGCATGATCGTCCGGCTGGAAAAACGGTACGGGGCGGCGGGGGGTGCAGGCTCCCGCCTTTTGGCACCACTCTTTTCCCTGGCCCTTGCTTTCTGCGTGGGGGCGGTCATCTTTCTCCTGCTCGGGGTCGACCCCCTGCGGGCCTACGGGGTCATGCTCAAGGGCACCTTTCTGTCCTGGTACAGCCTGTCCGAGGTGGTGGTGCGCTCGGTCCCGCTCATGTTCACGGGACTTGCCGTGGCCCTGGCCGCCACCATGCTGCTCTGGAACATCGGCTGCGAGGGCCAGCTGGTCTGGGGAGGCATCTGCGCGGCCGCCGTGGCGCTGTTCGCCTCCCCCCACCTGCCCCAGGGGCTGGTGCTGCCCTGCATGGTCCTGGCCGGTGCCGCGGGCGGCGCCCTCTGGGGGCTGACGCCGGCCCTGCTCAAGGCCCGGCTCGGGGTGAGCGAGATCCTGACCACGTTGCTCCTGAACTACGTGGCCATCATCTACATGGAGCACCTCTACTTCGGGCCCTGGCGGGACCCTCAGGGGTACGGCTTCCCCGGCACGGCCCAATTTGAACCCGTGGCCCGCCTGCCCCACGTCTTCGGGACCCGCATCCACCTCGGGTTCTTCCTGGCCCTGGCCCTGGCAATGCTGACCGCCCTGGTGCTCAAACGCACCAAGTGGGGCTATCGCGTCCGGGTCACAGGACACAACCCCAGGGCTGCGGCCTATGCCGGGATGAGCATCAACCGGGAAACCGTGCTCGTCATGCTGGCCAGCGGCGCACTGGCCGGGTTGGCAGGCATGGGCGAGGTCAGCGGCATCCACTTCCGTCTCCAGCAGGGGCTGGCCGTTGGGTACGGTTACGACGGGATCATCGTGGCCTGGCTGGCCCGGCTCAACCCCCTGGCCATCCCCCTGGTCAGCCTCTTTCTGGGCGGCATCATCGTGGGCGGGGAGCATCTGCAGTCGGTGCTGCACCTTCCAGCCTCCATCAGCCTGGTGCTCGAGGCCACCCTGCTCTTCGGGCTGCTGACCGGAGACCTTCTGACCGGGCACAGGCTGGTCATCCGACGAGGCGCCCCAGTCGCCCCGCCCCGGGCCACAGAGGAGGTGCAATGATCTCCGACCTGGTCTTCGTGGCCCAGATCGCGGTCAAGTCGTCCGTAGCCGTGCTGCTGGCCAGCGTGGGGGAGATCCTGGCCGAGCGCAGCGGTGTGCTCAATCTGGGGGTGGAAGGCATGATGCTGGTGGGCGCGCTGGCCGCCGCGGTCACGGGCATCCTGACCGGCAACCCGGTTCTGGCCATCTGCGGGGGTATCGGGGCCGGGGGGCTCATGGCCCTGATCCACGCCGTGTTCGCCGTGTCCCTGCGCAGCAACCAGGTCCTGTCCGGATTGGCCCTGACCATACTGGGAATGGGTCTGACAAGCTTTCTGGGCCGCCCCTTCATCGGCAAGGCCGCGGTGCGGCTCAAGGTGCTCCCCGTGCCGGGTCTGTCGGAGATTCCCATCCTCGGCCCGATACTCTTCAAACAACCCGCCATGGCTTACGTGGCCTACCTGGTGGTTCCCCTGACCTGGTACCTGCTTTTCCGGACCCGGCTCGGGCTCAAGATCAGGGCCACCGGGGAGGACGCCGCCTCCGTGGACACGGCAGGTATCAGCGTGGCCCGCATCCGTTACGGCTGCACCCTGGCAGGGGGCATGCTGGCCGGGCTGGCCGGGAGCTATCTCTCCCTGTCCTATACCCCGGGCTGGAAGGATTCCATGACCTCGGGCCAGGGATGGGTGGCCATCGCCATGGTCATCTTCGCCACCTGGAACCCGCTGCGGGCCGTGCTCGGCGCCATGCTCTTCGGGGGCCTGACCGCCCTGCAGTTCTATTTTCAGGCCGTTGGCATGGAGCTGATACCCACCTGGCTGCTGCGCATGCTCCCCTATTTGCTGACCATCGCGGTCCTGGTCCTGGTCACGGCCTGGAAGAAGGCCCGGTTCCGGGTCGGCGCCCCGGCCGACCTTGGCGTTCCATTCGTCCGCGAGGGCTGACAGGTGGCCGGCAGAGGTATGGTTCACTGCGTCGTCTTGACTGGGGGCACAATTCCCCGCACCATCTGGGGATACAACGTCATCCGTTTCTCTGCATAGTCATGGACACCGAAGACCGCATCACCGCCGCCCTGGGCGAGTGCCCCGCCGACCTGCTGGTCCGCAACGCACGGGTGGTCAACACCCTTTCCGGCGAGATCCATGCCGCGGACGTGGCCGTGGCCGGGGGCAGGTTCCTCGGTTTCGGCCATTACGAGGCCCGGACCGTGGTGGACGCCGCGGGCGGCTTTCTCTGCCCCGGGCTCATCGACGGCCACATCCACATCGAGTCCACCCTGCTCAGCCCCCGGGAGTTCGCCAGGGCCGTGGCGGGCCGCGGCACCTGCGCCGTGGTGGCCGACCCGCACGAGATTGCCAACGTGCTGGGCATGGCCGGCATCGACTACATGCTGCAGGCCGGCCGGGACCTGCCCGTGGCCATCTACTTCATGATGCCCTCCTGCGTCCCGGCCACCCACCTGGAGACATCCGGGGCAAGGATCACCGCCCGGGACATCGAACGGGCGCTTGCCGACCACCCCGAACACATCCTCGGCCTGGCCGAAATGATGAACGTCCCCGGGGTGCTGCACCGTGATCCGGCCGTGCTTGCAAAACTCCGGGCAGCCGCGGGCAGACCCGTGGACGGTCACGCCCCGGGGTTGACCGGCCGTCCCCTCAACGCCTATGTGGCCGCAGGCCCCGGCAGCGACCACGAGTCCACCACCCTGGAGGAGGGGCTTGAAAAGCTGCGCCTGGGCATGTTCCTCATGCTCCGGGAAGGGACCTCCGAGCAGAACCTGAAAGCCCTGGCCCCGCTCGCCCGCCGCTGCGACACCACCCGCATGGGGCTGGTCACCGACGACCGCCACCCCACCGACCTGCTCTCCCATGGCCACATGGACCATTGCGTACGCCGGGCCATGGAGCTGGGCATCCCCCCGGTTCGGGCCGTGCAGATGGCCAGCCTGAACACGGCCCGCCACTTCAAAATCGCCTACAGGGGGGCGGTGGCCCCGGGATACCACGCGGACTTCCTGCTCCTGGACGACCTGGAGCGTTTCGCGATCAGAGAGGTCTACCTCGGGGGGAAAAACCTGCGCGACATGCACTGGCCCGAGGCAACAATCCCACCCCCCGGGACAGGGGTGCACCTGCCCCAGATCCGGCCATCTCGCTTCGAGGTTCCTGTCGGCAGGGGCAGCATGCGGGTCATCGGCCTGGTTCCCGGACAGATCCTGACCAGGTCCCTGACCCTTTTTCCCCGTGTCAGTCAGGGCCTGGTGCAGGCCGACCCCGAGGCAGACCTTGCCAAGCTGGCCGTGATCGAGCGTCACCGCGGGACGGGAAACACCGGGCTTGGGTTCGTCAAGGGACTGGGGCTGCGGGCCGGCGCGGTGGCCTCGACCGTGGTCCACGACTCCCACAACCTGATCGTGGCGGGAATGAACGATGCGGATATGGCCCTGGCAGCCACCCATGCTGCAGACCTGGGTGGCGGGCTGGTGGCCGTACTGGACGGACAGGTCCTGGAAAGCCTGCCCTTGCCGGTGGCAGGTCTGATGAGCGACCTGCACCTGGAAGCCGTGGTCGGTCAGCTGCACAGGCTGGAAACGGTCTGCCGCACCCTTGGCACCCCCATCCCCGGCCTGTTCATGATCCTGGCCTTCCTGGCCCTGCCGGTCATCCCCGCCCTCAAGCTCACCGACCTGGGCCTGGTGGACGTCAACGCCTTCGACTTCGTCCCGCTGTGGACCGACAACCCCTGACCATTCCTCTTCCCTTCTTCAAACTTTCGGTTCTTCGACGTTTCCTATGGATTTATTTGAGATCGGGAATGACGGTCAT
>CAZQOG010000149.1:0-6143 GCA_964594925.1 uncultured Desulfohalobiaceae bacterium
ACAACTACGGCCCCTACCAGTTTCCAGAAAAGCTCATCCCGCTGATGATCACCCTGGCGGTCAAGGAAAAACCCCTCCCCGTCTACGGTGACGGCCTGCACGTACGTGACTGGATCTATGTCGAGGACCACTGCCGCGGGGTGGACCTGGCCCTGCGGCGGGGGCGTTCCGGCGCCGCCTACAACTTCGGGGGGGATGCCGAGCTGGCCAACATCGACCTGGTGCGCGCCCTGCTCGAGCAGCTGGGCAAACCAGAGAGCCTGATCCGCTTCGTCAAGGACCGCCCGGGTCACGACCGCCGCTACGCCATGGACTTCTCCCTGGCCAGGCAGGAGCTGGGATGGGAACCGCAGGTCAGCTTCGAAGCGGGACTTCGCCGCACCATTGCCTGGTACCTGGAAAACACGGAGTGGCTCAAAAGTGTGCAGAGCGGGGCGTACCGCAGCTTCATGGAGCGCTGGTACGACAAGGAAGGCAGACATGGATGAACCGCAAACCGCCCTGATATTCGGAGGCCGGACCGGCCTGCTCGGTCAGGCCTTGTCCGAAGTCCTGTGCCGCAAGGGCTGGCGGGTAACCTGCCCCACCAGGAACGACCTGGACATCTTCGATGCCCAAGCCCTGGCCGGGCTGATCGAGGACAACAAACCAGACCGGGTTTTCAACACCGTGGCCTACACCAATGTGGACCAGGCCGAGGAGGAACCCCAAAAGGCCCTGGAGCTGAACAGGACCTTTCCCGCCCGGTTGGCCAGGGTGCTCAAGTCCGCGGGAGTGCCCCTGGTGCATTACAGCACCGACTTCATTTTTGACGGGCGCCACGACGTCCCCTACTCCACCGAGGACCAGCCCAATCCCCAAAGCGAGTACGGCCGGACCAAGCTTGCCGGGGAGCAGGCCCTTCAGGACTCGGGTCTGGACCAGCTGCTCATCCTGCGCACGGCCTGGCTGTTCGGCCCCTGGAAAACCAACTTCGTGCACAAGATCCTGGGGCTGGCCGCAACCCGGGAGAAGCTGACCGTGGTCTTCGACCAGGTGGGTTCTCCCACCTACACCCTGGATGTGGCCGAGCACACCCTCCAGCTCGTGGAGCGCGAGGCAACCGGCATCTTTCATGTGGTCAACTCCGGCCAGGCCAGCTGGTGCGAGCTGGCCAACGAGGCCGTGCACCAGGCCGGGCTGACCTGCCGGGTGCTCCCCATCCCTTCCTCCGACTACCCGCAAAAGGCCGAGCGACCCGGGTACGCCGTGCTGGACACATCCAAGCTCACCAAGGTTACCGGGGTCAAACCCCGGGCCTGGCTCCAATCACTGCGCGATTACATTTTCCGCGGCTGACAAGGCTTCCCGGCCCTTGGCCCGGTTCCCCGACCTTGACAGCCGCCCTGGTCGTTGCTACCCGCTTTAGCACTCAGGAAAAGAGAGTGCCAGCGGGGTGACCAATGCAGCTCACTGAACGCGAACAAGAAATCCTCCAGACCATTGTCCAGGAATACATAGCCTCGGCAGAACCCGTGGGGTCACGGACCGTGGCCAAACACTCCAGGCTCAGGCTCAGCCCGGCCAGCATGCGCAACATCATGGCCGACCTGACCGAGAAGGGCTACCTGGAGCAGCCCCACACGTCCGCCGGCAGGATCCCGTCTGATATTGCCTTCCGCTTCTACGTGGACTCCCTGCTCAAGCTCGACCCCCTTTCAGAGCAGGAGCAGCAGGCCATTGCCTCCTTTTTGAGCCGGGCCGGCCTGGAGCTGAGCGACATCCTCAGGCAGGCCTCCAAGCTGCTGTCCTCCTTTTCCCAGCAGGTCAGCATGGTGCTCGCCCCGCAGCAGGGCGTGGCCAGGTGGCACCAGATCGACTTCATCCTGGTCCGGGCCGGGCTGGTCATGGCCATCATGGTCTTTCAGGGGGGGCTGGTGCAGAACAAGCTGGTCGAGGTGGACAAGGCCACCAGCCCCGACGACCTGATCCGCTTCTCCAACTACCTGAACGAGACCTTCCGGGGCCACACCTTGTCCCAGGTCCGGCGGGCCGTGCTCAGGGAGATCCGCCACACCCGGCGCCGCTTCAACGCCCTGTACCGCAAGGCCTACTCCCTGATGCACCAGACCCTGCGCACTGAGGGCCAGCCCGAGCTGTTCGTGGACGGCACCCTGCACATCCTCAACCAGCCGGAGTTTGCCGACATGGCCAGCATGCGCGAGCTCCTGGAGATCCTGGAAGAACGCTCGCGCCTCCTGGAGCTGCTGGACAAGGTCTCCACCAGGCAGGGGGCGACTGTCGTGCTGGGCAAGGAGCTCGACTGGGGCGAGCACAAGCCCTGGTCCATGATCTCCTCTCCCTACCACAGCGAGGACTCCACCCTGGGGGTCGTGGGCATCTTCGGCCCCATGCGCATGGATTACGCCAAGGTGCTGCCGGTGGTTGACTTCACCGCCCGCATACTTAGTCAGATGCTCAAGAACCGCTTTGAGTAGAGCGGAATCAATTCGAGGAGGAATGCATGGTCCCAAGCAAGAACGAGGGAGATTCCCGTACCCAGTCCGACCTGCAGGCAGAGCACCTGACGGACCGGTCCCAGGGGGAACGCCCTGACCCTGCCGAGCTCGATGACCAGGAGCTCGAGCGCCTCTGCAGGGAGCGAGTCTGCCCGGAGTGCGAGCAGCTCCGGGAAAAGCAGAACGAGTTGCTGCGCGCCCTGGCGGATGCCGAGAACTACAAGAAACGGCTGACCCGGGAGAAGGAGGAGTACTGCAAGTACGCCAACGAGGCCATTATCGAGGACCTGCTCCCGGTGGTGGACAATCTGGAGCTGGCCCTGGTGCACGGATCCGAGTCAGAGGAGTGCAAGAACCTCCTGGTTGGGGTGCAGATGACCCTGAAAATTTTCCTCGACGTGCTGTCCCGATACGGGCTGGAGCCGGTGGGCGCGGAGGGAGAGACCTTCGATCCTGAATGGCACGAGGCCGTCGGCGAGGAGGAGCGGTCGGACATCGATATCGGCCTTGTCTGCCAGCTGATGCAGAAAGGCTACAGGCTCAAGGATCGCCTGATCAGGCCGGCCAAGGTCCTGGTCAGCAAAAAATGCGAATAAATTCACGATCTCCCTCTTTACAGCGCCGAATATCGGCTTACTTATCCCCAGTGCACACGCAATCAATTGAACCCGATTGATTTTTTTTTATTGAATTCTTTTATTGAAGCGAAGAGGAGATGAGGACATGGGCAAAATCATTGGAATTGACTTGGGAACGACCAACAGCTGCGTCTATGTGATGGAGGGCAAGGAGGCCAAGTGTGTCAACAACCCCGAAGGGGGGCGGACCACACCCTCCATCATCGCCTTCACCGACAAGGAGCGACTGGTAGGCAACATTGCCAAACGCCAGGCCGTGACCAATCCTGAGCGCACTGTTTTCGGCATCAAGCGCCTCATGGGGCGCAAGGCAGGGGACCCCAAGATCCAGGAGTGGAAGAAGCACGCCCCCTACAAGATCGTGCCCGGGGCCAACAACGACGCCTACGTCGAGGTTTCCGGCAAGAAGTACAGCCCGCCTGAAATTTCGGCCATGCTCCTGGGCAAGCTCAAGAGCGACGCCGAGGCCTACCTGGGCGAAAAGGTCACCGAAGCCGTGATCACCGTCCCGGCCTACTTCAACGACAGCCAGCGTCAGGCCACCAAGGACGCTGGCCGCATTGCCGGCCTGGATGTCAAGCGCATCATCAATGAGCCCACCGCGGCCTCCCTGGCCTATGGTGCGGACAAGAAGAAGAACGAGATGATCGCTGTCTTCGACCTGGGCGGCGGAACCTTCGACATCTCCATCCTCGAGGTTGGGGACAACGTGGTCGAGGTGCGCGCCACCAACGGCGATACCTTCCTGGGCGGTGAGGACTTCGACCAGCGGGTCATCACCTACCTGGTGCAGGAGTTCAAGAAGGACAACGGAATCGATCTGTCCACGGACCGCATGGCCCTGCAGCGGCTCAAGGAAGCGGCCGAAAAGGCCAAGATCGAGCTCTCCTCCTCCATGGAGACGGAGATCAACCTGCCCTTCATCACTGCCGATCAGAACGGTCCCAAGCACATGAACCTGAAGCTCTCCCGGGCCAAGCTGGAAAGCCTGGTCGAGGACCTTGTTGACAGGACCATCGGACCCTGCAAGCAGGCCCTCAAGGATGCCGGGATCAAGGCCTCCGACGTGGACGAGGTCATCCTGGTGGGCGGCATGACCCGCATGCCCCTGGTCCAGAAGAAGGTTCAGGACTTCTTCGGCAAGGAGGCCAACCGCAGCGTGAACCCCGACGAGGTCGTGGCCATGGGCGCAGCCATCCAGGGCGGCATCCTGGCCGGCGACGTCAAGGACGTGCTGCTGCTCGACGTGACCCCCCTGTCCCTGGGCATCGAGACCCTGGGCGGCGTGTTCACCAAGCTCATCGAGAAGAACACCACCATCCCCACGCGCAAGAGCCAGGTATTCACCACGGCCGCCGACAACCAGCCCTCGGTGTCCATCCACGTCCTGCAGGGCGAACGACCCATGGCGCAGGACAACAAGACCCTGGGCCGGTTCGAGCTGACGGACATCCCGCCGGCGCCCCGAGGCGTGCCGCAGATCGAGGTGACCTTCGACATCGACGCCAACGGCATTGTCAACGTCTCGGCCAAGGACCTGGGCACCAACAAGGAGCAGTCCATCCGCATCACCGCTTCCAGCGGGCTCTCCGAGGAGGACATCGAGAAGATGGTCCAGGATGCCGAAGCCCACGCCGATGAGGACGAAAAGAAGCGCAAGCTCATCGAGGCCCGCAACCAGGCCGACACCCTGATCTACACCACCGAGAAGTCCATGCGCGACCTGGGCGACAAGGTGGATGCCGAGCTGCGCGCCACCATCGACGAAAAGGCCGAGGCCCTGAAAAAGGTCATGGAGGGCGACGACCCCGAGGCCATCAAGCAGGCCACTGACGAGCTGGCCCAGGCCTCGCACAAGCTGGCCGAGAAGCTCTATGCCCAGAAGACGGCTGAAGAAGGCGCAGGCCCTGAAGCCGGAGCCACGGCCGGGGGAGGCGCCCAGGCAGGCACCGAGAGTGAAGAAGAGGACGTGGTGGACGCCGACTACACCGAAGTCAAGTAGACCCTTTCTTGACAGGCTGTTCCGCCCCTTCCTATAGCTATGCCTGGCCCGTTGCTGCGGGCCAGGCTTTTTTATTCTGACCCGGTATTCAGGGTCTCAGCGCCACTTCAACCCGGGACCCGTTTGCAGACCCTCGGAAACACGACCATGACCACACCCCTGCACCGCATGCTCTGCCTCGCACCCCTGCTGGCAGTCCTCCTGGCCGCGGCCGGCTGCGCCCCTCCCAAAAAGATCCTTGCCCCCGAACCGCCACCCCCGGCTGCCGTGCCGGCCGAAGAGCTCCCCGCCCAGGCCGACCAGGCCTGGCAGCAGGGCGACACCGAGCGGGCCGAAGAGCTCTACAAGCAGCTCCTGGAACGCGGGGAGCTGACACCGCCCGCAGAGGCCAAGGCCTGGCAGCGCCTGGCCCTGGCCGCCGTGGACAACGGCCATCCGGAGCAGGCCCTGACCGCCCTGGACAACTGGGCCGCCCTGGACTCCGGGGCAACCGAGGCCTGGGCCTTCCACCTGGCCATGTACAAGGCCCTGACCCTCAAGCGGGAAGACGGCAGCGCCGAGGCCCACCTGACCAAGCTGCTGCTGGACCAGGACAAGCCCTGGGAGCTGCGCAAGCAGGCCGCAACCTATCTCAGCGACCGCTTCTGGCAGCGGGAGCACTTCGGCCCCGCCCTGCAGATCCAGCACGAGCTGTATGCCCAGACCCAGGAAAACGCGACCAAGCAGCTGCTGGAGGAGGAGATCCTGCTCCGCCTGGAACAGCTGTCAGGAGATCAGCTCCAGCAGGCGGCCGAGGCCGTGGTGCAGGGGCGGCAATGGTCCTACCCCTATGCCCTGGTGGCATGGGAGATGGCGTTTCGAAAGCTCCACCAGGATCCCGAATCCTGGGCGCAGGTCTGGCCGATGCTCAACCGGGTGGTGCACCAGTCAAGCCTCGTGACCAGGCCCCTGCTGAAAGCCGAGCTCATCGCCCTGGAAAAGGAGTACGGCCGGCCCAGCCAGGGG
>CAZQOG010000150.1:0-6059 GCA_964594925.1 uncultured Desulfohalobiaceae bacterium
GGCCGTCCTCTTCCTCCTCCCCCAGGACACGTTTCTTGACCAGGCCCATGCCTTCGATGCAATCGCGTATCGCCTTGGGGAGCTCCTGGGAAATGAAGGCGATGTCCTCCGCCTTTTCGAGCTCCAGGAACCGCCGGTACTCAACAAGCGGCATGCCCGAGCTCCCTATCTCTTTGACCAGCTCCTGGTAGGCCTTCCTGACCTGCTCCAGGCAGGAGAAGGCCTGCTCGATGAACTGCAGGTTGTAGCTGATGTACTGGATGGGAGTGCTCAGATCTCCCTTCAGGTCACATCTGACCGGGCAGTGCCCCTTTCTCCAGGGCACCCCGGCATTGCCCGATGGTTCCTTGCCTGGGGACTCCCCCGAGCCAGGTATCCCGAGCTGGTCTTTATCGTCCATGCGCTTCTTCACATCCACACCCGTTATACAGCGGCATACACCGCCGTCATCTGTTCCGTTTCCTCGAGCACGCCTGCGGTGATCTGGTCCAGGCGCTGCTCCGGCAGGAAAAAGTACTCCTCCCACCCGGGGTCCTGGTGGTAGCGCATGGCGTCAATCCCGGTGCCCTTGCCGCAGTTCATGGACAGGATGTCGGCCAGGTGGACTATGAAGGCCAGCTGCCGCTTGTCCTCTGCGACCCGGGAAGGCCGGTGGTGGTAGCCCATGGCCGTGGCCAGGGGGGCGGGGAGCTTCCACTGCTGGGCCAGGAAAAGACCGATCTGGGTGTGGTCGACCCCCAGGATGCGCCGCTCCACCTCCAGGAAATCCTCCTGGGACAGGAGCGCCTCCACACCCTCCTTTTCGATCCCTGCCTGCAGGATGTCCGAAACGATGTTCTTGCCCAGGTCGTGGGTCAAGGCCGCGGTGTAGGCCAGGTCGGGCGCGACCAGGCCGGAGTCTGCGGCCAGGGATCTGGCCGCGATGGCCGTCTGCAGGCTGTGGGTCCACAAGGCCCGGGGCGGGGCTGCATATCCGGCAAGGGGGCTGTCGAAGAGGTGGGCGGCGCAGCAGTGCATGGCCACCATGGCCACGGTCTGCGCCCCCAGGTGCACCACGGCCCGTTCCAGCGAGGCCAGGGGCTGGCGGAGCCCGAAACAGGCCGCGTTGACCCGGCTCAGGACCTTGGCCGTGAGCCCGGGGTCGCAGCCGATCAGCCCCGAGACCTCCCTGACCGTGTAGTCCGGGGTGCTCAGCAGCTCCAGCAGGCGGACGGCTGTTCCGCTCAAAGGCCTGAGCCGCTCCATGCGCTTTTGCAGCTCATCCCGGGTGATCATATTTTTCACAGCATCCATGACGTTCTCCCGGGCGAGTCGACCCGCACCCGCCCCGTGGCGACATCGAGGCTCACCGTCCGGCTGATGGTTCCGCCGAGGTCCTCGGCCGCGATCCACAGGCCCAGCTGCTGCAGAAGCTCCCGCAGGGTGTCCACGTTTCGGTCGCCGATGCGAAAGGCACCCTTGGAGCCGATCACGTTCGCCCCGCCCACCAGCTTGACCTGGCACCCCCGGGTCAGGCTGCCCCCGGTAAGGGCGGCCATGCTGCGCAACAGGAGCGGCAGGGCCTTGTCCGCGTAGTAGGCTGGTTTGCGCACCGGCTGGCTGGCCCAGATCCCCGAGTCGGGCAGGGCCACGTGGGCCATGCCCGCAACCTGTGTGGCCGGGTCGAAGACATTCACCGCCACGCAGGACCCCAGCCCATAGGTCTTCAGGATCTGACCGGCTGTTTTCCCTGCCGCCAGCTCACCAACGCCGATGACCCGTGTCTCCCCCCCCGGGGCTGGCCCGAAACCCTTGCAGGCAGCGCCCGCGCTCATACCCAGGGCCTCCCCCTGACGTCTCATTTCACACCTTCCTGTAGATGGCCGGAGCCATCTGCTTGAGGGGGAGGGACATGCCGGCCAGGCTCTCGGAATGCCCGATGAACAGGTGGCCGCCCTTGCCGAGGTGGGTGCAGAACTTGCGGATCAGCTTCTCCTGGGTGGGGCGGTCGAAATAGATCAGCACGTTGCGGCAGAATATGACGTTTAGCCGCTCCCCGAGATCGAAAGACTCCATGAAGTTGAGGCGCCGGAAACGGACCATGGAGCGCACTTCCGGGGCTATGCGCACCAGCTCCTTGCGCGGGTCCTTGCTGCGCAGCAGATACTTTTTGCGCATCTCCGGGGGGATCTTGGCGATCTTGTCGTCCGGGTAGACCGCCCGGATGGCCTTCTCCAGCATGGCGCAGGAGATGTCCGTGGCCAGCACCGTGAAGTTGAAGCCGCGGCACTGGTCGCTGTACTGGCTCAGGAGCATGGCCAGGGTGTAGGGCTCCTCCCCTGAGGAACACCCCGCGCTCCACACGGAGAAGACCCTGCCGCTGTTGTCTGCGACCCACTGGGGCAGCAGCCGGGTGACCAGGTAATCGAAGTGCTTTGCTTCCCGGAAGAACTCCGTGGTGTTGGTGGTCACAACGTCCGCCAGGTGGGGAAACTCCGTGGCCTTGCCCTTCTCGCTGAACAAATGCTGGGCATACTCCGTGAAACTCTGCATCTCCAGGGCGCGCAGCCTCTTTTGCAGCCTGGCCTGCAGCATGCCCAGCTTTGAAGAGGCGATGCTCAGTCCAAGCTCTGCGTAGAGGTAGGACCGGAAGGTCTCGAAATCCTTCTGGCCGAGCAACGGCACCGTGTATGGCTGACTGCAGCTGCGACCCTTTCCGATCGTCATGGCGTTTCCCCGCATCTATGCTACCGCAGACCTGATCAGCTCACGCACATCCACGATCAGGGCGACGCTCCCGTCCCCCTTGATGGTGGCCCCGGATATCTCCCGGACATGCTTGTACACGCTTCCCAGACTCTTGATCACGGTCTGGTGCTCCCCGATGACATCATCGACCTTCAAGCCGATCCTGCTGCCCTCCACCTCGGTGACCACGATCTGCTCGATCTTCGGCCTGTGACCGTTGATTCCGAAGACTGTGCGCAGGCTGACAAAGGGGACCAGCTCCCCGCGGATGCTGATCAGCTGCCTGCCCTCCTCACTGTCCTTGCCGGAGCGGGTGATTTCAGTGCACTCCTCGACCAGTGAGAGCGGTATGATGAAGAAGCTCTCCCCGACCCGGACCTGCAGGCCCTCGATGATGGCCAGGGTCAGCGGCAGCTTGATGGTTATGGTGGTCCCTGTTCCCCGGGTCGAGTCCAGCTCGATCTTGCCGCGCAGGGACTCGATGCTCCGCCTGACCACGTCCATGCCCACCCCCCGGCCGGACACGCTGGTGACGGCGTCGGCCGTGGACATCCCGGGGGCGAAGATGAGCTGCAGGAGCTCCTTCTCCGAAAGCTCGGCCTCGGCGGCAAGCAGCCCCTTCTCAACGGCCTTGCTCCTGAGCTTCTCGGTATCGATCCCTTTTCCGTCATCCACGATCTTGACGTGCACCTCGCCGCCGCAGTGCAGGGCTTCCAGCCGGATGGTCCCCACGGGCTCCTTGCCGGCGGACACCCGCTCCTGGGGCGTCTCGATGCCGTGATCGATGCTGTTGCGCAGCAGATGGACCAGCGGGTCGCCGAGCTTTTCGATCACTGTCTTGTCCAGCTCGGTCTCGGCTCCGACAGTCAGGAGACGGATCTCCTTGCCCATCTCGGCGGTCAGGTCCCGGACCAATCGCTTGAAGCGGCTGAAGCTGGTCCCAAAGGGGACCATGCGGATGTTCAGGGTGTTGTCCCGCAGGTCGTTGCTGAGATGCTCGAGCTCCTCGGAAATCGCGCTCAGCCGCGGGTCCTGCCGCTCTGATTCGTACTGCTTGAGCTTGGCCTGGACAATGACCAGCTCCCCCACCAGGTCCACCAGCTGATCCAGCTTGTCGGCCTGCACCCGGATGCTGCTCAGGGTCTCGCCCCGTTGCTTCCGGGCCTTGACCCGCCGGATCTCCTCCTGCTCCGCCAGGGCGGACAGGACCGCACCCTCCGAAACCAAACCCTCCGCAACCAGCAGCTCACCGATCTTCTTCTTGGAAGCAATGACCTCCTCGAGCTGCTCCCGGGTGAGCTCGCCGCGCTTTCGCAGGATCTCCCCCAGGCGCATGCTGTTCTCCTGCTCAAAGGGGTCCTCCAGGTCGATGGCCTCCACCAGGACCTCGGACTGGTCATCGACAAAGATGAACACGTCCCGGACAGCGTCCTCCCCCTGGTCGGTGGTCAGGATGACCTCCCACCAGACCATGCACTGCTCCGGGTCCAGGTCAGGGAGCGGCGGCAGGCAATCGGTGCGCATCAATACCCTGGAGCGGCCCAGCTCGGAGAGCTCCTCCAGGAGGTGCAGCGGGTTGGTCCCGGTCAGGAAGATGTCCCTGGCCGGCCTGAACACCACCCGGTAGGTAACCTCCTTTCCGGCTTCCCGCTCTGGCTGCTCAGCGGCCGCTGCTGTTTCGTCCTGGCCCGCCGTGGCGAAACCTTCAGGGAGACAGGCCCGCAGGCCGCGGATGATCTCCTCGCCCTTGGCGCCGGTTTCACCGCCTTCGAGCAGCAGCTTGATGTGGTCCCTGGCTTCCAGGGTCAGGTCGCAGAGCCCCTTGTCCACCTCGACGGCACCGCTGCGCACCTGGTCGAAGACCGTTTCCACCTCGTGGGTGAAGGCGGCAATGGCCTCGAACCCGAACATGGCCCCGGATCCCTTGATGGTGTGCATGGAGCGGAACACCCTGTTGATGCAGTCGGTGTCCCTGGGGTCATCCTCCAGCTCCATGAGGGCATCCTCCAGCTCGGCGAGCAGCTCCTGCGCCTCTTCCTGGAAGGCCTCTCTGTTCAGGTCGTTCATGCTCATGGTCGTACCTTTGCTTTGGTGTCCCCGGCTCAACGAACCACTTTTCTGACCACAGCCAGCAGCTGCTCGGGCTTGAAGGGCTTGACGATCCACCCCGTTGCCCCGGCCTTCTTGCCCTCATCCTTCTTCCCGGCCTGGGACTCCGTGGTCAGCATGACGATCGGGGTGAACTTGTACCCGTTGCTGGAGCGGACCTGGCGGATGAGCTCGATCCCGTCCATGTTGGGCATGTTCAGGTCGGTGATGATCATGTCGATCTGCCCGCTGAGCTTGGACAGTGCATCCTGGCCGTCCTTGGCCTCCACCACCTCGTACCCCGCATCCTTCAGGGACAGGGCCACCATCTGGCGCACGCTGGCCGAGTCGTCCACGGTCATGATCTTCTTAGTCATTCTCTTTGCTCCTCACGAATCCTGATCCTGCAGGTCCTGAAGCATGAAGGCGCATCCCGCAGTGCTTGCCAGCTCGGTGAAAAACTCAGGCCACGGGGTCGCGACCCGCAGGCTCCCCCCCTTTGAGCCGGCAAGCTGCAGCGCCGACCCCACGATCATGAGCAGGCTCACATCGCCCTTCTCGGCCCGGCCCAGATCGATCCGGACCTGGTCCTTCCCTGCCAAGGCTTCCAGAAAGGCGCGGCTCATGTCCCGGGAGTTCTCTATGGTCAGTTCGCCGGCAAGCTCCAGCCTGGCCTCGTTTGCTTCTTCTGATATGGTGTAGCTGAACATGGTGTGCCTCCTGATCAGAACAGTTCCACATTGTCCCCGTACTCGCTTTCCGGGGCGGCTTCTCCAAACAGTACGACCCCTTCCCCGTCCTCGCCCTCGTCCCCGCCGGAAGCCTCCTGGAGCAGGGCCTGGTGCACCAGCCGCTCGCTGTCCATGGTGTAGCGCTCAAGCAGCTGTTCCAGCCTGTTTGAACGCTTGGCGGAAGCTTCGGGGTGGGCGTTGTGCCGTGACTCGGCGGCCATTTCCAACAGTGCGGACTCGATCTGCGCCGAGTCCTTCTTTATCCTGTGATGAAACGTTATCGTCGGGACCAGGCGCGAGATCTCCCCTTCCATGGTGGTCCCCAGCTTGAGGGCGCTGGCAAATGCCTCGCGGATCTCCTCGTCGATGCCAAGGAGCTTCTTGACCGATTCGTCGATGTCGCTGGTCAGCCTGTTCACGGGCTCCGTGTCCATGGCCCGCAGGGCCAGCTCGTGCAGGACCCCGGCCGAGGCCTGGATCTCCTTGAGAACCCCGGCCACCTGCCTGGACTTG
>CAZQOG010000151.1:0-6044 GCA_964594925.1 uncultured Desulfohalobiaceae bacterium
GTTCACGTGCGGCTTGGTCCGCTCAAATTTCGCCTTGCCCATGTTCTACCCCCTACTGCTTCTTCTTGATTTCTTCAGCCAGCCCCGCCGGGACCTTTTCATAATGATCGAACTGCATACTGTACACGGCCCGACCCTGGGTGAACGACCTGAGGTCGGTGGCATATCCGAACATGTTGCTCAGGGGCACGTGTGCCCGCACGATCTGGGTGCCGTGGCGGGCCTCCATACCGGAGACCTTCCCGCGGCGCCCGTTCAGGTCGCCCATGACGTCACCGAGGTACTCCTCAGGGGTCAGCACCTCCACGGACATGATCGGCTCCAGCAATACGGGGGCGGCCTTCTGGCAGGCCTCCTTGACGGCCATGGAGCCGGCGATGAAAAAAGCCTGCTCCGAGGAGTCCACCTCGTGATAGGACCCGTAGGTCAGCGTGGCCTTGATGTCGGTCACGGGGTAACCGGCCACCACCCCGCCCTGGAGGGCGTTCTTGATGCCCTTGTCCACGGCCGGGATGTACTCCTTGGGGATGACCCCGCCCACGATGGAGTTGTCGAAAACGTACCCTCCGCCGGGCTCCATCGGCTCCACCTCGAGCACCACATGGCCGTACTGGCCCCGGCCGCCGGTCTGCTTGACATACCGCGTCTCGACCTTGGCCGGCTTGGAAATGGTTTCCCGGTAGGCCACCTGGGGCTTGCCGATGTTGGCGTCAACCTTGAATTCCCTGGTCAGGCGGTCCACGATGATCTCCAGGTGGAGCTCGCCCATGCCGGCGATCAGGGTCTGTCCGGTTTCCTCGTCGGAGGTTATCTGGAAGGAGGGATCCTCCTTGGCCAGCTTTTGCAGGGCCTGGGACAAGGCGTCGCGGTCGGCCTTGGTCTTGGGCTCGATGGCCACTTGGATGACCGGGTCTGGAAAGTCCATGGACTCGAGCATGACTCCCCGGGACGGGTCGCACAGGGTCTCGCCGGTGGCCACCTGCTTGAGGCCCACCGCAGCCACGATATCCCCGGCCCAGGCTTCCTTGATCTCCTCCCGCTTGTTGGCGTGCATCTTGAGCAGGCGCCCGATGCGCTCCTTCCTGGCGTTGGCGGCATTGACCACGGTCATGCCGCTTTCGATGTGCCCGGAGTAGAGCCGCAGAAAGGTCAGGTTGCCCACATAGGGGTCGGTCATGATCTTGAAGGCCAGGGCGCTGAGGGGCTCCTCGTCGCTGCAGGGCACGGGAATGTCCTTGCCCGTGTCCGGATCGATGCCTGTGATCGGGGGCACGTCAACGGGTGAAGGCAGAAAATCAACAATGGCGTCGAGCAGGGGCTGTACGCCCTTGTTCTTGAAAGCGGAACCGCACATGACCGGGCATATGGTCAGGTTCACCGTGGACTTGCGGATGCCCTCCACGATCTCGGCTGCGCTCAGCGCCTCCCCGCCCAGGTACTTCTCCAGCAGGGCCTCGTCCTCCTCGGCAATGGCCTCCACCAGGTGCATGCGCCAGCTTTCCGCCTCGTCTGCATACTCCTCGGGGATGTCTTCGTATCGGTAGGTCTTGCCCAGGGACTGCTCGTCAAAGTACATGGCCTTGCCCTGGATGAGATCGATGACCCCCTTGAAGTTGTCCTCGGACCCGATGGGGATCTGAACGGGCACGGGCTTGGCCTTGAGCCGGTCACGGATCATGTCCACGACCCGGAAGAAGTCGGAGCCGACCCTGTCCATCTTGTTCACGAAGGCCAGCCTGGGAACACGGTACCTGTCCGCCTGGCGCCAGACGGTCTCGGACTGGGGCTCGACACCGGCCACGGCGCAGAATACGGCCACGGCCCCGTCAAGCACCCGCAGGGCCCTTTCCACCTCAACGGTAAAGTCGACATGGCCCGGGGTGTCGATGATATTGACCCGGTAGTCCCTCCAGAAACAGGTCGTGGCGGCCGAGGTGATGGTGATGCCGCGCTCCTGCTCCTGAACCATCCAGTCCATGACGGCCTGACCGTCGTGGACCTCGCCGATCTTGTGCGACACCCCTGTGTAGAAGAGGACCCGTTCGGTAGTGGTCGTCTTGCCCGCGTCAATATGGGCCATGATGCCGATATTGCGCTGCATGTGAATGGGAACGATCCGTGCCACTGTTGCTCCTGCCTACCAGCGATAATGGGCAAAGGCGCGGTTCGCCTCGGCCATCCGGTAGGTGTCTTCCTTCTTTTTGACGGCCCCGCCCCGGTTGTTGAAGGCGTCGTGGAGCTCGCCGGCCAGCTTGTTGACCATGTTGCGTTCACCCCTTGAGCGGGAAGAGAGCACCAGCCAGCGTATGGCCAGCGACATCTGCCTCTCGGGCCGGACCTCGACCGGGACCTGATAGGTGGCACCGCCCACCCGCCTGGACTTGACCTCCAGGTGCGGCTTGACATTGTTGAGCGCCTGCTCAAAGGCCCTGAGAGGATCCTCGCTGGTGCGCTGGGCAAGATCCTCCACAGCGCTGTAGAATATCTTCTCGGCCACACTCTTCTTGCCGTCGCGCATCAGCCTGTTGACGAACTGGGTCACCAGGCGGCTTCGAAAGCGCGGATCAGGCAGAATGTCTCGCTTGGGAATGGGTCCTTTCCGTGGCATATCCTCGACTCCTACAAATTATTTCGGCCGCTTGGCGCCGTACTTGGAACGACTCTGGCGGCGGTCCTGCACGCCTGAGGTGTCCAGCGTGCCCCGGACCACGGTATAGCGCACACCGGGCAGGTCCTTGACACGGCCGCCGCGGACCAGGGCAACCGAGTGCTCCTGCAGGTTGTGCCCTTCGCCGGGGATGTACACGGTGACTTCCATGCTGTTGGTCAGACGCACCCTGGCCACCTTGCGCAACGCCGAGTTGGGCTTCTTGGGCGTGGTGGTGTAGACACGGACGCAGACCCCCCGCCGCTGCGGGCATTCCTGCAGGGCGGCCCGCTTTTTGCGCTTTACCATATGGGTGCGCTGTTTTCTGACAAGCTGATTAATCGTGGGCATTCAAACCTCCATGGTCAGTCCACTGTTGCAAGCCGACCACCGCTAGTCGAATTGGCCGGCACTGTCAAGTGAGCAGCCCTTTTCTCTCGGGTTCCTCACTGCAGGTTGTCTTCCAGATAGGTCTCGTCCTCGACCTCCTCGAGGAATCTGTCCGGCCGCTCGGGCTGCGCCGGAACGTTGATCCCGGCGTTCATGTACGGCCGGTAGCCGGTCCCTGCAGGTATGACCCGGCCCACGATCACGTTCTCCTTGAGCCCGCGCAGGTAATCCACCTTGGACTGAAGGGCCGCGTCCGTGAGCACCTTGGTGGTCTCCTGGAAGGAGGCGGCGGAAACGAACGACTCCGTCGTCAACGAGGCCTGGGTGATGCCGAGGACCAGAGGTTCGGCCATGGCCGGGGCCAGCCCTTCCGCGGCCGCCCTCTGGTTTTCATCCATGAAGGAGAGCTTCTCGACCTGCTCGCCCACCAGGAAGCTGGTCTCTCCGGGGTCGAGGACCTGCACCTTCTTGAGCATCTGGCGGACGATGATCTCGATGTGCTTGTCGTTGATGCGCACCCCCTGGAAGCGGTACACGTCCTGAATCTCCTCCACCAGGTACTTGGCCAGGAACTTCTCCCCCTTGATCCTGAGGATGTCGTGCAGCTCGGGGTACCCCTCGGTCAGGGACTCTCCCGCTTCCACGAAATCCCCTTCGTGCACCGTGATGTGCTTGCCCTTGGGGATCAGGTACTCCTTGGTGTCCCCGGTGTCCGGGGTGACGATGATCTTGCGCTTTCCCTTGGTGTCGGGCCCGTAGCTGACCACACCGTCGATCTCCGTGGTCACGGCCAGCTCCTTGGGCTTGCGCACCTCGAACAGCTCCGCAACCCGCGGCAGACCGCCCACGATGTCCTTGGTCTTCGATGTCTCCCGGGGCTTACGGGCAATGACGTCACCCGCCCGGACCTCCTGACCGTCACGGACCATGAGGATGGCTCCCACCGGAAGCGGGTACACGGCTTCGGTCTGGCTGCCCGGATGGCTCCTGACCACGTCGCTGCTGTCGGTGATGGAGATGCTCGGCCTGAAGTTGGTGGAGCGGTACTCGATGATGGTCAGCGTGGCCTTGTTGGTCGTCTCGTCCATCTTTTCCTGGTAGGTCCGGCCCTCGATGATGTCTGAGAAGCGGATCACCCCGTCCACGTCGGTGAAGAACGGCTCGTTAAAGGGATCCCACTCGGCCAGCAGGGTGCCCGGGTCGACTGCCTGGCCGTCCTGGACGAACAGCCTGGCCCCTGAAGGCAGGGTATACTTTTCGCGCTCCCGGCCCTGGTCGTCCACGATGCTGACCTGACCGCTCTTCCCCAGGACCATCATCTGCCCCTCGGCATTGGTCACGGTCTTGATCCGGGTCAGGGTCACCCTGCCCTTGTGCTGGGCATTGATGGAGGACTGCTCGATCTCCTTGGAGGCCGTGCCCCCGATGTGGAAGGTGCGCATGGTCAGCTGCGTTCCCGGCTCGCCGATGGACTGGGCCGCGATGATGCCGATGGACTCGCCCACGTTGACCATGTGCCCGCGGGCCAGGTCGCGGCCGTAACAGGTGGCGCAGACCCCTTGCCGGCTCTGACAGCTGAGCACCGACCGGATGGTCACCGAGTTGATGCCCGCCCGGTCGATCAGCTCGGCGTAGCCCTCGTCGATCAAGGTGTTGCCCGGTACCAGGAGCTCGTCCGTGTCGGGGTCGTAGACGTCGAACATGGTCACCCGCCCCAGTACGCGTTCGCTCAGGTGCTCCTGGATCTCCCCGGCCTTGACGAAGTGGGCCACCTCCAGACCGTCCACCGTGCCGCAGTCCTGCTCGCTGACGATCACGTCCTGGACCACGTCCACCAAACGCCTGGTCAGGTACCCGGAGTTGGCCGTCTTCAGGGCGGTGTCGGCCAGCCCCTTGCGGGCGCCGTGGGTGGAAGTGAAGTACTCCAGGACGGTCAGCCCTTCACGAAAGGAGGACCGGATGGGCGTCTCGATGATCTCGCCCGAAGGCTTGGCCATCAGGCCGCGCATGCCCGAAAGCTGGCGCATCTGGTCCGGGTTGCCCCTGGAGCCGGAGTTGCTCATCATGAACAGCGGGTTGAAGCTCATGTCCACGGCTTCCCGGCCGGTCTTGGGGTCGGTGACCACGTCCGTGGAGACCTCGCGCATCATCTCCTTGGCCACGTCGTTGGTGGCCTTGGTCCAGACGTCGACGATCTTGTTGTACTTCTCCGTTCTGGTGATGATGCCCTCGCGGTACTGGTTCTCGATCTCCTCCGCCTCCGCGACCGAGGACTTGAGAATGCCGCGCTTGCGGGCCGGGATCTTGAGATCCTTGACACCGATGGTCACCCCGCCCCGGGTGGCGTACTCATATCCCAGATCCTTGAGCCGGTCGCAGAGAATGACCGTGGCCTTGGTGCCGGCCAGGCGGTAGGCGTTCCCTATCAGCTTGCGGATGGCCTTCTTGTCGAGGACCGTGTTCACCAGGGCGAAGGGAACTTTCCCGGGCATGATCTCCCCCACCAGGATGCGTCCGGGGGTGGTGTCCAAAAGGCTGCCGTCCACCCGCACCTTGATCTTGGCGTGCAGGCCGAGATACCCGGCGTCGTAGGCCGCGATGACCTCGCCGGGGTCGGAAAAGAGCTTGCCCTCTCCCGGCTCGAAGGATCGTTCCACGGTCATGTAATAGAGGCCGAGCACGATGTCCTGGCTGGGCACGATGACCGGTGAGCCGTTGGCCGGCGAAAGGATGTTGTTGGTGGACATCATGAGCACCCGGCTCTCCACCCGCGCCTCGACCGAAAGGGGTACGTGCACCGCCATCTGGTCGCCGTCAAAGTCCGCGTTGTATGCGCCGCAGACCAGGGGGTGGAGCTGGATGGCCTTGCCCTCCACCAGCAACGGTTCAAAGGCCTGAATACCCAGGCGGTGCAGGGTGGGCGCGCGGTTGAGAAGGACCGGGTACTCCCGGACCACCTCTTCCAGGATATCCCAGACCACCACGTCCTCTCGCTCCACCATCTTCT
>CAZQOG010000152.1:0-6021 GCA_964594925.1 uncultured Desulfohalobiaceae bacterium
CGAAAATTGAAGCTGGAAGCTCGAAGCTGGAAGCTTAAAGCAAGACACAAGAGGTGCACCGCAACCGACACGTGAAGAAGGGCACGTGCAACGTGCCCCTACAAAAAAACGGGTCAGAAAGCGTGAATGTTTTTTCACAATCCATACGGAACGTCGAAGAACAATACGCCTCGGCCTTGCCCCTGGATCGCGTTTCGGGACGGATTGACCCGGGATGTTCTTTTCTGGCAAGAGCGGAACAATCAGCAAAGAAATTCGAAGGGTTGCCTGGAAACGCAAGGGGTTGTCGGACAAAGACCAGGAGGGGGCATGGAAAAGGACGAGCATGACCTTGAAGATACCCTGGACAGGAGGTTTGCATGCGCGGACCCTCACCATCCGGCAACGATCCTGGTCAGGGAGGCAGCCCGGGATCACATGGGAACGGGTCACCCAGCAACACCGGCCCAGGGCGGGAAACAGGACCGGCCCATGCCTGGGCAGGCAGAGGATCAAAAGTCTTTCCAGCCCCTGGACCCCATCGACCTGCTGCGCTCGGAGGCAAAGCTTCCCGCCCTGCCCCAGGTCTTTTCGGAGCTGCAGGAGGTCATGGGGCAGGACCACAGCTCGGCCAGCGACCTGGCCGCGGTTATTTCCAAGGATGCCAGCCTGTCCGGATTTCTGCTGCGCATCGTCAACTCCGCCTTCTACAGCTTTCCGTCCAGGATCGACACCATTTCCAGGGCGGTGACCGTGATCGGCACCGGACGGCTTTCAGCCCTGGCCACGGGCATGTCCCTGATGCCCCTGTTCAGGGAGGGCCTGCCGCGGGGGACAAGCCTGGAGCTTTTCTGGAAACACTCCATAGCCTGCGGGGTGGCAGCCAGGGCCTTGGCCGGAGCCCTGGACGTAGCCGAACCCGAGCGGTACTTCGTAGCCGGGTTGCTGCACGACATAGGAAAGCTGGCCATGTACAGGCTGAAACCGGAACGGGGGGAAGCGGTTATAACCCTGCAGGCCCGGGAAGAGCGAGCTTCCTACAGGATCGAGCAGGAGGTCTATGGTTTCGACCATGCCAGGTTCGGGGGCATGCTGCTCAGGAAATGGAACCTTCCCCATCCTCTGGTGATGGGTGTTTTGAATCACCACGATCCGAAGAGCGACAGCACGAATATCGAACCACTGGTCGTGCATGTGGCCGACTTCACGGTCAACGGGCTGGGGTTCGGGTCTGTGGAGTCGGGCTGCGTGCCGCCGCTGGCCCCTTGGGCCTGGGAAAGGCTCGGGCTGAGCGAGGTGGATTTTTCTTCCCTGGTCCGGGGTCTGCACGGGCAGTGCGAGATGGTGTTCCAGGTTTTGCTGGAGGAGGGGAAGGGCTGAACCACCAAGGTTTAAAGGCCCCGGCGGAAGAATCCACCGGGGCTGGGCACTACCTGTTTTTTTTGATCGGGTCCTGGTTGGAGCCGATTTGGGGAAACAGTCCTTGTAAGTTGGAACAGCGTCCTGCGTTGGGGGAGGCAACCAGGGATTTCAGGATCGGCTAGAATTTTTCCCGTGCCTTTTTAAAGGCATCTCTGAGCTCACCGTATGCCTTGACCAGACCATCGCGCATCTCCTCCCAGGCATCACCGCTGCTCGACTTGAGGAGTTTCAGCTTGAGGCGGGTCTTGTCATAGACCGGCTTCATGCGCTCGACGTTCTCCTGGTAGGACTGTTTGGCCTCGGAGCCCAGCTTGTCCGCCTTGACCTTGTAGGTGTCGAGCTTGCTCTTGATATCCTTGAGGCCCGTTTCGACATTGCGGGTGATCTCTTTCTTCTTCATCCACTTCTGCACCGTGGAGGTGTGCATGGCCTCGGCCGCCTCCTCCATGTCCTTTCCGGGACGGAACTTGACCACCTTGGCAGCCGGGATGTCTATGGGTTGCCCTGTCCTGGGATGACGGCCCTTGCGGCCCGCACGGGTGGTCACGTAGAATGTGCCGAAGCCGCGCAGGGTGATGTCGTCGCCTGCGGCCAGGGCCTCCTGCATGGCCTCCAGGGCGGCATCGAGGGCTCTTTCTCCGGCGACTTTGGACTCCAGGCCGGCTTTCAGGACGATGAGGTCAACGAGCTGTTCCTTGGACATGGGTGCACTCCTTGGTCGTGGTGATGGTGGCCTTTCTCATATTCGTTTGGGGTACCCAGGGTCAACACTTCAAAAAATCATCCCGCAACGGAAACGCAGTGGCCCCTGCGCTCAAGGTACCCCCTGAGACGTTCCATGCCCATCTCGATGTTCTCCAGGGAGTTGGCATAGGAGAAGCGCAGATATCCCTGACCACCGGGTCCGAAGTCCAGGCCGGGAGTGACTCCGACCAGGGCCTTGTCCAGGATGTCAAAGGCGAGCTCCACGGAATCCGGGTTGATCCAGGAGGCATCCACAAAGACATAAAAGGCTCCGGTGGGCTCGACACTGATGGTGAACCCCAAAGCCCTGAGGCGGTCCAGCAGGAGACGGCGGCGCTGGTCAAAGACGCAGCGCATGCGCGCCACGTCGTCACGGGCCTCGGTCAGGGCTGCGACACCTGCCCACTGCACCACCGAGCCGGTGCAGATGAAGAAGTTCTGCTGCATGCGTTGCATGACAGGGATGTATGGCCTGGGAACGATGGCGTAGCCCAGGCGCCACCCGGTCATGGCGTAGCGCTTGGAGAACCCGTTGAACACGAAGCAGTCCTCAGTGAACTCAAGGGCGCTGTGCTCCGTCCCCTCATAGACAAGGCCGTGGTAGATCTCGTCGGAAACCATGGTCAGCCCCAGGCCGGCCAGCCGCCGGAGACGGTCAGCCGAGGTCAGGGTGCCTGTGGGATTGGCCGGTGAGTTGACCAGCACCGCCTTGGTGCGGTGATCCACCTGGCGCTCGATTCGCCGCACGCGGTATTGAAACCCGTCGGCTTCGGAAACAGGCACAAAGGAGGGCTCACCCCCGGCGAAGCGGATGAAGTTGGGGTAGCAGGCATAGTGGGGGTCGGAGACCACAACAGTGTCCCCGGGGGAGAGCAGGGCGGCAAAGGACAGGAGCATGGCCGGCGACGTCCCGGGGGTGACCACGACCTGGTCCGGATGCACGGCCACGCCGTAGCGCTCGTGATAGTCGCGGCAGATGGCCTCCCTGAGCTCGATGATACCCAGGCTGTGGGTGTACTTGGTCTTGCCGTCCCGGATGGCCCTTATTGCGGCCTCCTTGACGCATTCCGGGGTGCTGAAGTCCGGTTGGCCGATCTCCAGATGGATAACGTGCTTTCCAGCCCGCTCCAGCTCGTGGGCCTTTTCCAGAACGTCCATGACAATGAATGACGTGATGTTGTCCCACCGGGATCCAGGGAGCATACCAATCCTCAGGGAAGCTTGCGTGTTCAGGCGGTGGCGGGGTCAATCAGGTCGACGGAGCGAGAGGTCCCCAGACGGTCTGCCCCGGCTCTGAGCAGGGCCAGTGCCTGCTCACGGGTCCGGATGCCGCCGCTGGCCTTGATGCCCATGTCCGGTCCGACAACTTGGCGCAGCAGGGCGACGTCCTCGGGGGTTGCGCCCCTTGGCCCGACTCCCGTGCTGGTCTTGACATAGGCCGCCCCTGCAGCCTTGGCCAGGGCCGCGGCAACGACCGTGCATTCGCGGTCCAGGGCCCCTGTCTCCAGGATGGCCTTGACCGAGCAGGGAAAGGCCTGGGCCACCACGGCCCCGATGTCCTGGAGCACGCTGCGGTAGTCCCTGCTTTCCAGCCACAGCCTGTTGATGACCATGTCGATCTCCATGGCGCCGTCCCGAACCGCCCAGGCGGTCTGGTCCACCTTGACCGAGGTGTTGTCCAGCCCGGAGGGGAACCCAGCCACACTCACCGTCAGCACTGTGCTGCCAGCCAGCAGGCGGGCTGTCTGGAGCACGTGCTGCGGACAAACGCACACGGCCTTGAACCCGTACCGCCTGGCCTCGTCACAGACCCGGGCCAGGTCTTCGAATCCGGCTTCCGGATCCAGCAGGGTGTGGTCGATGTGAGAGGCAAGATCTGGATCAGACATGTACAGGATCCTTGTTGCGGTTGGGCTGCTGCGGGGACTATGGCTGTAAACGGCCGGGAGTTCAAGAGTGTTGGACAGAAACCATTGGCGGAAGACACTGCAAAGCTTCAGGCCGCAACAGGGCCGGGGCATGGCCTGTTGACTTTAGCCCTGCCATTTGAAAGCGTTGCATATTGGTAAAGATTTTGCGATCAGAAGGAGTGGTCGGCAGGATACTAACCCGCGAAAGGAGCATGCATATGATCTCGATAAAGCCTGAAGACATCGTGTCTGAGCCGGCAAAAAGGCTGCATCGCACGGTTGTCTTGATCATGATCCTGTCCAGTGTTTTGTTCTTTTGTTCAGGGGCCATGGCGGACGAGGTCGGCAGCGATTTTCAGCCCCAGGCCTTCGAGCAGACGGTCGACCGCCACCTGGAGTTGATGCAGCAGGCCATCGAGGAGTGCGACAAAGAACTGTACGACGCAACCAGACGCGACCTGCTGCGCTCCTTTCAGATGCACACGGAGGACCTGGACAGCCAGATTTCCGGGATCCGGGAGAGGCACGCCATCCCCTCCAGGGTGGACACGCCCCAGGAAGCCAATGCGCTGCTGGAGTCCGAGAAGGCCATGGCCGCCGGCAAGGGCAAGGGCGTGGAGGCTGCTCCTGAGAAGCTCGAGGACATGGAGCGGCTGGCCGAACTGTTGCAGCTGAAGAGACGGCTTTCGGACATAGAAGCGAAAACCGTGTTTCCTCCCTACCCTGAGCCCTGCAAGAAGAAGGAAGAGGCACCTGCGGCCGAGGCTCCTGGGGAAGCAGAACCGGGTGTGGCAAAGGAGCGTCCCGCGCCAGAGGTTCCAGCCACGGTGGCAGAGCCCGATGTCGGCAAAGCTGCGGCAGAGCCGGAATCCGGGGCCGTGGCACTGGGCGCGGAGCTTGGGGTGGTGCAGATGGATGTGCCCTCCTCCGGCTTTGGCACTGCCACAGCGGGAGGAACCAGCTCCTTTGCGGGAAAGAGCTCCGATGATCTGAACGGCTATAGCTTCGACCTCTCCCTGACCTCCTATCTGAAAGGCGACGGCACCCTGACCAGCGAGCCGCCTGTCACGGCCAGCCCGTCCATCGGGGTTTCCTTTGGGTACGTGTATGCCGACGACAGCGGCCTAGACGCGGTCCCACCTGGCGGTCCCGACACCTCGATCGTGTTCCAGGAGGACTTTGGCGGTCTGAGCGCATTGACCTTCGGGCCGGCCGGAATGAACGTCCACCACGACGAGGAATACAAGCGGTACAGCCTGGAGCTGCTCTACCGCCACCCCTGCTTTCAGACAGAGAACAGGCTGGGCACCTTCACCTTCTTCGGGAGCGGCGGGCTGGGATATCACCAGTCGGACTATGACCTGGAGGCCAGGGCGGAAGTGCCGGGAATGGCCGGGACATCCTCCTCCTGGGGTCAGGAAGTGGAAACGGAACGGACCTACCTCATCCTCGGGGTGGAGCTGGTTCAGCAGTTGACGGAAAGGACCGCCCTCAGCCTGGGGGGGGCGATCAAGCCCGGCTACACGGATGTTGATTTCGACTCAGACCAGCACGTCAGGTCCACCCTGGCTGCCCCGCTCGACGATTTCAGCCTGGATGCCGACGACAGCGACCATTACTGGAACTACGAGATCGGGGCTGATCTCAGGATATTGCTGGGTTTCACCGATCGATTCTTCGGGTCGGTAGGAGTCGGATACAAGTATCTCGACGAGTTTTCCTACCCCGACAATCGCATGACCCCGGCCGATGCCGGACCCAACCTGGACTCCGACGACATGGAGATGTGGACGGGGTCGATCGGCGCCAGCTACATATTCTGAGCCGGCGCATTTCCGGCCATCAAGGCCCTGTCGTCAGACAGGGCCTTTTTTGTGGGTTCATCCGGTTCAAGAGTCGTGGTCATCGCATATGTTGGAGGCAGTGGGCATTCATGCCCAGCCGAATCCGTGTCTTTTATGAGGAA
>CAZQOG010000153.1:0-5886 GCA_964594925.1 uncultured Desulfohalobiaceae bacterium
AGTACTCCAAGCGCTAAGCCGACCCGCTCAATCGCATCCACAGGCAGCACCGCACACGCGGTGCTGCCTTTTTTATGGCTCATCCGGTTGTCGTTGAGACTTTCCTCCACCCTGCATTCACGCTACACACACCCCATGGCACCCAAGGACTTACAGCCGGCCCTGGTCATGGCCGACGAGCAGGGGAACATCTACGACGACCCTGACCTGCTCATGCTCTGCCGCAGCGGGGCCGGCATCATGCCTCCCCGGCCGGACGAGCTCATTGCCCTGCCCGAGGGCAGCGACCTCTTCCTGCTCCCAGGCAGGCAGGCCCTGGGCATGCATCCCGAAACAGGGGAGGTGCTGGCCGCCGACGGCCAGGCCGTGGCCGCATTTGTCTGCCCCGGCTTCACCCTGTCTGCCCACCCCGCCTACCTGACCGCAGACGACGCACCCACACTCCCTTTGTATGCTTACGGCGCTGTTGGGTATGCACGGGGCAGGTTCTGGGTCTGCGCCCGTCGGGTGGACACGGACAAACGGCAGGTCTTCTCCGGGATCCCGGCAGGTGCCATCGAGCAAGGCGCCCGGGACCTGCTGCTGCGCTACCCCGACAACCGCCTGGTCCGGCACCTGACCCGTTGCGCCCTGACCTACTGCTGCCCTGCGGCACGCAATCTGGCCCTGGGGCGCTTCGAGGCCCCGCTACCCACCTCCCGGTCCTGCAATGCCCGCTGCATCGGGTGCATCTCCAGGCAGCCGGACGGCTCCGGGTTCAGCGCCACCCAGCAGCGCATCACCTTCCGCCCCTCCCCCCTGGAGATCCAGCAGGTCATGCACCACCACGCGCGCAGGGAGAAACGCCCCATCTTCTCCTTTGGGCAGGGCTGTGAAGGCGAACCCCTGACCGAGGCCCGGCTGATCCGAAAGAGTGTTGCCGGATACCGCGAAAAAGGTGGGCGGGGCACCGTCAACCTGAACACCAACGCCAGCCGGCCGGAATGGGTCGAGCCCCTGGCCCGGTCCGGCCTGGACTCCATCAGGGTCAGCCTGAACAGTGCAACCCGGGAGCGCTACCTGGCCTACTACCGCCCTGAAGGGTACACCTTCGAGGACGTCACGGCCTCAATTATTGAGGCCAAGAGGCACGGCCTGTTCGTCTCCCTGAACCTGCTCTTCTTCCCCGGCCTGACCGACAGCGAGGATGAGCTCGATGCCCTGTGCAGCCTGGCAGGGGACACCCGGCTCGACTTCATCCAGCTGCGCAACCTGAACCTCGACCCGGCGCTCTACCTGGACATCCAGCCCCAGGTCACCACCCCGTGCACAGGACTGGCCAACTTCATGAAACGCCTGCGCAAAGAATGCCCCTGGCTCCGTTTCGGGTATTTCAATCCGTATGTTGAAGAAGCTCAAAGCTGAAAGCTCAAAGCGCAAAGCAAGAGTAAAATAGGTTCTTCAACATTGAGGGATCATTGCGCTGAGAAAGGCGGGGCACATATCAGCTTCGAAGATTTTTGCTTTTGCCTTTCGGGCCTTGCTGCGGTCCCGCCAGACCCGGAGGAAGCCTTTGTGGAATCGGGCCTGCCACGGCGTAGCCTTGCGAAGCCGGGCGATAAAGGACCGTAGCCGGCCCAGGCCCCCGGCACCTATCTTTTGAGAAACCATCTAACACGGGAATGTATGCGAACAAGATCACCTTTCAGGACCCAGTAGGATTTCATGAGATAGGTGCCGGGGAGGTCGCCCGGCAGGGCGAAATCCTGCCTTTACAAGGCCTTACAGAGGAACTTGTCAAACCGGTAATTGAATCCCTGGTCTGGATCTCTAAAAAATCATTTCCACCTGCTCCTCATTCCCCCGCCGTTCCCGGATCGTGCCGATCTCCCAGGCCTTTTCGCCCTTGTCCGTCAGGAACTCCACCACGGCCCGGCTGTCCGTTGCATCCACGACCAGCACGAAACCCACGCCACAGTTGAAGATCTGCAGCATCTCCGGCCAGGACAGCTTTCCCGCCGTGCGCAGCCAGTCAAAGACCGGGAGCCTGTCCCAGGAGTCGAAGGCGATCCGAGCCGTGACGGTTTCGGGCAGGATGCGGGGGATGTTGTCGTAGAAGCCGCCCCCGGTCACGTGCACCATGCCCTTGACCCGCACCTTCTCCAGCAGGCCGAGCACTGGTTTGACATAGATCCGGGTCGGCTCGATCAGGACCTCTCCCGCGGGCCTGTCCTCCCCGGGAAAGGCGCCACCCAGATCAAGGCCCTCCTGGTGCACCAACTTGCGCACCAGGGAGTAGCCATTGGAGTGCAGCCCGGATGAGGCCAGGCCCACCAAAGCGTCCCCGGGCGAGACCGCGCTGCCGTCCACCAGGGCCTGCCTGTCCACCACCCCCACGCAGAACCCCGACAGGTCGTACTCCCCAGGGGCGTAGAAGTCGGGCATCTCGGCCGTCTCCCCCCCCAGCAGGGCGCACCCGGCCTGCCTGCACCCGTCAGCCACCCCGGAGACCACCTGCCGTGCGGTGTCCCCTTCCAGCTTGCCCGTGGCAAAGTAGTCCAGGAAGAAGAGCGGCCGGGCCCCCTGCACCAGGACATCGTTGACGCTCATGGCCACCAGGTCGATGCCGATGGTGTGGTGGATGCCGGTGGCAAAGGCCAGCTTGAGCTTGGTGCCCACCCCGTCCGTGGCCCCGACCAGGACCGGCTCTTCCATGCCCGTGGTGTCGAGCCGGAACAGGCCGCCAAACCCGCCGATGCCCGTCAGGACCCCTGGGGTGAAGGTGGAGGCCACCAGGTCCCTGATCCCTCTCACAAACGCATTGCCCGCCTCGATGTCCACTCCGGCCTCTGTGTAGGCCTTGCTGCGCCTGGTCATGCCCGCTCCTTGATAGGTGATCCGTGGTGAGGGAAACAGCCTATGGCTTTCAGGGACGGAGTTCAAGATTGAAATGGCTGTTGTTGACAGCCCGGCAGGGTCTTCTTACCACTGGAGCATGGCAGCCAAGGCTTTTCTCTTTCTGGCAGTGGTGGTGCTGGCCGTTTCTTCTTCCCCGGGGATGGCCGGGAACGACACGGGGCAGCGCAGGGACACCACCATCACCACCCCGGCCGCTCCGCCCGGAGGCGGCGGCCCAAAGGTCAGCCGGGACCCCGAGACCGGGGACCGGTCCATCTCGGTGACCTCCCCGACAAACAGTACGGGAAAGGGCAGGCTGCTGCTCGGCCCGATCATTGTCGAACCCCGGGTGGGCACCGGCAAGGGCAGGCCTCGCAGCGAGTAGCCCTGGCAGCCGGCCTTGCCTTGGCCAGCCCCTTCGGGTACATGGACATTCCCCCGTCGGGAAGTGGCGCAGTCAGGTAGCGCACCTGCCTTGGGAGCAGGGGGCCGCTGGTTCGAATCCAGTCTTCCCGACCAATGATTTCAAAGGGTTACAGCACTCGCTGTGACCCTTTTTTCATGCCGAAAACCCAGAATATACCAAATAGCTCCCTCAGTCGCGGGAAACGGCGTGCACGTAATGCTCGTCAAGACGCTTTTGCACAAGGTGCTTGTGCTGGATAGTGAGGTGGGAATAGCAATCGGTCATGGAGATATCGGCATGCCCGATCATCTCCTTGGCGTCCTTGAGTCCTGCTCCGCGATATACGAGGAATGCGCTGGCCGCCTAGAACTCTCACGCCGGTAACGGGGTCACTATTCGATTTTCAAAGTAAAGGAATCACCATTTTTCAACAGTGAGTCCAACTGTCCTCTCGTCCCTCTTTTGATGTCGGCCATCCTCTTTTTGATATTGAGTCCGCGCTGTGACTGTCCCCTTTCCGATGTCCTTTTCCTGTATTCTTTGCCATTTCCTCATCCCCTATCAAGGGGTTCATCTATTAACGTTTCACGGTCCAGGATACTTTTTCCCGGTAATCTTCTTAAATCTCGATTTAGCTTTACTTGGCTGAGGCCGTTCTTCCGTTAAAGACCACTCTTCCAGTATCCTATGTTTCGCTTCATTCCACTCAATCACACCCTTTGAGAGCCAACTATTTATCACTTCAAGGGGAGAAATATTGCCCTGGAAATCTTCAGAAAATTCTTGTGATGCGAAGTCGATTATTCCTTGATCGCCTGTAGATATTTTACAATTTGCAGACAAAGCATAGGCCGTTACTTCTCTATCCACCCTGCTGAGATCAAAAAGCTTGTCTATCCTTTCATTCAACACTCCAGAATCCAGCAAACTATTAATCGCCGACAAATATAAATGATACTCTTCATCATTGAAATAGCTCTTTGATTTGGGAACTACTTTGTCTTTGTAGTCTGACCTCCAAGGATACTTTGTTTTAAATTTTTGTGTCCGAATGAATTCGCTCATTACTCCTGGAATAGTGATCACATCAAAGGCCGGATCCGTGAACATTTCCGGTGCGATTCGGATAAGCATCAAGACTGCACACGTATCACAAAGAACGATCATGAGTTAGCCCTCGTTCTTCATACGGACCAACTCTTTTTTTACCTCACCAGCATCAAGCTCACTTTCAATGGAAAGCAGTTCCCCAATTCTCCTAGAACTTAAATTTTCACTTTTATCAACGAGATGGGAAACAAAAACAGGACTCACATTGCGCCATGAGGTAACATACGCCCTGGCATCTATGACATCAAAAAAATACTGCCTAGCTGTTGGGTCATTTTTATTCAGCTTACTGTCAACTGGATATATATTTATGTTAAATTCCGGCCAAATATTTTTAATCCGAACACCAATCGCATGTAGTGAGTGATTATACCTTTTTGCAAAACCAGCTAATTTAGCAATTTGAATTTTTTTCTCAATACCATGAACTGAATCCTTCACAAAGGATATGTACTCATCGGGAAGCTGCGTATGACTTGCTATCGTGTCACAAAAAACTTCCTCTTCCTTGTCGTACACATAGGATTCGTCATATGCCTTGCTTTCATCACGAATAGAGTGAATTGCTTCATGCAAAATTGCAAAAATCAAATCTCGTATTTTGGTTTCAAAATTAACAAAAACAGTTCTGTGATTGTTGATTTTTGTATAGAAAGCATACGCCTTAATTTTTGGATGAAAATCAGTGAAAACAAGATTCACACCAAGCAAGCTTAACAATGAAAAAGTCTGCTTAAAGTCCAGGGGATTGCTATCTTCTGCGCCAGCGATCCTTCTGAGTGCTTTAGCGGCTTTTTGAGCTTCTTCTTCATTTTTCTTGAAAATCCGCAGACTCTGGACCAGTCCAGGGTCAGAAGCTTCTCGAAAAAACAACTCATACTCCGAAGCCAGATCAACGGCTTCTTTTTGCATGGTGTCGTTCAGCTTTGCCGTCCTCCTGGCTCGATGCAAAGGAAGCGTAATACGTGCATTCTTCTCTGAGCTGAAAAAATTATCCGGAGTTACTCCGAGAGTTTTGGACAACCGAAGAAGGTGTCCCCCCTTAGGCACTTGCCCCTTGGCCCAGCTATTCAGAGCCTGACGGGACACACCAACCTGAGAGGCCACGTCCTTGAGAGCGAGCCCTCTTTCCTTTGCCAAGTCCTTGATTCGCTGACCTTGCCACGCCATTTCTTCATCCTCCCGTAAAGAAAACTTTACGCATTATGAAGGAATGAGTCAATATTTCACCAAATGTAAAGCTAAAATTTTTACTTTTTCTAAAATTTAATATGCACGATTGCCGTTCAGAACCAAATCAGCGAAAAATATAACCCACTCGCCTTCCAACCTCTTGGAAAAGCTTGCCGGGCATAACTTTTCAGGTCTCCGGACACCTTCTTCGATAGGAATTTCAAGCATTTTCAACCTCATTTTCCAATAAGATCATTCCGTTGATCTTATCTGTAAAGCATAATTTAATACCCCGAAATAGCTGACTTTTTATTGTCCTG
>CAZQOG010000154.1:0-5852 GCA_964594925.1 uncultured Desulfohalobiaceae bacterium
AAATCCGCAGAACATGGAAATACAAATCCATCGAATATGATGAAACCAAATCCGCAGAATATTCGGCTCTGGTGTCTTCCTTCTGGTAGGGGCGGTTGGCAACCGCCCTGCCTTTGGTCGGAACCTCGGGCCGGAACCTTGGCCCGGCCAAAGAAGGGCGCGTACCACGCGCCCCTACCAGAGGAAATCCAAAGCCGCCGAATATGGGGAAACCAAATCTGCAGAATATTCGGTAGTGGAGGGGTCACAGTAAGGCCTGATACGAACGAAGAACCAACTTAAAAAAAGGCCGGGGGGATTTTCCCCCGGCCTTTTTTAATGGGAGGCTAACGCGTTTATTCCCCTGATCTGCCCTCGTCGCAGGGCTCCTCATCCCGGAAGGAGCGGGAGTGCTCCCCGATCTCGGCCAGGGTGCAGTAGGGCATGCGCCCGGCTTCGGCCTGCTCGGGTTCGGCGGTTTCGCGTTCCATGACCGGCTTGCCGCCTTCCTCAGCGGGCATGGAGATCTCCGGAACCAGATGGGCCGTGCCCTCTGCGAGGAACTTGAGGTGGTCGTAGCGCAGCGAGTACTCCCGCTGCAACTTGTTCCGCAACCTTGTAGCCACTTCGGGGCTGGTCCTCTCCAGCAGGGCATAGCGGTTCTCGCCCAGAAGAAACTCCTGGATGGAACCGTCGGGGTCCTTGGAGTCCAGGGTGAAGGGGTTCTCGCCCATGGCGCCCTTCATGGGGTTGAAACGGTACAGGGGCCAGTAGCCCGACTCCACGGCCCGCTTCTCCTCCTCCTGGCTTTTTCCCATGCCGCGCTTGATGCCCTGGTTGATGCAGGGCGCATAGGCAATGATGATCGAGGGGCCGGGGTAGCTCTCGGCCTCGGTCACGGCCTTGAGGAACTGGTTCTTGTTGGCGCCCATGGCGACCGTGGCCACGTAGATGTAGCCGTAGGTCATGCACATGCGTCCCAGGTCCTTCTTGCTGGTGCGCTTGCCTGCGGCGGCGAACTTGGCGATGGAGCCGAGCGGCGTGGCCTTGGAGGCCTGGCCGCCGGTGTTGGAGTAGACCTCCGTGTCCATGACCAGCACGTTGACGTCCTCACCTGAGGCCAGGACGTGGTCCAGGCCGCCGTACCCGATGTCGTAGGCCCAGCCGTCGCCGCCAAAGACCCAGACCGACTTCTTGACCAGCAAGTCGGCCGCGTCGCGGATCTCCTTGACCGCAGGCAGGTCTGGTGCGTCAGCCAGGCTCTTCTTGAGCTGTCTGGCCAGGGTTGTGCTGGGCTCGGACTCGTCCCTGTGCTCCAGCCAGTCCCTGAGGGGCTTTTCAATGTCCGCGGGGACCCCGGCCTCCAGCGCCTTGGTCACGGTGTCGGCCAGGTGCCGGCGGCGGTGGTCAAAGGCCATGTTGATGCCGTACCCGAACTCGGCCGCGTCCTCGAACAGGGAGTTGCCCCAGGCCGGGCCATGCCCTTCCTTGTTGACGGTGTAGGGCGTGGTCGGGGCGGAAGCTCCCCAGATCGAGGAGCAGCCGGTGGCATTGGCAATGACCATGCGCTCGCCAAAGAGCTGGGTGATGACCTTGACGTAGGAGGTCTCGCCGCACCCGGCGCAGGCCCCGGAGAACTCCATGAGCGGCTTCTGGAACTGGCTGCCTTTGACCGTGGTGCGGGGCAGGAGGTCGTCCTTGAGGGGGATGGTCTCGAAAAACTTCCAGTTGTCGGCCTGGTGCGTCTGGGAGTTGAAGGGCTTCATGACCAGGGCCTTGTCCTTAGAGGGGCAGATGTCGGCACAGTTGCCGCAACCCATGCAGTCCAGGGGGGTGACCTGGATCCGGAAATGGTAGCCTTTGAGCTCCTTGCCCTTGGCCTCGATGGTCTCGAACCCCTCGGGCGCCCCTTTCAGTTCCTCGTCGGTCAGAAGACCCGGGCGGATGGAGGCGTGGGGGCAGACAAAGGCGCACTGGTTGCACTGGATGCAGTTCTCCTTGATCCACTCGGGCACGTTGATGGCCACGCCGCGCTTCTCATAAGCGGCCGTGCCCAGGGGGATGGTCCCGTCGGGGTTGAAGGCCGAGACAGGGAGATCGTCTCCTTTCTGGAGCAGCATGGGGCGGGCCACGTTTGCCATGTAGTCGGGTTCGTGGCGTTCCTCCGGGCTTTCGATTGGGGCTTCCTGCCAGGACTCGGGGTAGTCGACCTTGTGCAGCCCCTCCAGGGCCTTGTCCACGGCCTGGATGTTCATGTTCACGATCTTCTCGCCCTTCTTGCCGTAGGTGGTGCGGATGGAGTCCTTGAGGTAGGCCACCGCGTCCTCGAAGGGGATCACGTTTGCAAGCTTGAAGAACACGGTCTGCATGATCATGTTGATGCGGCCGCCCAGGCCCACGGAGCCGGCGATCTTGACCGCGTCGATGGTGTGGAAGCTGAGCTTTTTGCGGGCGATTTCGCGTTTGAAGGAGCCCGGCAGCCTGTCGTCCATCTCAGAGGGTTCCCAGGTCGAGTTGAGGACCAGGGTCCCCCCCTCCTTGATGCCGTCGAGCATGTCGTACACCCCCACGTAGGCCTGATTGTGGCAGGCCACGTAGTCGGGGGAGTTGACCAGGTAGGTGGCCTTGATGGGCTTTTTGCCGAAGCGCAGGTGGGACACGGTCAGCCCGCCGGACTTCTTGGAGTCGTAGGCAAAGTAGCCCTGGGCGTACATGCCGGTGTTGTCGCCGATGATCTTGATGGCCTGCTGGTTGGCCCCGACAGTGCCGTCCGAGCCAAGGCCCCAGAACTTGCACTGCACGGTCCCTTCGGGCGAGGTGTCGATGGTCTCTCCCAGGGCCAGGGAGGTTTTGGTCACGTCGTCGGTGATGCCCACGGTGAAGTGGTTTTTGGGGGTTGCGGCTTCCATGTTTTCGTACACCGCCCGGACCATGGCCGGGTTGAACTCCTTGGAGCCCAGGCCGTAGCGCCCGCCCAGAACGGTGGCCTTTCGCCCGCCCTCGACCATGGCGGTGCAGACGTCGGTGTACAGCGGTTCGCCCAAGGCGCCGGGCTCCTTGGTGCGGTCGAGCACGCTGATGGCCTTGACGCTCTGCGGCAGGGTGGAGAGGAAGGCCTCGGAGACAAAGGGGCGGTAGAGCCGGACCTTGACCAGGCCGATCCGTTCGCCTTCCACGTGGTCCAGGACCTCCTCGATGGTCTCGCAGGAGGAGCCCATGGAGACGATGACCCGCTCAGGCTCGGGATGCCCGACGTAATCGAAGAGGTTGTATGTCCGCCCGGTCAGCTCTGAAACTTTTTTCATGGCCTCGGTCACCATGCCGGGGAGCTGCTCGTAGTAGGAGTTCAGGGCCTCCCGGTTCTGGAAGTAGATGTCCGGGTTCTGGGCGGTGCCGCGCACGCTGGGGTGCTCGGGATTCATGGACTTGGCGCGGAAGCGCTGGATGGCGTCGTGGTTCACCAGCCCGGCCATGTCCTGGTAGTCGATGACCGCGATCTTCTGGATCTCGTGGGAGGTCCGGAAGCCGTCAAAGACGTGCATGAAGGGCAGGCTGGACTCGATGGCCGCAAGATGGGTCGCCAGGGCCAAATCCATGCACTCCTGCACCGAGGCCGAAAAGATCATGCCGAATCCGGTCTGGCGGCAGGCCATGACGTCGGAGTGGTCCCCGAAGATGGACAGGGCGTGGCTGGCCAGGGCCCGGGCCGAGACGTGGAACACCCCTGGGAGCTGCTCCCCGGAGATCTTGTACATGTTGGGGATCATGAGCATCAGGCCCTGGGAAGCGGTGAAGGTCGTGCCCAGGGCCCCGCCGGCCAGGACGCCGTGCATGGCGCCGGCCGCACCAGCCTCTGACTGCATCTGGCGCACGGTCATGGTCTGGCCGAAGACGTTCTTGAGTCCCTTGGCCGCCCAGGCGTCGGCCATCTCGCCCATGCCGGATGAAGGCGTGATGGGGTAGATGGCAGCGGTCTCGCTCATGGCATAGGCCACGTGGGTGGTGGCGGTGTTGCCGTCCATTGTTTTCATTTGTGCCATGTACATACTCCTTGCAATGTTCCGGGATAATGATCGTTCAGATCCGAGCGGGCCTTTTCACCCTTTTGGACATATAGAATTACACATATTTGGTGCCAGAGTGCAAGGGAGCCGGGATTGAATTTCGGTGAAGGGCGTGTCGCGGTCGGTGAACGGCGGGAAGGAAGGCTGTGCAGCGAGGAGGGTACAGACTCCGGCCTGTCAGGTGGGTGTGACCAAGGTTGGTGGGTCTCGCAGTGACGCCCGAAAATAACAGCTTGCGCTTTTCATGATGAAGGGATCGTGTATCATGTTGTTCAGCAAGAAACGGATGAAACAAAAAGGAGAGATTTTATGAGTGTGTTTCTTAAGACCGTCAAATCCGAAGGCTTGTCCCACCTGTCCTACCTGCTGGGCCAGGGCAGGGAGGCCGTGGTCGTGGACCCGCGGCGCGACGTGGGCATCTACCTGGACATGGCCAATGCCCGCGGCGCACGCATCACCCGCATATTCGAGACCCACCGCAACGAGGACTACGTGATCGGTTCCCAGGAGCTGGCCGGGCTGACCGGGGCCACCATCCACCACGGTCACGCCACTGACTTTGCCTATGGCCGGCCCCTGCACGAGGGGGACGTCTTCGAGGTGGGCACGCTGCGCTTGAAGATCCTGGAGACACCAGGGCACACCTTTGATTCCATCTCCATCGTGGTGGTGGACACGGATTTCAGCGACGACCCCGTGGCCGTGTTCACGGGTGACGCCCTGTTCATCGGCGACGTCGGGCGCACTGACTTTTTCCCCGACAAAAAGGAGGAGGTGGCCGGGCTGCTCTATGACTCCATCTTTGAAAAGCTCCTGCCCCTGGGGGACCACGTCATGCTCCTGCCGGCCCATGGCGCGGGCTCGGTGTGCGGCAGCAACATGGCCGAGCGGGAGTTCTCCACCCTTGGCTACGAGAAGCGCAACAACAGTGTGCTCCAGGTGACAGGCAGGGATGAGTTCGTCCGGCGCAAGGTGGCCGAGCACCACTATATGCCCCCCTACTTCACGAAGATGGAGGAGTACAACCAGCAGGGCAACGCCCCTGATGTCGGGCGGGTGAACTCCCCGGTCCCACTGGACCCCGAGGCCTTTGAGAAGCTCATGGGCCAGGAAGCGCAGATCCTGGACTGCCGTCCTCCAGAGGCCTTTGCCGGGGCATTCATTCCCGGCAGCCTGGCCATGCCCCTGTCGCTGCTTCCCGCCTATGCCGGCTACTTCCTGCGCTATGACAGGCCCATCGGCCTGGTGGTCCACGACCAGGAGGAGTCGGAGACAGCGTTGCGCGGGCTGCTCCGGCTGGGGTTCGACCAAATCGAGGGGCGGCTTGTGGACGGGTTGGAGAGCTGGGAGATCAGCGGGAGGAAGTACGACCGCATCCCGGCCGTGCACGCCTCGGAGCTGGTGGACAGGATCCAGGGCGGTGAGGACTTCACCTTGCTGGACGTTCGCAAAAAGGAGGAGTTTGCCGCAGGCCATCTGCCCGGTGCCCGGCATATCTTCCTTGGCCATTTGGCCGACCGCCTGGATGAGCTCCCGCGGGACAAGCCGGTGGTGACCTTCTGCGGCAGCGGGGTTCGGGCCATTGTGGCCGCCTCGATCCTCAAGCGGGCCGGGTTCGAGCAGGTGGAGGACGCCCTGGGTTCCATGGCCGCCTGCATGAGCTACGGCTGCCCGCTGGAGACGTGAGGGGAAAAGAAGTTGGAAGTTGGAAGCTCGAAGCTTGAAGCAAGAAGGGAGAAGTTGGAAGGTGGAAGCTCGAAGCTTGAAGCAAGAAGGAAGAAGGGAGGCTGGAAGGTGGAAGCTGGAAGC
>CAZQOG010000155.1:0-2791 GCA_964594925.1 uncultured Desulfohalobiaceae bacterium
AAAATCTGTCTCGGAATTATTTCCCTTGCGTCGGGGACGGGTCCATATATGAAGGATAAAGGATGAAATAAAGGCAGCAAAGGCGATATACATGAACTTTTCAATTCATCCTTCATCCTTTTGACTTCATCCTTAAAATCAACCCCGTCGATTCCACAAAGGCTTCCTCCGGGTCTGGCGGGACCGCAGCAAGGCCCGAAAGGCAAAAAGGCATAAAACTTGTTGAAAAATGCCGAATCAACATGCTGCTCAACGGCCTGCTAGGCCAGCCATGCGGGCACAAATTGCCAGGCCCCGCCGCGCAGGGCCTTTCTCTTTCTCTTCCACTCAGGGTCGAGCTGCTGGAGCAGGGACCAGAACTCCGGGCCGTGGTCGAGGTGGCTGGTGTGGCACAGCTCGTGGAGCAGGACATACTCGGTCAGCTCGCCCGGAAGGAAGAGCAGCTTGCAGTTGAGGCTGAGGGTGCCCTTGGTGGAGAGGCTTCCCCACAGGGAGCGTTGCGCCCTGATTGTTGTCCGCGCATATGAGAAACCGTGCCGCGCGGCAAGCACTTCCAGCCAGGGGAGCAACGTGTCGCGGCCCTTGGCGAGGGTCCAGCTTCTCAGGGCAGACCGGACCAGGTCGCCCTGGTTTGTGGGCCCTTGCAGGACAAGCCTGTGATCTCCCTTTTCGCGAAGGGTGACCCGTGGGCCGACGGTGGGGCAATAGTCGACTGTCCATGCCTGCCCGACGGCCGGGAGATGGATCCGCTCGGGCGGGTCGGAAAGCAGGTGGCCGGGCATGGCGGATCGCCGGGAATCCATGCGGGCCGTGGCCCTGTTGATCCAGTCGCGTTTTTCTTCCAGGACCTCGGGCAGGCGCCTGCGGTCGAAGCTTCGAGGGAGGACGACGAACAGCCCCTGGTGCATGGTCATGCGCAGCCGCACGCGTCTGGCCCGGGGGCTGGTCGTGACGGTGCAGGGGGGCAGATCTTTCAGGTCACTCCACAACCGTGGCTTCCTCGATCGTGACCGGCTCCACGGGGACGTCCTGGTGAAAACCCTTGCTGCTGGTGGGGACCTCCTTGATGCGGTCCACCACCTCCGTGCCCCGGACCACCTTCCCGAACACGGTGTAGCCCCACCCCTGGGGTGTCTTGCCGGTGTGGTTGAGGAAATCGTTGTCCTTGACGTTGATGAAGAACTGGGCCGTGGCCGAATCAGGGTCCTGTGTCCGGGCCATGGCCAGGGTGTACTTTTCGTTCTTCAAGCCGTTGTCGGCCTCGTTGGGGATGGGTTCGTGGGTCGGCTTGGGGGTCATTTCCCTGTCCATGCCCCCACCCTGGATCATGAAGTTGTCGATGACCCGGTGGAAGATGGTCCCGTCGTAAAAGCCTTCACGCACGTAGGTGAGGAAGTTTTCCACGGTCTTTGGGGCCTGCTTCGGGTAGAGCTCGAGCACCATCTCCCCGTGGTTTGTCTGCAGCCTGACCCGGGGGGTGTCCGCTGCCGCTGCCGATCCGCTGCCTGCAGTCATCAAGATCAGAAAAAGGGTGCACACGATACGATTCCTCCAGCTCATGTCCGAGCTCCTGTGGTGATGGGGAATTGGTGGGGAAAAAGGGTGCCGGCCAGGCCGGGCTTCTGAACCGGTCAGCTTTCCTCAGCGGCATGGCCGTTGAACGTGACGCTTACGATTTCATACTCGATCCTGCCCCTGGGGGCATGGACAACGACCTCGTCGCCCTTCTGCTTTCCGAGCAGGGCCTGACCGACCGGAGAAAGCACCGAGATGCTGCCCTTGGCAAAGTTGGCTTCATCAGGGCCCAGCAGGGTGTAGGTCCTGGTCTCCCCGGAATCAAGGTCCTCGAGCTCCACAGTGGCGCCAAAGACGATCTTTTCCCCGCCCATGGTGTCGAGGTCGATGACGTTGAATTGGGGCAGCCGGGATTCTATGAAGTTGATGCGGGCCTCGAGCATGCCCTGCCGTTCCCTGGCCGCGTCATAGCCGGCGTTTTCCCGCAGGTCGCCCTCCTCCCTGGCCTCGGCAATGGCCTGGATCACGCCGGGGCGTTCCTTCTTGAGGCTCACGAGCTCCCTTTTCAGCTTTTCAAAACCTTGCACGGAAATCGGTATGCTGCTCATGGTTGTGAATCCTTGCCAGATCATTCAGGACAACGGCCTTCCAATGAAAACGGAACGGCCAGGTCTCCAAGACCCGGCCGGCAGCGAGGCTCACGTGCCTGGTTGCGTGTCCGTCAGGGACCACAATTAAAACATGTCCCGGTTCCGGTCAAGAAAAACAGGTTATTCGACGTTTCGTGTGCAAATGCCGAAGAATTTTTTGCAACCAGTAGCTCCTTTCTGGCAGGGGCGGCTGGCAGCCGCCCTGCCTTTGGCCGGAACCTCGTGCCGGAACCGAGCCTCGTCACAAGAGAAGGGCGCGTGCCACGCGCCCCTACCAGAGGAAGCAAAATCCCTCCGATTCATCGGCCCGGGATGTCCCCTATCTGGTAGGGGCGGCTGGCAGCCGCCCTGCCTTTGGTCGGAACCTCGTGTCGAAAACAAGTCTCGGCACAAGAAAGGGCGCGTACCACGCGCCCCTACCAGAATTAGGGTCTTCGTATGGTCCTCATTCCGGATCTCAAATAAATCTCTAGGAAACGTCGAGGACCCCCTTTTTCAACAGCCTGGCAGGCCCTGATTTGTTTTTGCGCGGCTCTATGGTAGGAGTCACTCCATGGAAACGGTGATTTATCTGCTGCTTTTCGGGCTGTTCGGCGTGGTTCTCTACCTCTTCATCGGCACGAGGT
>CAZQOG010000155.1:2891-5841 GCA_964594925.1 uncultured Desulfohalobiaceae bacterium
CTGCTGCTTTTCGGGCTGTTCGGCGTGGTTCTCTACCTCTTCATCGGCACGAGGTGGGGGCTCGAGCGCCTGGCCGGCCTGCTCAGGGATACAGGGCTCAAGGGCGGCGGCTGACGCCCCTCCATCACCCCCGGTCAGGGGGGGGACAGCGCCAGGAAAGAGTCAGAGCCCTGATCCTGCTGAGAAGGACATTTTCAACAGACTGCTCTATTCTTCGAAAAATCAGAACATGCCAGGACCATCAGGCGCCTGCTGATTCATTCTTCCCCATACGCTTCCTGTTTTTCTGAGCGGCATAGCCGATCTCCCAGTCCACGATGCGCTCTCCATACGCAAAGGCGTTTTCCTCGGTCTTGCCGGCCTGCCGCTGGTGCTTGAACTCGTTCCCCTTCGGGTCGATGACCGTGACGGAAAATCTCGAGCAGCGATCCTCCCAAGGGGCGATCCTGATGGTGTAGCCCCGGTACCTGCGAATGTCCGGTCTGGTTTCCTGCGACATGGTGACGTGCCTCCTTGGATCAACTTTTTAAACCAGGGTAACTCCTGCCCTGGTGTTGTCGAGGCCAAAGAGCTCCTGGCGGCGAAAACATGTCACCCCTGACAGAGGTCAGAGAGACGGAGTGTTTGAATTTCTTTTCCCCGGACACAGCACCGCCGGTTAATCAATAGATGATCGAGCCCTCCTCGATCTGTTCCTTCCTTCTTTCGTACTCTTCCCTGTCGATCCTGCCCTGCTCGTAATCTTCCTCCAGCTGGTCCATCTGCCTTTTGTTCTGGTACTCGTAGGCCGCTCCGGCACCTGCCGCGCCCGTGGCGGCGCCTCCCCAGAACCACTTGCTGCAGCCGCTCGATCCAAGGCCGAGAAAGAGGACCAACAGCGTGCTTGCAACCATTCTGAACATGTTTCCAACCTCCAGTTGAAGTGTCTTTGTCCAAGCCGCGGCGGGTTTCTGATCAAGGGCCCGCCGGAGCAGGGTGTCAGTGATCAGCATACACACAAATGGGGGGTGGAGGGCAACAACAAAATAATCTGCAGGTTCCAGCTTCGAGAGGCAGCGGGGGAACACGCGCAAAGTCTGGTGTGCGCGGTGAAAAAGGCTGGGCGGGCGTAAGGCCGGCCGCGGAAGTCTCAGAGGGGGGACCGCTCCAGCTGGCGCTTCGTCCCGCTGGCCAGGAAGACGGCCACGAGGAGCATGGCGGACAAGAGCAGCACGAACATGTGCCAGCCAAAGAGGCGGTACACATACCCCGGCAGCCAGGACCCAAACGTGCCGCCCAGGTAGTAGAAGGCGATGTACAGCCCGTTGACCACCCCGGCCTGACTGCGTTCCCTGGCATTGAGCAGCCCGGGCGCGGTGGAGTGCACAAAGAACATGGACCCGCAGAACAGGAACATGGTCAGGTAGAGGCTGAACTCCAGGGGAATGAGGAACAAAAGCACGGCCCCGAGATAGGCCAGCAGCCCCAGGAGCATGGCCCGGGCAGGCCCTCCGAGATGCGGCACCATGCGCGGTGACGAAAGGCTGGCCGCCAGGCCCGCCAGATATCCGAGGTAGACGAAGGCGGCGCGCAGCTCCTGGTGGGCGGTGGAGAACTCGCTCAGGCGAAAGGGCAGAAAGTTGACCACGGCTGCAAAGACGAAGAAGAGGCAGAAGATGGTCAGGTAGACGCGCAGGAAGCCTGGGTGTCCAAGCACCAGCCGCATGCGGGACAAACTGAGCGGCTCTGCCCGGCCGGGCGATGCCTTGATCTTGAGCTTCAGGAGCAGGGCGAAGTTGAGCAGCAGGGCCAGCCCCAGGGTGGCGAAGGCGGCCCGCCAGCCAAAGAAGGCGGCCACGACCCCGGAGAAGAAACGCCCGCAGAACCCCCCGACGATGGTTGCCGAGACATACAGGGCCATGGTCCGTCCCAGGCCTTGATCGGAAGACTCGCTGGACATGGTGGTCATGAGGGCGGTCAATGCGGCCGGGATGCACAGGCCCTGGAGCAGCCGCAGGCCGAGCAGCACGCCGAAGGAGTCGGTCACAACAATGGCTGCCTGGGACAGCGCCAGCAGCAGCACGGCAACGCGGGTCATGGTCAGTGGGGAGACCTTTCCCAGGAGAAGCCCGTACACGAGCGGGGCCACGCCCAGGGGCAGCATGGCCACCGTGATCAGGAGGGCGGCTGTGGGCGGGCTGACGTCGAAAACGGCCCTGAGGGTGGGCAGCAGGGGTTGGGGGGTGTAGAGCGCGGAGATGACCAGTATGGTGGTCACGGTGACGCAGACGAGATTGAAGCGGCGCATGGGATGACAGCTATAGCCGCGGCCGGGACCGGTGACAACGGGAATCTTTCATGGAGTACCACGGTGCTGGAGCCGGGCGTCGGTTGAACCAGACCTGCAGACGTTCACAACACGGGAAAATAATGTATGGTGAAATAAAAGGCCGTGCGCAGCAATCAGCAAGGCCGGGAATCGAAATGTCCCCGAACCCCAACCATCAAGGAGCACGTCATGAGCGCCTACCTTCAGATCACTCTGAAGATCAGCGACGAGGACCGAAAGGCCGCCACAGAGGTCTACTCCAAGTACCGGGAACCTTTTCTGAGCAAGGTTCCAGGGGCTGTGTCCAAGGAGCTCCTGGTCCGGCCAGAGGACGTCCAGGTGCTGCACCGCTTCGAGTCCGGCACCCAGGCTGCGGATTACCTGACAAGCGACTTCTTTGCCAATGAGGTGGTCAAGGACCTCAAGCCCCTGCTCGAGGCCCAGCCAGAGGTCAGGATCTACCAGCTGATGTAGCCCGCAGGCCGTTGAAAAATCCCCGCTGGACTGCGTTGCTTCATCAAGAGCAAACCCTCACGTATGAAGAATACGCTTCGGCCTTGCCCTTGGTAAAGCGCCCCATGCCACGGCGGAGCTTATGCGAAGCCTGGGTTGCCATCGTGGTTTTTGAACGGCCTGCGAAGA
>CAZQOG010000156.1:0-5773 GCA_964594925.1 uncultured Desulfohalobiaceae bacterium
CCCTGCCTGCGGCAAGAAGATGTGGCCTGAGCCGGTCGCCGACCAGGAAAGGTTCACCTGGCACAATGCAACCGCACGCCTGGACAACGACTGTCTGCACATTCAGGCCACGCTTGGAGGCCGGTACACCAACCTGCAAGATGTCATCGTGGAGCTTGAAACGGCGGATCCATCCGACCTGTGCCTGACCTGTCCCTTCCAGCCCGTGGTCAGCCGTGTCGTCGATCCCGACTCCCCGCAGGTGCAGCGCCGTGGGCCTGAGATCCGGGTTGTGCTCTGCGGGCTGGATGGGACCAAGGCCTATCGGTGGCGGCTCAAAGGCAGCAACATCCGCGACCAGATAGACCCGGTTGCAACCGGGGTCGGGGTCGTTGGGGCCGAATCTGATTAGTTTTTGATCGCAGCTTCAATCTGCCCTTTTTTCAGGCCTGGAGGGAGGGGCGAATCTACCGGAATGCACTCAAGGAGTCGTCATGCATCACTTTACGTACCGCAACAACGAGCTCTGGGCGGAAGAGGTGCCCGTGCGGGACCTGGCCAGGGAGTTCGGCACCCCTCTGTACGTCTACCCCGCCACTACCAGGCCTTTGATTCCGCCTTCAGCTCCCTGGAGCACCTGACCTGCTACTCGGCCAAGGCCAACTCCAACTTGAGCGTGCTCAAGCTCCTGGGGGGGTTGGGGGCCGGGGCGGACATAGTGTCCGGGGGAGAGCTGCACAGGGCCCTTCTGGCGGGCATACCGGCCGCACGCATCGTGTACTCCGGCGTGGGCAAACGTTCGCACGAGATCGAAGAGGCCCTGCAGGCCGGCATCCTGATGTTCAACGTGGAGTCCTGGGAAGAGCTGGAGCGCATCAACGCCATCGCCACTGACAAGGGGGCGACCGCGGACATCAGCCTGCGCATCAACCCTGATGTGGATCCCAAGACACATCCCTACGTGGCCACGGGGCTCAAGAAGAGCAAGTTCGGCATGGACATGAGCCTGGCCCTGGAGGCCTACCAGCAGGCCCACACAATGCCCGGGGTCAACCCCGTGGGGATCGACTGTCACATCGGTTCCCAGCTCACAAGCATCGAACCGTTTCTTGAGGCCCTGAAGCGGATCCTGGATTACTGCACCAGGCTCCGGGACCTGGGTCTGGACATCCGCTACCTGGACCTGGGAGGGGGGCTCGGCATCACCTACAACGAAGAGGACCCCCCCCATCCCCGCGAGCTGGGCCAGGCCCTGACCCGGATGCTGCAGGGCACCGACCTGACCCTGATCCTCGAGCCGGGCCGGGTCATCGCCGGGAATGCCGGCATCCTGGTCACCGAGGTGCTGTACACCAAAACGTCTGCGGTCAAGAGTTTTGCCGTGGTGGACGCGGCCATGAACGATCTGATCCGGCCCTCGCTCTACGGCTCCTACCATCGGCTGGCAGAGGTCGTTCCCCACGGGCGAGAGGATCTGCTCATGGACGTGGTGGGTCCGATCTGCGAGTCAGGGGATTTCCTGGCCCAGGACCGCTCCCTGCCCCGGCTGGAGCAGGGAGAGCTCCTGGCTGCGTTTTCAGCCGGCGCCTACGGCTTCACCATGTCCTCCCAGTACAACTCCAGGCCCCGGGCGGCCGAGGTCATGGTCGACGGCGACCAGGCAAGGCTGATCCGCAAACGGGAAAGCTACCAGGACCTGGTGGCCCTGGAGCTGGAAGGCCTCGAAAAATAATTCGGCACCCTCGTACCGATCTGACGAGACCCCGGAGTGCCCGCCGTAACGGCAAAAAAATAAGGCCGGCATGCTCGCCGGCCTGGATGTGGTGCAGATGGTGCCGAAGGGGAGACTCGAACTCCCACGGGCGTTAGCCCACTACCCCCTCAAGATAGCGTGTCTACCAGTTCCACCACTTCGGCACAGGGGATCAGCCACGAAAAATCAGCTTGAAGCGTTGTCCGTGGCTGAAGGAGAAGTCTCTACGTCTTCCTGGGGCAGCTGTCCAGCCCCTTGATCCTCAACTCCCCCAGTGGTCGCAGGCGGCAGGGCCATTTCCGGGGAACCCTGGTCGCCGGCGGGGGCTTCGAGCATGATCGATTCCTGTGGTGCCTGTTCCGGCTTGGAGCTGATCAGGTTGTAGGAGAGGGAGGTGATGAAAAACACCGTGGCCGCGCCGATCGTCAGCTTGGAGAGCAGGCCCCCGGCACCGCTGGACCCGAAGAGCGAGGTGCTGCCGCCACCGCCGAAAATGACCCCCATGCCTTCCTTGCCGGATTGCAGCAGCACCAGCAGGACCAGGGCGATGCAGGCGATGACGTGTATGGTGATGATCAATGGAGCCAAGACTCCTCCTCCTTTGACTGTCGTTCAGGTCAGGTATGCACGCTGGTGCGTGTTTCTGAATCCGTAGTACTGTAAGGTGTGCCGGCCTTCTGTCAAATCCCGGCCAGCACGATGTCGGCAAAGCTGGCGGCATTCAGGCTTGCGCCACCTACCAGGACGCCCTCGACATTGTCAAGACCGATGATCCGTGCACAGTTGTCCGGTTTGACGCTGCCGCCGTACAGAATGCGGATGCTGGGCCCAGGACCCGGGAGCAGGGCCTGGAGCTGCTGCCGCACGAAGGCATGGGCCCGGGCGATCTCTTCGGGACCGGCGACCTTTCCGGTGCCGATGGCCCAGACCGGCTCGTAGGCTACGGCCAGTCGGGAGGGATCGATGTCCTGGTCCACATCGGCAAGCCCGGCCCGCAACTGTGTCTGCAGGACCTCCTGCACGCGATCCTGCTCACGCTGCTCGAGCGTCTCGCCCACGCAGAGAATCATGCGCAGCCCTTTGTCCAGCCCGAACAGGACCTTGCGGCCCACAAACGTGTCGTCTTCGCCCATGACATGGCGCCGTTCGGAATGGCCGGCCAGGGCATAGCTGCACCCGCAGTCAAGGAGCATCCCCGGGGAGACCTCGCCTGTGTAGGCACCCTGCTCATCCGGGTAGAAGTTCTGGCCGCCCACGGCGAACCCGGGGGAATCCTTCACGGCTCTGTGCACAGGCTGGAGCGAGGTGAAGGCGGGAAGAATCAGGACCTCCCTGTCCTTGGGAAGCTGTTCAGCCACCCGCGTCACCAGATCCTGTGCCGTGGTTTGGGCCTCGTGTCCCGTTTTGTGCATCTTCCAGTTGGCTGCCATGAGCATGGTGGTCATTGCGAGCACTCCTCCAAAGCTTTGATGGCCGGCAGGGTGTGGCCTTCCAGAAATTCCAGAAACGACCCGCCCCCGGTGGAGACAAAGCTGAACTTATCCGCCAGGCCGGTGTCGTAAATCAGGGCGTTGGTGTCGCCTCCGCCCACGATGGTGACCGCCTGTTCGATGTTGGCCATGGTTGCGGCCATACCGAAGGATCCCTGGGAGAAGGCGGGATTTTCAAACAGTCCCATGGGGCCGTTCCAGACCACTGTGCCGGCATCCTTGAGCACCTCGGAGAACAGGGCGTGGCTTGCCGGCCCCGTGTCCAGGATCATTTCATCGGCAGGCACGTTCTGATAGGGCCGCACCGCTGCAGGTGATCTGCTCTCCGTGGACTGGCCCGTGATGAAGTCCACCGGAAGGTAGAGGCTCACACCGGCTTGGCGGGCCTGGTCCAGGATCTGTCTGGCAGTGTCCAGCAAATCGTCCTCGACCATGGATCTGCCAACCTCGTAGCCTTGGGCCTTCAGGAAGGTATTGGCCATGGCTCCGCCCACAATGATCCTGTCCACCTTGTCCAGGAGGTTGGTGAAAATGCCCAGCTTGCTGGAGACCTTGGCCCCTCCCGAGATGACCACATATGGTTTGCGTGGTTCGCGCAGCAAATCAGTCAGGGTCTCGATTTCCTTGGTGAGCAGCAGCCCGGCGCAGCATTCCCGGACAAACCTGGTGATTCCCACCACAGAGGCGTGCTTCCTGTGGGCCACGCCAAAGGCGTCGTTGACATAGACATCGGCCAGTGAAGCAAGGTCTTTGCTGAAATCCGGGTCATTCTCCTTTTCGCCGGGATGGAAGCGAAGATTTTCCAGCATCAGCACCTCCCCTGGCTGCATGCCCCCGGCCATGTCCGACACCTCCTGTCCGATGCAGTCAGGGGCCATGGAAACCTCCCGCTCCAGAAGCTCCCTCAGCCGCCTGGCAACCGGGGCAAGAGAGAGCTCCGGTTTCGGTTTCCCCTTTGGTTTTCCCAGGTGGGAGCAGCAGATGAGAGCCGCGCCCTGATCCAGAATGTGCCGCAGGGTCGGCAGGGTGGACGTGATCCGGTACTCCTCGTGCACCATGCCGTTCTCCAGGGGCACGTTGAAATCCACGCGGACGATGACCTTTTTCCCCTCGAGATCAATCTGATCGACAGTACGCATTGCTTCAGGCTCCTTGTTGGTACACGCAACATCAAATCCAAACTCAGTCTGCCGGTGGAACCGGTTCCCATTCTCCGGTCATGTCCAGCTGCAGCACGATCGCGTCCTCACCCGTGTCCGGATAGTAGCCGCTCCGCACCGCCAGGGTTGTGAACCCAAGCTTCTGGTAGAGCCGCAGTGCGGCCGTGTTGGAAGGCCTGCTTTCCAGGGTGACCCGCTCAACTCCCAGCCTGCGGCAGATGTTCAGCACCAGCCGGAGGAGACGTTCACCCATGCCCTGCTGCTGCAGCTCGGTCCTGACCGCGATGTTCAGGATCTCGGCTTCGTCCATGACCGTCACAAAAGAGCAGTAGGCCACAATCGTGTCCTGCTGCCTGAACCCGAAGATGTGAAAGGCATTCTGGTCCAGGCTGAGACGGAACTGCTCCCGGGTCCATGGGTGGGGGAAGACCTCCTGTTCGAACCGCACCAGCTCTTCCAGGTCGGACGTGCCGCACCTGACAAAGCGAACCGCCTGACTCATGGACCCGGCCCCTGGAGAAGCCAGGGCATCGCCTTGCTGCGCCTGCCTCCATCACAGGAAATCATACGTGTCAATTTCATTTTATGCAAAGCCTGACAGATGCAGGGCACACATCGTGTTGTCACCATCGTGTCCTCGGCCAGTGCACGGGAACTTGAACCGTGCAACCCTGTGTTCAGGACTGCACGTCCGGAAACGTCCTGCATTGACCATGGCCGGTTGTGAGGCTCGGGGCTGACTCCGGATGGACTTCGCTGTATAGTGGGCCCTGCCCGATGTCGTGAAGTACCTCTTCTTTTGCCGAGGCCAGGAATTCCATGTCCCAAAATCACGAGTTCGTCGAGGTTGTGGATACCTCCAACCGCGTGCTGGCCCTGATGCCCCGGGACCAGGTCCACCGGCAGCAGCTGCTGCACAGGGCCGTGCTCATCCTGGTTTTCAGCCCCGGGAACAAGCTGGTGCTGCAACGCAGGAGCAGATCGAAAAAGCTCTATGCAGGGCGCTGGGACCTCTCGGCCACCGGACATGTCAAACCAGGGGAATCCAGGGAGCGGGCCGCCCTGCGGGAGGTCTGGGAGGAGCTGGGGGTCTCGTTGCGGCGGCTGCGGCTGCTCCACGAGCTGGCCGGAGGCCCGGAGACCGGCAACGAGTTCGTGTCCCTGTTCACGGCCGGAGTTGTCACGGATGACCTGCGACCCGACCCGGCCGAGGTCGAAGAGCTCTGCGCCGTAGACAGTGAGGAGCTGGAGACCCTGATCAGATCCGTGCCCGAGCTGCTCACCCCGGCCCTGCATTACTACTGGAAACGGGACCTGCTCTTCCCCCCCCTGCTCACAGGCCGTTGAAAAATCCCCGCTGGACTGCGTTGCTTCACCAAGGGCAAACCCTC
>CAZQOG010000157.1:0-5755 GCA_964594925.1 uncultured Desulfohalobiaceae bacterium
AAAGACACGGATTCGGCTGGGCATGAATGCCCACTGCCTCCAACATGTGCGATGACCACGTACTCTTGAACCGGATGAACCTTTTTTTATGCCTCATCGGTCCCGGCAATCGCTTCGCCCTATGCAGAAGTAGGCAAAGCCCTGGGAGGCGATGAAGGATGGCTGGTAGAGGTTCCTGCCGTCGAAGAGCACCGGGGCGCTGAGCACCTCCTTGATGCGCGCAAAATCCGGAGTGCGGAACTGGTTCCACTCCGTGACCACGGCCAGGGCGTCTGCGCCCTCAAGCGCCTGGTACTGCTCGCCGACGACCTCTGCCAGCGGCTCGTCCTCAAGGGCCTGACGGGCCCTGTCACCGGCCACGGGGTCATAGGCCCTGACGCGCATGCCCTGTGCCGTGAGGCTGCGGATGATGGACAGCGAGGAAGCCTCGCGCACGTCGTCGGTGTTGGCCTTGAAGGCCAGCCCCCACACGCAGAGCGTCCTGCCGTCCACACCGCCCTGGGGCTCGAAGTACTGCCTGATCTTATCCGCCAGCACCAGCTTCTGCCGGTCGTTGACCTGGTCGACGGCCTGGAGCAGCTGGGGATCGTAGGCACTTTCCCTGGCCGTGTGGATGAGCGCCTTGACATCCTTGGGAAAACAGGAGCCGCCGAAACCAAGCCCCGGGTAGATGAACTGGTAGCCGATGCGGTGGTCGGCGCCGATGCCCATGCGCACCTCGCGCACGTCCGCCCCGACACGCTCGCAGATGTTGGCCACCTCGTTGATGAAGGAGATCTTGGTGGCCAGCATGCAGTTGGCCGCGTACTTGGTCATCTCGGCGCTGCGGGGGCTCATGACCATGAGCTTCTCCCGGCTGCGCGCAAACGGTGCATACAGGGCCTGGAGCAGGTCGGCCGCCCTGGGGTTGTCCGTGCCCACGACAACCCGGTCCGGCTTCATGAAGTCCCCCACGGCGTCGCCCTCCTTGAGGAACTCGGGGTTGGAGACCACGTCGAACTCGACCTCCACCTTTCGTTGGTGCAGCTCCTCAAGGATCAGGCTCCGGACTGCGTCGGCCGTGCCCACGGGCACGGTGGACTTGGTGACGACCACGGTGTAGCGCTGCAGGCGCTGGCCGATATCGCGGGCTACCTGATGGACGTGGCACAGGTCGCAGTTCCCGTCCTCACGGGGGGGCGTGCCCACGCAGATGAGCACGAACAGGGCCTGCTCCATGCCCCGGCCCAGGTCGGTGGTGAAGCGCAGCCTGCCTTCACGGGTGTTGCGCTCCACCAGCTCCTCCAGCCCCGGCTCGTAGATGTGCACCTCACCCCGTTCCAACCGCTCCACCACGGCGGGGTTCACATCCACGCAGACCACGTGGTTGCCCATCTCGGCAAAACACGCAGCCGTAACCAGCCCCACATACCCAGTCCCCACGATGCAGACCTGCATCCGCTGCACTCCTTGCTGCAAATGTAAAAAAAAGCTCCCGTATCTGCACGGGAGCGGTACCCTGTCCTTCGCCCTCCAGTCAACGCTGCACATCGCCTGAATCCGGGAAACAGATCTCCCACCAAGCCCGCCATGACGCCCTGTCCAAAGGGCCTCACTGTTCGAGTACGGCCACCAGACGTCCAAAAATTCTTTCGTCCAGCAGGCTTCCGGCAACCCTGACGGCCATACCGCCCTGGATGTCCTCCAGCCCCAAGGACTCGCCTTCCTGGTCCAGGACCTCAGTCTCTTGCCCCAGGGAAACCGTCACTGTCCCGCCGGCCACGGTTACGAGCACCATGCCTTCGGGAAGGACGATGTCGACATCATGGAGCAGGTAGATGCCGGAAGACGGGGCATTGTCGCCAACGACCCCTTCAACAAGCACGTCCAGGGATTGGGCCCTGGCCAGGGGCGTTGCAATGAGAGCCGCCAGGAACAAAACAGACACGCATAGGTACTTCATTTCCTCTCCTACCAGTTGCGACGCCACGAACTGATGCCCAGGCCGGAATACTCCACATTGATGTTCTCGACATGGATCGTGGCGTCGCTCGTCTGCACATAGAGCTGATTCGAACGCGTTTGGGGATCAAAGGAATACACAGGCTTGGACGGCAGGCCTGCACCAAGGACCTTGTACCTGTCCGTGTCCGGTTCGTTCAGCGCGCTCGTTCCGATCCCGGTAACAAAGTCCACGGCGAAGAGCCGGGCCTGGCCTCCATAGGCGCAGACATCGTCGGTGGGTGTGAAGCTCACGAAAAACACGACCCCGGCCACGGTAACGGCAGGCTCGACAACCCGCTCGGACGGGTTTCCTCCTGAGTTGTCGAGATCGAAGAACCAGCCAGTCTCCTGGACAGCTGTCTGGTCGGACTCGCCCAGAGTGCTGAACGCGGTTGCGTTGGTCACAGTGGTCAGGTCGACCAGATCGGACCTGGTGACCGTGGTGGTGTCCATGAAGTGGTGCTCGGTTGTGCCGTTCACGGTGACGGCCACTTTTTCGTCGACCAGGCTGTAAAAGGAGTTGCGAACCGAATCGTTCTTGTCGCTGGTGACCATGAACCGGCCGGTACCAAAGGAGACGTGCAGCCTTCCGTCACCGTCGAGGGACAGGTCAGGGGCGGCGGTGATGGGTTGCCCACCGGTCTCGAAAAACCGCGTCTGGCGCCAGTTCCGATTGGCATAGTCATAGTAGAACTTCCACAGGGTTCCCTCGGTGTCGCCCGCATATATCAGGTCGACATAAGTGTCGTCATCGAGATCGGCCACCGTGGCTGGGGACATGGAGAAGTAGGACTTGGTCCTGTTCTGGGTGGCCAGCTCGTCCAGGAGATGGGTGCTGTTGCTCCAGATCGATTCCTTGGACCCGTCCTGGAAATCAAAGGCGGCAATCTTTCCCGGGGAAGGACCTTCGTGATAGCCGGACGGAATGACCGCCAGCCACTTCTCCATCAAGGTGCCGTTCACCGCCTCCCACTGGAACTTGCCCCAGGAGGCCGGGACAGAGGACTTGCGGCTGGAGAAGGGGATCATGTCCCAGAGCACCTCGACCTGTTCGGGGTCCGTCTGCGTGACGTCCAGGCAGAAGTAGCCGTCCCCGCCAAGACGCTGGCCGCCAAGCAGCACCGTCCGCCACTGCGTGCCGTCGTAAACATCCGCAGCCCGGGGGGTGAGGTCGACAGAGTAGTCGTGACAATCCTTCTCGGTCAGCTTGGGCAGTTTGGGCAGGACCACCCCGGGGACGTACGCCCAGATCTCTTCACCGTTGGTGGCGTTGAAGGCGTGGAGCATGCCGTCGTTGGCCCCGACATAGATGACGGTCTCCCGGTCGGCATGATTCTTTTTGAAGGTCTGATACCCGTTTTCCCTGTACGGAAAGATTGGTGCGGTGACCGAGGCCGGCGTGGAGTAGACGATGTCGCCGAGCAGCCAGTCGCCCCGCTGGCGAAAGTCATCATCCCCTGCCCCTTCGTCGGTATCAAAGCCCCGGACATAGTTGATGACCTTGCCCGTTTCAGTGGCGTTCATTTCCCATTCGCTCGACAGGGCGGCCTTGAGGTCCGTGTTCGTGGAAACGAGGTCGACCATGGCGCCTTCCAGGACCGTCTTGATGGTCCGCTCCGAAGGCAGCCGCTGGGAAAGCAGCGCTCCAGCCTCCCACTCGGGGATCTGGATTTCCGCAAGCGGCAGGGTGAAGGCTTCCAGGTAGCCCCACCAATTGGCGGGCAGGAACCTGGCCCGTATGAGGTAGTCATCACTCTGGGCCGAAGTGGAAATGGTGGACACGGCCGTGCCGGAAGAGATCTTGGCCAGGATGTCGGCAAGGGCGTCCTGGAGATCAGCGGCAAGCTCTTCCGAGGTCGTGGGCGTGTAGTACTTGCCCCCGCCGTTTGATGCCGCCCGCTCCAGCAGGGAGTCGGCGATCTGGAACCCCACCACGTAGGTCACGATGTTCTGGGTGCCCGCGAGGTCCGAACGCATGTCCTTTTCGTTCAGATACAGGGCCACATCGTCGAAGTACCTGTGGCTGCCGTCACCCCCATCATTAGTGTCGTAGTTTCCGATCACGCTGTTCACGACCGGCCAGTCGCTGTCGTTGTTGGACAGGCCGTCCGTGATGAAGATCACAAAGGACTGCTGGCAGTAGAACTCGATGGGGCTGGTGGTGTCGACGGCATTGCCGTTGTCGTCGTAGTTCGTGGCGCTCACGCCATGGCTGGCCATGGTGTAGCCCCGGTCGTAAAACCCAAAGCCTTCAGGCCCCATGCCCACCCGTGTGCCGTTTTCCTCGACCGTGGCAAAGTATTGACCAGCCGAGGCCAGGGTCTCGGCCAGCACGGTCCAGGTCTGCGGATCATTTGCCGAGCCCCAGTTCTTGATGTAGGACTTGATCTCGTCCACATCCGTGCCGCAGGGCTTGAGGATCTTGCCGCCCTGGCGGATAATGTTTTCTTCGACGCTGATGGTGTCGTTCCCATCGGTGTCGGAACCGTCCATGCGCATCAGCCCGAACCTGACAGAGGGGAAGGTGTCCAGAAGATCGATGACCACGGACTTGGCGCTCGACCACTTGTTATTGCTGTTCATGGATCCGGAATGGTCCAAGATGATGAGTACGTTGGGCCGCACGTCCTCGGCCACGATGAACGGGGGCATGGGGCAGTCGCCCAGCACGCCGCTTTCGTAGGTTCCTGTGACCACATCCTCGGTGGTGGAGATGAACACGATGTAGTTGCTTTGCGCCCCCGCGGCCCCACTGGCGAGGTTACCGCCCAGGGTGATGGTCCCGGCAGCATACGTCTCTTCATAAAGGTCCAGGGACACGTCCGTGGTCTCGATATTCAGGTGAGTGTCACTGAAGCCGCTCATCCAGTCGGGCAGGCCAGAGGCTCTGTTGTCATAGGCTACATACACCGTGGCCGAGGCATTGGTGGTCAGCGTGATGTGGGACAGGTCGGTTACCGACTTGTCGTCATTTTTGGTCATGACCGCGGTGTAGGTGGCGAACTGGGCCGGCATGTCGGTGATGGTGTGGGTCCGGTCCAGGTAATAGACGTCGCCCACGTCGAGCAGGGAGGTGGCATAGTCCCCCGGGGCCACCAGGGTGACTTCGGCCCGGGCTGCGGCCGCTGTCAGAAGGAGAAACACTGCCGGGAACAGAAGGGCGCGCCGCACAGACATCTCAATACTCCCCCGCCTGATAGATCTTGTTCGCCCTCACTGTCACCGAGCTGATGGCGTTGCGCGCCGGGACCTCTCCTGTGGAGTCGACCTCGTAGTAGTACCTCAGGAACTTCCCCAGCGAGTAGCCCACGAGGTCGGTCGCGCTGTAGGCGATGAAGGCCGACCGGACCTCATAGGAGGAGTTCACGTCGTGAGAGCTGCCCAGACCCACATTGAGATCGCCTGCAATGGTCTGGTTCTCGGTGAACGGGGGATATTGGTTGTCCAGCCAGGCGACCTCCTCCTGCCAGCCGCTCTCGGTGGTGTAAAAGGCCAGGGTCTGAAAGCGCTCGTTGCCGGCCACGCTCAGCTCGGTGCTGGTCGAGCCCATGAGCGAAAAGGCCGTGATGGTCACCACGAGCAGGACGAGCAGGGAAAAGACTAGAATCGATCCCCGCTCCCCTGTGGTGTGGCTTGGTGTGATCATGGCCTGCCTGTCTCAGTAGATCCTGGACTTGATGAGCTGCGCGCTGTAGGTATGCCCGCCGCCCGTCCCGTTCCAGGTCACGCTCACAGTGATGATTTTGCTGAAGTCCACTGCCGTGTTGTTCTG
>CAZQOG010000158.1:0-5665 GCA_964594925.1 uncultured Desulfohalobiaceae bacterium
GACGCACTTCCATTCTGGCTGGTCATGAACACCCACGGCCTCTTTCCGAAACCGGTAATTTTCAAAAAGTACCCTCGAACCGGATGAATCTCTTTTTTGTTCTCCGACGGGGGTGTCCTCGGAAATTTTGCAGGTGGGGGAAACAGTTGCGGGCGATGGTGCGGGCAGGTATCGTGCAGCCCTGTTGTGTGTTCAAGAGTGATCCCAGCTGAGGAAAGAGGCCCTGACATGGCAAACAAGCGGAATGATTTCGGTGCACTCGTGCTTGCAGCGGGGAAAGGGACCCGTATGTACTCGAGCGCCCCGAAGGTGCTGCAGCAGCTGCTTGGCGAGCCCATGCTCTCCCTGGTCTACCGGGCCCTGGAGCCCGTGGTGGGGTCACGGATCTGGACGGTGGTCGGCTTTGGCGCGGACCAGGTTGCATCCGCCTTTCCGGAAATGAACGACCGGTTCGTCCTCCAGGAGCCGCAGCTGGGCACCGGGCACGCTTTGTCCTCTGCCTGGCCGGTGCTGAAGGGAGAGGGCCTGACTTGGTGCCTGGTCATCAACGGGGACGCGCCCCTGGTTTCTGCCGAGGCGCTGCAGGGCTTTGCCGATCAGGTCACGGCATCGGGTGCCGCCCTGGGGTTCATGAGCCTGAGCCTGGACCATCCCGGGGCATACGGCCGGGTTGTCCGCGCCCAGGACAACCGGGTCACGGCGGTCGTCGAGGCCAGGGATTTCGACACTGCCCTCCACGGCCCGGACTGCAGGGAGGTCAACGCGGGCATCTACTGCCTGCGCCTTGAGGCGGTGGAGCCACTGCTTGCCGGGCTCACCAGCGACAATGCCCAGGCCGAGTTCTACATCACACAGCTGGTGGACCTGTGCGTTGGTGCGGGGCAGGAAGTCCTGGCCGTGAACTGCGGGCAGGACCAGGCACTTCTTGGTATCAACAGCCCCCTGGAGCTTGTCCAGAGCGAAGAGAGGCTCAGGCAAAAGCTGGTCGCCACCTGGCTTGACCGCGGGGTGGTCATCCGGCAGGCCGATGGCGTGCGCATCGGGCCCGGGGTGCACCTCGAACCTGGTGCCAGCGTCACCGGGCCCTGCGAAATCTATGGGTCAAGCCGCATAGAGAGCGGTGCGGTGGTGGAGTCCCATTGCTGGATCAGGGACACGGACGTGGGCAAGGGATCCAGGATATGCTCCTTTTCCCACCTGCTGCAGGCCCGCGTGGGACAGGATTGCGTCGTTGGCCCCTATGCCAGGCTCAGGCCGGGTGCCTCGCTCATGCAGGACGCCAGGGTCGGGAACTTCGTGGAGGTCAAGAAGTCCCTCCTGGAGAACGGGGTCAAGGTCAACCATCTCTCCTACATCGGCGACGCCACCATAGGGGCAGGGGCCAATGTCGGGGCGGGGACCATCACCTGCAACTATGACGGGAAGAACAAGCACCAGACCCACATCGGAGCCGGGGCCTTCATCGGGAGCAACACCGCACTGGTCGCCCCGGTGACCATTGGGGACAGGGCCCTGGTCGGGGCAGGTTCCACAATAACCAGGGACGTGCCCGAGGATGCCCTGGCAGTGGCCAGGACCCGGCAGAGCAATCTGCCGAAGAAAAAAGTGCCGGGCCGGTGACGGAGCGCGTATGGAACTTCTGGAAAAGCTGGAAACGCACATCGAGGGGCTGATCGAGCGGGTCCGGCACCTGCAGCAGGAGAACGACCGGCTCCGGTCGTTGCTGACCCGGGAGCAGGCAACCCGGGGAGATGTGCTGGACCGGGTGGAGCGCCTCCTGGAGAAAGTGCAAGAGGCAAATAACGACACCTGATGCCAAGCTACAACCTCAATGTCCTGGGGCTGGACATCTTCTTCCGCACCGAGGCGGACGAGGAGCGGGTCCGGAAGGCCATGTCCTGCCTGGAGGAGCGCTTCGGGGAGCTCAATGCCAGAGGTCTCAAGGTGGGCAAGGAAAAACTGCTCACTTTTTTGGCTTTGAGTTTGGCGGATGATCTGCTAGAGTGCGAGCAAAGGCTCCGCAGTTTGGAATCCAGGCTGGCGAAGCTTGTAGATACACTTGATGATGCAGCGGTTGAGGGGTGAACCCGGTTTGCCGTCTGATTCTCAACCCTGGGGATCGCGTGATCGTGAGGAGTTTGTTGATCCAATGGCCATTTGACGGGGAGCTTCTTCCCGCGGCCTGTTGTGCACACCCGGCCCCAAGCCGGGCAGCCTGATGGCCGCCAGGGGCGCCCACCTTGATGAACACGGTCAAAACGACTTGCGACACGTCTTCCCGGGGTATGAACATAGACCTTCTTCACGATGACACAAAAGGGAACCGTACCGATACTGACAGCTTCTGACCCTTCTTGCGTCCATCGCTGATCTGCTGGCGACCCGGTATCAAGCCCTCCTCCTTCCGTCCGCCCCTTCGGGTGAACGGCATCGTCCCTGTATTCTTGAGAGCGCCAACCATTTGAAACGGTTGGAAGCAGTGTACTCGAAGCTGTCACAAGCGATCGCCGACCGGCAAGAGGTCCCCGGGTGTCACGACTATCTGGCGTGATCTCCCAAGGGGACCGATCCGGGCGGCAAAACTTTCTAGTCAGGCTCACAGCCTGTTCAAATAAAGGAGAATCACATGTCGCTGGCCACCGCGATTATTGCCGCAGCCGTTGCGGTTGTCCTGGGAGGGTTTGTCGGGTTCATCCTGAACAAGAAGCTCACCGGGAAAAAGATCAAGGAATCGAAGACACTGGCATCGCGCATCCTGGAGGAGGCCAGGAAGGAAGCGCAGGCGGAGAAAAAGGAGTACATCCTCCAGGCACAGGACGAGATTTTCAAACAGAAGAAGGAGCAGGAAGGCGAGCTCAAAGACAAGGAGAAATCCCTGAACAAGCTCGAGCTTCGCCTGCAGGAGAAGGAGGAGCGCCTCGAGGTCAAGCTGGAGAAGGCCACGCAGAAGGAAAGCGACATCGTGGCCTGGGAAAAGCGGCTGACCCAGCTGGAGCGGGACCTGGGGGAGAAGGAGAAAAAGCTCGAGGAGCTCGGGGACGAGCAGGAGCGCAAGCTGCAGGAGATTTCCGGCCTGACCGCGGAGGAGGCCCGCAAGCGCCTCATGGAGGACATCGAGAGCAAGACCAGGCACGAGGCAGCCAAGATGATCCGCCAGATCGAGATGGAGGCCAGGGAGTCTGCGGACCGCAAGGCCAAGGAGATTTTGGCCACGGCCATCCAACGCTATGCAGGGGACTACGTCTCCGAGCAGACCGTCACGGCGGTCGAGCTGCCGAGCGAAGACATGAAGGGGCGCATCATCGGCCGGGAAGGCCGCAACATCCGGGCCATCGAAGCGGCCACGGGAGTGGACCTGATCATCGACGACACCCCGGAAACCGTGGTCCTCTCCGCGTACAGCCCCCTGCGGCGCGAAGTGGCCAAGCAGGCCCTGGAGCGCCTGATCAGCGACGGGCGCATCCATCCCGCCCGCATCGAGGACATCGTCAAGAAGGTGCAGCAGGAGATGGAGGTCAAGCTGCGCGAGATCGGGGAGCAGGCCACCTTTGATGTCGGCGTGCACGGCATCCACCCGGAGATCGTCCGTCTGCTGGGGCACCTCTACTACCGCACCAGCTTCTCGCAGAACGTTCTGCACCACTCCCTTGAAGTGGCCTTCTTGTGCGGCATCATGGCCGCAGAGCTTGGGATGGACGTCAAGAAGGCCAAGCGTGCAGGGCTGCTGCACGACCTGGGCAAGGCAGTGGATCACGAGGTGGAGGGCCCCCACGCCATGATCGGGGCCGATCTGGCCAAGAAGTACGGCGAGTCCAAGGACATCATCCACTCCATCGCAGCCCACCACGAGGATGTGCAGCCCACCTCGGTCCTGGCGGTCCTGGTCCAGGCCGCGGACAGCCTTTCCGGTGCCCGCCCCGGCGCGCGCAAGGAGCTGCTCCAGAACTACGTCAAGCGGCTCGAGGAGCTGGAGCGGGTGGCCACGGGATTCAACGGCGTGACCAAGGCATACGCCATCCAGGCCGGGCGGGAGCTCAGGGTCATGGTGGACTGCGACAAGGTCCAGGACGACAAGACCTACCTCCTGTGCAAGGACATCGCCAAGGAGGTCGAGGAGAAGCTGACCTATCCCGGCCAGATCAGGGTGACCTGCATCAGGGAGCGCCGGGCAGTGGAAATGGCCAAGTAAGAAGGACACACAAAAATCAGACGGATTCTTTCACATGGCAGCCCGGGCGTGAGCAGGGCTGCCATGTTTCGTTATGCGCCCGGCAGGGCGCATGCACGCATTGATGCAGGAATCAATTCCGGTTAACAGCAGGGCAGCGGTTGCCCGGTCACGCGGCCGGGCTGCCTTGAACGTGGACCCGGCAGCGATCCGGTGAGGAGACGAACGTGAATATCCTTGATGAACTCAAGTGGCGGGGGCTGGTCTACCAGGTCTCCAGCGAAGACAAGGTGCGCCAGTACCTCGAAGCGCCCGGCCAGAGCATGTACTGCGGCTTCGACCCCACGGCCAGGAGCCTGCACATCGGCAACCTGGTGCCCCTGGTGGCGCTCCTGCGCTTCAAGAGGGCGGGGCACGAGCCCATCTTCCTGGCCGGAGGGGGCACGGGGCTGATCGGCGACCCAAGCGGCAAGAGCGAGGAGCGAAGACTGATCGAGCGAAAGGACATCGAGGCCTCCCTGGACAACATCCGGGGGCAGGTAGCCAAGGTCTTCGGCGGGGAGGCGCGGATCAGGAACAATGCCGACTGGCTCTGCTCCCTGACAGCCATCGAGCTGCTCAGGGACGTGGGCAAGCATTTCACCGTGAACTGGATGATGGCCAAGGACTCGGTCAAGAGCCGTCTCGGGCGGGAGGACACGGGCATCTCCTTCACCGAGTTCAGCTACATGATCCTGCAGGCCTACGACTTCCTGGTCCTGTTTAAGACAACCGGGTGCAGGCTGCAGATCGGCGGGTCCGACCAGTGGGGCAACATCACGGCCGGCACAGAGCTCATCCGCCGCAAGACGGGCCAGGAAGCCTTCGCCCTGACCTTCCCCCTGATCACCACGGCCGACGGCAAGAAGTTCGGCAAGTCGGAAAAGGGTGCCGTGTACCTCGATCCGGAGATGACCTCGCCCTATGACTTCTACCAGTACTGGATCCGGGTGGACGACAGGGACGTCATCGCCTTCCTCAAGTACTTCACCTTTTTGACCAGGCAGCAGATCGACGAGCTCCAGGAGGAGCTCAGCAGCGCCCCTGAGCAGCGAACGGCCCAGCGCAGGCTGGCGGCGGAAATGACCCGCCTGGTCCACGGGGACGAGGAGCTGGCCAAGATCGAGAAGGCCGCCACCGTGCTCTACGGCAAGGGGGACATCACCGAGGTGGATTTGAAGACCCTGCGAACGGCCCTGTCCGAGGCGCCCTCGGTCTCCTATGAAGGGCTAAAACAGGTCCCGGACCTGGCCCAGGTGCTGGTGGATCTCGGGTTGTGCCGGTCCAAGGGGCAGGCCAAGAAGGACATCAAGGGCGGCGGGGTTTCCATCAACAACCAGCGGGTCCAGGATTTCGCTTTCCAGCCCGGGGCCGAGGATCTGCTGCACGGGGAAGCCTTCCTGCTGCGCAAGGGCAAGAAGCACTACGGCCTGGTGTTTCTGGGGAAGAGCTGAGCGG
>CAZQOG010000159.1:0-5621 GCA_964594925.1 uncultured Desulfohalobiaceae bacterium
CCATCGGCTACAAGCACCTTGCCTTCCGCAAGCAGGTCTTCGAGAGGCTGGACAGCCAGGGGGTGGGCTTTGCGACCTTTGTCCACCCGCGGGCGAACATTGAAAAAAACGTCTCCCTGGGCAAGGGGTGCGTCGTGCTCACGGACTGCACCGTGGACATGGGGGCGGTTCTTGAGGACAACGTGTTTGTGTCCTCCAGGGTGTTCGTGTCCCACGATGTTCGGGTCGGGAGTCACTCCTACCTGGCCCCGTGCGTTCAACTGGCCGGGCATAGCCAGGTTGGGCAGAGATGCTTCCTGGGCATCGGGGCGATAGTCATCGATTCTGTGCGTGTTGGAGACGGGGTTGTTGCAGGTGCCGGCTCGGTTGTGATCGGTGACGTACCCGGCGAAGTGCTGGTGGCTGGTGTGCCTGCGACGATTAAAAAAAGGCTTTCCCCGCAGCAGGCCTGAATCATCTGCCGAGAGGAAGGCCTGCTCAGATAAGAAAGTAAATCAATGGGCGGAAGTGTGACTGTTCAAGGATATGTCTACAGAAGTGACTGGCCGGAAAAAGGGTTTCAGGACCCTCTTTACGACACAGTGCAGGCCCCGGAGAAACAGGACCTCGCCGAGACAGTGTCACACTCCGGCCCGACCCTTGAGTGGGTGGCGGCGGAATCCGGGTTCGAGACCTCCCTCTATGGCCTGCCTTTCTGGAACCTGCACCTGCGGGCGTACGTGAACTGACACGGCGATCTGGCCGTCGCCATGGGGGGCGGGGCCGTTCTGCACAGCACGGGCCTGGCTCTGGACGCCCTGTTGGACAGGTTGCCCCAGGACACGGCCTACGTCTCGACGCGTATCGTGTCCGGCAGTGCCCTGACAGGCCTCTTGCAGGACAGGGGGTTCACGGTGGTCGAGCACCGGCGGCTTTACACCGGACTGCTCGCCACCCTGCGCCGACGGCTGAAACAGGGCGGCGAGCAGGGGCTGCACTATGCCCCGCTGGCAGCCTTCACCGGAGCGGCAAACGCCGGCCGCCAGGAAGAGATTTTGGCCATATGCCGGGCTGTCTTCGACGGCAGGGGGCACAGCCGCTACTTCAAAGATCCCGTGCTGCTCAAGCGCAGGCCCGGCCTGGACTACATCCTCGCGGTCATGCAGCGCAACTTCGAGTTCATCCCTCCTGAGCAGGTCTTCCTGGCACTGGACAGTGACGTGTCCGGCCCGGTGGTCGGCTTCACAATCCTGGGGCAGAAGCCCGGTCTGCTGGGCAAGGTCTACTCCCAGCTCCTGAGCGCGGTGCGGCCGGAGCACCAGGGCCGGGGCATCTACTATGGGCTGACCCGGATCATGGCCTCGACGCTCTCAGGTGATATTCGCCTCTTGAACGTGACCCACGCAGCCAACGCCGCCATTCAGCGGGCCTATCACAACAGCGGCCGGATCAGGCTTGCCGACACACTGGTCTACCGCAGGCTGCTCAACACCTGAACGGCACTACCATGACCATGTTCCAGGATGCCCGGGCGCTCGCTGTGGTCCTGAGGGACCCAGGCCTCTCCCCCCGGAGGCTGGAGGCCCTGGTGCAACGGCGATTGGAACGGGTGCTCCGGGCAGCCCTCGCTGTCCCATGGTATGCCAAGCTGTATCAACGGACACGCTGCCACGCTCCCACAGGAGGCCTGCGCCCTGAAAGTCTGGCCCGCCTGCCCATCGTCACGCGGGCTATGCTGAATGAAGCCGGCAAAGGAGCCCTGGTCAGACCGGGAACGGATCTCACAGCCTGCCATGTGGAAACCTCTTCAGGTTCTTCAGGTGTGCCGCTGGCGGTCTACAGAAACAGCTATGAACGCTCCGTCCAGGTCGCCAAGTGGCTGCGCGTGCTCATCAGAAACGGATACCGTCCCCATCACCGGGTCACGGCCCTGGTTCGCAGGGAGAAGCTGGAGAAAGGCAGGAGGCTGCTTTCCGGCCTGGGGCTCTTCCGGCGTCAGACCCTGGATTACTCCATGCCCATCGACAGTCTGGCCGATGCCGTGCTCAGGGAGCGTCCCCGTGTCCTATACGGAAACCGCTGCCACCTCGAGTTGGTGGCTGATGTGATCGACCGGCGCGGGATGCGCTGTAACGGGCTGAACCTGCTCGTGGCCACGGGAGAGGTCATCCACGAGGGCTCACGCAGGTTCATGGAGGAGATCTACGGGACCAAGGTGGTGGAAAGCTACGGTTCTGTTGAGATGGGGGTCATGGCCCACCAACTCCCGAATGCCACGGGGCTGTATTTGTGCGAGGACAGGACCGTGTTCGAGTTCCTGGACGAGGAAGGACGGGCCGTGCCCCCGGGTGTTCCCGGGCGGGTGGTGGTCACCGACCTGACCAACACGCTCATGCCGCTGGTGCGCTACGACCAGGGAGACCTGGCCGAGTACCGCGTGGAGCAGTCGCCCCGCGGCCGTCCCACCCGGGTCATCACCCGGATACTGGGACGGGACGACGACTATGCCGTTATGCCCGACGGCAGCCTGCGCACCTACCTGGATTTCTGCGGATTCGTGGCCGGGATCATGGCCGTCAGACAGTTTCGGCTGACCCAGCTCACGCCTGTTTTCTTCCGGATGGAGGTCGTTGCCGCAAGACAGCAGCACCAAAGGATCAGGTCCAGCATGGAGTCTTTTGTTGCTTCTGAGCTCCCTGGATGCTCTTTTCAGACTGTGTTCAGGGACAGGATAGAACCCGACCCGAGTGGCAAGATCCGCAAATTTGTCTCCCTGGTGCACGGGGGTGCGGCGGAAAGAGGACGGGAATCAAGTTCGCGACATGGACAAGGGTGAGATGCGGGCGGATAAGCAACTGAACACGGCCCTGCTCGGATCCGGTCTTCCTGAGGACATCATTGTCCAATTTCCTGGACATGATGCGGTGCGAAGGGGAAAGGAGGTCTGGACGTCACTGGGCTCCACCTTGCGGCAACAGTTCTTCGGATGCAGGAGGTGACACTGAGCGCTCAGGATAAAGGCCGGGCTTCCAGGCTGTGGCTGCTTTTCAGGTGGATCCTGCCGGTGGCTGTCCTGGGCATTATCGGCTCCAGGGTAGATTTTTCAAGGCTCGCCGGGAGCCTGTCCACGGTGGACCCGCTTTTCCTCGTCCTTGGTGTGTGCACATTCCCATTGGGCCTCATGAGCTGTGCCTTCCGCTGGACCTGTCTGACCCGGGCGATGGTGAAGTGGCCCGTGGGGTACTGGTTCATGCTCAGCCACTACTGGTATGGCATGTCCATGGGCAGGTTCGTGCCCGGATCGATCGGCTCGGACATCTACAGGTTGCTGGCCTTGGGAAGGAGGACCGGTGCCTATGGTGCAGCGGCCCTGGTGATCGTGCTCGAGAAGGTCGCGGGCATTGCGGGGATCAGCCTTGTTTTTCTGACCGCCCTGCACCTGGCCGTGCCCCAGATGGACAGATCCTGGCACCTCAGCAAAACGGTGCAGCTCGGCGTTGCCGCCGTTGTGCTGCTTGCACTGGTGGTGCTGGGGGCCGCTTCCATGCTGCGCAGCAGCCGCGTGCTGTACGTGCTGACACGCACCGCCGACAGGCTGGTGCACAAGGCCACCGCCAGGATCATGCGCGAAGCTGAGACACGCAAAAGGGGGGCCGCAAATGGAAATGAGTCCGGTGAGGTCGCCGGGCTCGATCTTTTCCTCCGTCTGCTCCTGGTCGTGCTGCTCACACTGCCCATCATCTTTTTTTCGGCCCTGGCCCACCAGCTTTTTCTGCTCTCCCTGGGTCAGAGCGTGCCCTTGTCGGCCAACGTGCTCCTGGTCACACTGCTTTCGGTGGCCGCTTTTGCGCCCCTGTCCATCGGCAACCTGGGAATCCGGGAGGGTGGGTTCATCTTTGTCTACGGGCTCTACGGGGTGGAGATGGAGACTTCGTTGCTTGCGGCACTGTTCATGTTGAGCTCCATGCTGCTCATGGACGGAATGGGAGTGTTGCTCTTGATGGCACGGGTGGGCGGACGGCTGAATGATACAAGTCCGCAAGGTAAGTAATAGGAGGCCTTCTTTGTCGGACATGCAAAGAGAAACGCATATTATCTTGGTGCACTGTTTGACCCTGGTGAAGCAACGCAGCCCCCCTTCGCACAAGGCTACGGAGGGCAGGCCAGCGGGGATTTTTCAACGGCCGGCTAGGGGCGGCGTCGGGGGTTGTAGATGATTCCGCCCTCACGGGCGTACTCCCTGAGCAGGGTAGCGGCCTCGGGGCGCAGCACGTCCCGGGTGACCGCAAGCCTGCGGGCCCTGAGCTCGTCCACCCAGGCCGCCGGTTTCGGCCCCTCGTCAAAGCCCACGGCCCTTGCGTCGGCGTCGCGGGCACCGCAGACAAGATGGCTGACCCCGGACCAGAGCACTGCCCCAAGGCACATCAGGCAGGGCTCGGTGGTTGCAACCAGCTCAAAGGATCGGCCGGGTGCCAGGCTCAGATCGTAGTGGCCGAACCTGTCCTGGGCCATGAGGATGGCCACCATCTCGGCGTGGAAGGTTGCCTGGTTGGTGCTCAGGACCAGGTTCACCCCCGCGGCGTACAGCCGCCCGCTGGACGCATCGAACACGGCGGCTGCAAAAGGGCCGCCGGTTGCCTCGGCCACGTTGCGGCGGGCCAGCTCGAGCACCAGGCGCATGCGCTCTTCAAGGGACGGGGCGCGAGCGGCCAGGGAGTGCAGAGAGTTCGTGAGCCAGGAAGGGAGCTGCAGCAGGACTTGATTTGAAAGCGGGCCCTGTTGCCCGGCAGTGTCGGTCGGCATGGCTCAAGCATCAGCCCCCGGCCGGAAAAAAGCAACCATGATTTGCCAGGGCAGGGGTTCAGCGGGTACGTATTAGTGGTCCAGGACACAGCAAAACAGCCACGCAAAGCCAGGGAGGTGACCGATGGGAACCGCACTCGACGCGTTCTGGGAGATGCGGCTCAAGGACGTTCAGGGGCGTCTGGAGGCCAACAACTTCGAGGTCTACATGGCTCAGAACAGGGAACAGGCCGGCACAACGGTCCTGGAAACCATCCTGCCGTCGACCAAGGCGGCCAGCGTCTCTTTCGGGGGCTCGGCCACGCTCCTGGCCACGGGCCTCTACGAGGCCTTCAAGAACAGGACCGACCTCACGATCCTGGATACCTTTGACAAGAATGTCTCACCGCAGGAGAAGGTCGAGCGCCGCAGGCAGGCCCTGCTGGTGGACCTCTTTCTGACCGGGACCAACGCCCTGACCGAGGACGGCAGGCTGGTCAACCTGGACATGTACGGCAACCGGGTCGGGGCCATTGCCTTCGGCCCCAAAAACGTGGTGGTGCTTGTCGGCCGCAACAAGCTGGTGCACGACCTGGACGAGGCCATGTGCCGGGTCAAGGATCTGGCCGCCCCGGCCAACGCCCTGCGCCTGGACATGAAGACCCCCTGCGTCAAGACATCGTTCTGTCAGGACTGCGCCAGCCCCGAGCGGATCTGCAACGTGTGGACCATCACGGAGAAGTCGTTCCCCAAGGGGAGGATCAAGGTGGTGCTGATCAACGAGGACCTGGGCCTGTAGCAGGCCCAGGCCGTTGAAAAATCCCCGCTGGACTGCGTTGCTTCACCAAGGGCAAACCCTC